>CANQYL010000023.1 GCA_947628035.1 uncultured Akkermansia sp. | reverse complement strand
GCATCGTTTCAAAAATTCCGCTGCGCTCTCGCTCCGCATAAACCGCGCGGAGCGCGCGTGCATCCAAATCGTAAATCAAGACATGTACGATGGACGATGGACGATGGACGATGGAAGCAAAGCAGTGCAGCCGGCATGGCGAAACTCCGGTCGCTTTCGAACCAACAACTCGCATCGTTTCAAAAATTCCGCTGCGCTCTCGCTCCGCATAAACCGCGCGGAGCGCGCGTGCATCCAAATCGTAAATCGTACATCGAAAATCGTAAATAGGCGCCGCTAGGCGCCCAGCGCCTTGCCGCCCGGGGGTTTTCTCTTTTTGAAGGAGATGACCAGAACTTTTTTTGTTATCGGCTGGAGGGGAGGGGGTTAGATTTCTGGGGTTTTTAATAACAAAAAAATAACTATTTCATTTCTGCTATACGTTTTATGCATTAAACGACCTTTTTTCAGCCTTCTGCGGAAATTTTGCTTGCTTATCTCCTTCAAAAAGAGGTATACTATATGAACCATGGGGTTGTGGCGTTGAGTTTCGGCTTGCGGCGCGACCTCATGCGCTTTCTGGTTCCAATAACTACTAGAATTTTCGCAATATGAAATTACATCTTCCTTCGCGGTTACGCAAGGCTTTGTTGGCATGCCTTGCAGCGCTAGCTGTGCGTCGTCGTCAGATACCACGGACGGTATCGACCGGTACGGCAATACTCGGCTTGTTCACGTTGCTATGGACGAACAGTTCGCGAGCATCGGCGGCGCAGCAAGAGCAGGAGACGTATGAAGAGCTGGATCTGGGCGATTCTTGGGACACGCCGTCGCAGCATGAGCTCTCCTCTACGCGCGCGCAGGCAGACGCAGCGAGCGCGAGCGACTCGCACGCGATTCCTTCCGATGCCGCCGCACAGCTAGGTCAAGACGCCGACTCGGACGCCAACGCCGAGTCCGACGAAGATGAGCTGGACTCTCTCCTCGCCACCATCGCTTCCTCCGGCGATGAGTACGGCATCATGCCGATTGATGAGCCGTCGGCAATTGCTTTCTCGGGACCGGATGGGGTGAACTACGGTAGTTCAGTAGCTTACTCTGGGAACATGAACATCACGGGGGATGAGGAGGTTTCTCTCAGTGCTGTTGGAAAAACAGGGGATGAAAACGAGGCGATCAGCTTTGATTTCATTCAAACAGGTGCCAACATTAAGCTGACAGGGAATCCGGACACACCGAATTATGAACTGAAAACCAATCTTTCCGAGGCAACGACGCTGTGGCTCGCTGGTGGCGGGAGGTTCCTTATCAGTGGAAAAGTATTTGGGAATGATACTGGGGGGCCGTACGGACCGGAGACGGTCTATGTGACGGATGCGCAACTTTGGTTTGGTCCGTGGGCTGACCCCACCCCCAATTTCACGGGAGGTACGAAGTTAAGGACGAGTTTTGCTATTGGTTCGAGCTCTTTCGAGCAGAGTGGTTATGCTGCGCTGTCGAACGCAGCCTTGCGTGTTGGTACAACCGTAGAGACAAGTGGCGGGTTGACTCTTATCGACAATGCGAAGATAGCTTTTCAGAACGGTGATTCTGGGGTGGTCGGCTCTCTTTCTTTTGGTGGGACTGTTTCCGGTGACGGGTACAAACTGACCGTGGCTACAAACAATACAGTCAACACGCTCACATTTAGTCAAGGCGGTACACTGGGTTCGCTGGATTTGGGGGCAGGGGTGACTCTCTCTCTGGGGGAAGATCTGACATTAGGGAGTGGAGAAAGTAATATAGCCGGCACCTTGACCGGTAATGGAAAAATTGTGCTTGCAAATGGAGCCCTTCTGGAGTTGGCAGCCACTAAAGGTGTGGAATATTATTCCAAAATTGCGCTGGCAGAGGGCGTGGGTAGTGCATGGGTGAAGGTGACGGGGACCAATATCATAACGACTGGTACCGTTGAGTTTGAATCCGGCCTCAACGTGCGGTTCTCTAGGACTGTCGCTGTGACTAATGAAAACGATGGTGAGTGGTTTAGGGGGGGTAGTTTGATAGTTCACGGTGACGTAGACATTGTCGCCGGAACAAATCTGAAGGTTTCGGAAGGTGGGACCATCACGATTGATGGTGAACTCAGCGGCGACGGTTCTTTGGTGCAGTGGTCGACTGATAAGACCAGTATCACTCTCAAGAAAGGTGGCAGCATTCGAGAGTTGAACTTTCAGTGGGGTAGCGGTAACAGATCCGTTCTGTTGGGTGATGATTTGGTGGTTAGCAGCATCGTCGCAGTCAACGACAACGGCGTTACAACCGAACTTAAGAAGATGGAGGGAGCTGAAGGACGTCATATTCACCTCCTTTTAACGGATATTGCATTTACACAACAGGTAGATGAACAAGAGAACCCAGTAAAAGTTTCAGTAGCGGACATTGCGTCGCAATACGGTTGGAAGGGCGTCGATACAAGTAGTATCGGTTACGGGATAGCCACTTCTGGGACGATGACATTGAGCAAAACCGGAACATTGGATCGTGATTTCAAGTTCCAGGGACTTGGGGGGACGGGAACGATGCAGGTGACTGAAGGGACTCAGACCTTCGGAAAATACCTCACGCTGGAAGATGCAAAGGTGGATCTGGCTGGCGGCACGTTGACAATTACGGGCGGGCTTGTGCTGACGGGGAGTAATGTTCTATCCGTCACCTCATCCGTAGAAGGTGCTCCCTACATCACGGTAGGATCCACTGGATTGGGGGGTGAAGGAAGCCTGACGATTAAAATCTCGAATGCGGTGCTGTCGGCGAATAATGTGACAAAAGAGATTACAAACTTCTTCAGTGGCTGGAAAGCGGAGTGGAGTGACCAAATCACACTAGCGGCGGAAGACGGATACACTGACAAGTATACAAACCTCAGCATTGATGCAAGCGGCAATCTTACGTGGAGTACTGAGGGGGATGCCCCTCTCGGAACGGAGACTTGGAATGACTCTACAGACCGCTTTACGTGGTCGACGAATAGTACGGGATGGGGCACGGATCATAACGAGCAGTACGCCGGCACAGGGAATGTGGTATTTGCGGGGACGAGTGGGACCTCCATCACTGTAGCGGTTGGCGCTGACGTCAGCGTTACAGGGGACATGACCGTGAAAAAAGGTGAGGGCAACACAGGTGGAACTTACCTGTTTACTGTCAACAACGGCATCACCGTAGGAGGCAAACTCGTGATTGATGAGGGTACGGACGTTGAATTTGACGTAGCCAGTGGTAAAACGCTTTCGGCGAATGGCGGTGCGGAAGTGAAGGGAAAACTCATCATCGGCGGCAATGATTCCTCCGGAAGCGGTAACAAGAGCCTAGGGGATGTGGACATTCAGCACAGTGGCGAAGTCGTCATCAAGCAAGCTTGGAACCTTTACGGCGGCAACAATACCAATTGCTTCCATGGCGAGAACGGCACATTGACGGTGGATCTGAGTACGTATACTCAATCGCAGGACTTCTTGAATCAATTCACGACAATCATTGATGGCACTGGATCAGATAAGCAGTTGGGAACGTTTGAGTTCAGGAACGCCTACCTTGCGTTACAGGGTGATGGACATTTTGCGCAATTCAAGAACTTGAACAAGGTCATTGTCGGAGAAAACTCCAGTCTTCTGTTGGAGTGGGACGGAACGGGTGACAATAAATGGGGAAAAGATAGCATCGAGCTGCATCTCCAGGGCAGCGGCGTGAAAAACGGAACTACTCTGGGAAACGGGATGAAGGCGGATGCTGCCCTGAGCTTTTACACGCACGATACGTACAACAACCAAGGGCACACAACGACGGATACAATTTCTCTGCCATGGAACATTACGCTGGATGGCAACGCTACGGTGCGTACCGGGCGCGATGATTTGTCAGACAACAATAAAGCCCATGTGCTGCAACTCAAGGGTAAGTTGACCAATAACGGGAATCACGGTCTCACCAAGAAAGGTATCGGCGTGCTCGAGCTGGCGGAAGGCTTCACCGCCACCGGAGCCGCCACCATTGATGTGCAGAAAGGTTCTCTCAAACTCAGCTACGGCGAGAGCGAGACGCTGAAGGATTACACCGTAAATTTGGCTAATGGTACGACACTGGAGAGTAGCATCACGGGGACGCTGAAGGCGCTTACCGGCACGGGGACCCTGAATGTGACGGGAGGGGCGCTGACGCTAAGCACGGCGGCTGATAGCACCCTGACCAACCTGGCGATTGGCAGCGGCGATAATGGGGCAGAACTCGTCGTTTCTGACGGTTCCTTCACCATTAGCGCCGGATGGACATGGGGCAAGGGCTCAAAGCTGACCCTCAGCGCGAAAAATCAGCAGATCACGCTCAGCGGCATTTCAGAGCTCAATGGCGGCAGCTCCGTGAATAAACTTACCGTCCATCTTAGCAGCGCGTTCTTTGAAGGTGCTAATGGGACGGAGGGAATCCAGTTGTTCGCCTCGGCGGGTTTCACGAGCGGAATGGAGTCGTTCTTTACCATAGAAACGGACAACGCAGAGACCTACAAGAACATTGTACTCGGGAGCGATGGGAGACTCACTTGGGAAGGGACGGCTGAGCCGGTGGATGAGGGCGTGTACTGGGGCGGAGGAGACACGGAGTCGGAGCTGACGTGGGGAAGCGACGAAAACTTTGACACCGATGACAAGGGGAGCGGCGGTAATGTGGCTTGGGATAATAAGGGCGAGCAGAGTGTCACCTTTGTCGAGAAGGAAAATGCGGAGCGTACGGTGAAGCTGAGCGAGGATATCAATGCCAAGAATTTGACCGTACAAGGAGCGACAGAAGGAAAATACACCTTTGCCTCCGCCTCTCCCGGACAGACTCGTGCCCTGAATGTGAAAGGCAGCCTTTCTGCAACGAATGGCGCAGATCTGGTCTTCAACGAGGACGTGGCGCTCTCCGTGGACGAGAATGTGACGCTAAACGACAGCAGCACGCTGACGCTGTTCTCAGACATGGTGTTCGGCGGGAAATTGACCGGCGGCGAAGGAAACGTGAAAAATGGCAAGGTATCTTCGGCGGGGATTGCTCTCGCGGCATTAGTTCCTGACGCTGACACCTATTACGTCCTCTGGAACAATGGGGACACGCCATCCATCGAATGGGCAACGCTGAAAGGACATTTCGATGACGATGCGCTGGGGGAGAAAATCGGCATCGGGGTGGATATGACCTCGCATGACCTGACCATCGACGATGCCGCCCAGATCACCCTCGCCTTCAAGGTGGCAGGGGGTACCGGGAGAAAGCTCACGTTCAGCCAAGGGGTAGAGCTTCAAAGCTCCGGCAACCTCGTGCTGGCCGACGGTGCGGAGATCGTGATCGTCGGCGCCAACAAGCTGACGAAGAATATCGACGACGAGGTGCAAATCACGGGAACCGGTACGGTAACGCTCGATTTGAGCAGTGCTGATAACGGGGCTGGATTCACGCAGGATAATGCAACGAAGGCGATCACGTTTGGTGAGGGCGTGAAGTTGCACATCATAGCACGACCAAGAGCACTTGGGGACGGAGACAATTGGGCGGATGTCAAGAATTTGACCGTTTTCGGGGAGCTTGCGTTGGAGGGACAGCAGGTCGTGCTGCAGGGGAAAAACACCATCAAAAAGATTACCATCTTGGATGGGATGGAGAAGCTCTGTCTGGATGAGAACAACGAATTAACAACCATCACCAGCGAAGATGGACTGGATCTTTCCGCCGAGCTCGACTTGCGCAGCGGCACACTTGATGTGCGGAACGGTACGCTGACCTTGCAGAAGGGCATGATGAACAAAGATACAGGCACCGGAACGCTCAAGGCAAAGGCTCTCACCCTTTCTCATACAACCACACAAAGCATCACGCTCACCGCGCTGGAGGTCACGGATGCGCTCACCATGAACGGTTCGGGGGAGCAGATGATCGATGGCACGACCAGCATGAAAGCCGGCTCGATTTCCGTGACGAACGGCAAGCTCATCATGGGATCTGGGAATCATGGGATGACGGTTTCAAACACCGGCATCAGCATCGGGGCGGACGGTTCCTTCCGATGGGCGGGCGGAACGATGACCGTGAGCAAAGGAACAATCAGCAACGCGGGAACCTTTGAATTGGCGTACGGCGCCAATCTGCAACTGGATTGGAGCGGTGCGACCATCGACTCCATCATCACCCTGACCCTCACCGGATTCACCAATGAGAGCATTGAGAACACTGGCTTCGATCTTTTCGGAGAACACTGGAAGTCGGAGTGGGCGGGCAAGATCATCGTGACGGGCACGACGGTTGACGAGAGCGGTCAGCAGCAGCTCACCCTCAGCAGCGACGGCAAAGTCATCGCCCTGACGGGCGGCACGAATCTGTACTGGTCGGGCACCGGAGGAGAAGGTAACTCCCTCTCGTGGGGAACCGGGGCCGGCAACGTGTGGGCGGGAAAAGCAGACGGATCTCCGGATTCTGCTGCGTGGACAACCAACAGCACCGTCCATCTGGGAGCAAACAGTGCCGCTACCGTCACTCTGCTCGACGCCATGATTGAGACGGTCGGTATCGAGTTTACCGCAGACAACGCGACGGAAGGCTATACCTTCACTTCCACCGCCACTGGGGGCTCCACCACCCTCTTGGTCAACGGTAATATAACCAACGTCTCTAACGGCGAGCACTCGGTAAAAGCCACCTTCGATGAAAAGGTGAACGTTCACGTCACGGGCAACTTCACCAATCATAACAAACGCTCTGAGTACTTCTTCAAGAACAAGCTTGTTGTGGATGGGCTACTCTCGCTTTGGGGAACTCCCAATACTGAGCAAGGGGCGTCGGTGATGACCTTGGAAAAAGGAGCCGAGGTAGGCACCCTTGAAGCGAGCTGGGCGGGCAAGTTTGTGCTGGGCGCGGATTTGGTCATCAAGAACTGGACTGTCGATAATAACGGGCGCCATACATGGTTTACGAAGTTGGCGGGGACGGCAGGTGACGTGTATGTGGATGTCCGGAATACAATGACTCTCAATCCTTCCGGCAATGATAGCTCTCTCTTGAATTTCGGCTCAGTCGATGATGGGACGGATGTTGGGCTCAAAGCGAGCGGGTCAGGAAACGTGCTGACACTCACAGGAGACTGGAGCGCTACCGGCGTTGGGAATCTGGCGGTTGATAACGGCGGCAGCATGGTGTTCGACACGAATGCGACGGCGGGCAGGAACATTGAAATTGGCAGCGGGTCGACCATCACCGTCAATGCGAACCACACACTCACCGCCTCACAGAAATTGAAAGGAACGGGCGGCACCCTCGTGCTGGGGAGCAGCGCCACAGCCACCTTCACGACGGGCGTGGAGTCGGGGTCGAACCTCTCGAGCTTGCAACTGGCAGGGGGCGCGAAATTGAGCGCCCAAGGAACGGGCGTCACGCTGGACATCACGACGCTCACTCTCACCGGGGATGCGACCATCGAACTGGACGGCTCAGGCTCCAACAGCTTGATTAAGTTGGGCAGCCTCGTCGATGGCGGACATTCCCTGACCATCAGCCTCACCGGACTCACGGATGATGATAATTTACTCAGCAACGGCTACCAGATCTTTGACTCAGGGATGAGTTCAACGTTGCTGCAGGAACTTTCGACCGGTGGGAAGATTCAATTTGAACTGAGTGGGTGCAGCTACGGATACTCCTTGGGGGATGACGGTAAGCTGCACTTTGTCAACAACACCACGGAGCTGGTTCACACGGGCGACGGATCGTCCTTCGAGTGGAACGATTCAACCGGCATTTGGGATGCTGCAGGAACCTTTGCCGGTGGTAGCAGCGTGAAATTCGCGGGCACCGGTGACAACACCGTGACTCTTGCCATTGACGGCGTGACGTCGGTGCAGAACATGACCGTGGAGACCACCGATAGCGGCACCTACACCTTCAAGCCGGAGGAGTCGACGAATAACTCCCTGACGGTGCAGTCGCAGTTGGCTCTGAAGTCGGCAGCTACCTTTGCGGTGGACACGACGGTGCAGGGCGGGATGACCGGTAACGGTTCCCTCACCGTAGACGGCAAATCCTTCACCGCGTCCGGTACCAGCGATTGGAACGGAGAGCTCACGGTCATGAACGGGGGCACCTTCGGCACGGCGGGAACTGTGAACGCGAGCAAACTCACCGTAGGAATGGGCGGAGGCACGGTGAATCTCTCCGCAGCGGGGGCGGCTCTGAACGTGAGCGGTGAAATCGCGGGCGAAGGCAACGCCCTCACGCTGAGCGGCAGCGGCAAGCTGAACTGGTCCGGCGCCACCGGTACGCTCGGAGGTATGACGGTGGGAGAAGGAGAGTTCGCCTTCTCCAGCGGGCTTGAAGGCGGCAACACGCTCACCATGGGCGGCAACATCAACCTAGGGCAGAACGGCAAACTCTCCGGCACGGGTAAGATCGAGAAGAAAACCGAGGTGGAGAAGGTGTACGTGCAGATCGAAACAAGACAAGACGAGATCAACGATGGGCAGGGACAAGCTGGGGTGACGAAAACGGTTGACGAATGGGTGCAGAGCAAGCTGGGCTCGGTGACACTTGGGGAGGGTGTGATTCTGCAGAAGACCGGGGATCTCACCTTGAATTTTGCTGACACAGGAGGAACGCTCGCGTACGACTTTGATATTGACGGTGGTGCGGTACAGTTCAACGGAACGAACTACACCCTGGCAGGCAAACTGACCGGCAAGGGTGATTTCAATATTGCGACGGCGAATGGTGGTAAATTGACCATGGCGAAAGGCGGCGTCATCAGTGGGAATATGGCGCTGTCGGAGTGGGGTGCGCAGCTCGTGCTCAATAACGGCGCTGATTTGGAGGTCGGTGGCATCACGAAGCGCGGGGACCAACAACTGATGGGTAGTCGCACCCGCACGGTGGAGAGCGCTGATAAAGCAACCGCCAAACTCACCGTCAACGTCGCCGATGAAAAGACGACGAAGGATGTGGACGGCTTGCAGATCGAGACAGGCATCACTCTCGTGAAGAAGGGAGCCGGCACGCAGAAGTTCTCCACATCGACCAATGGAACGACCCAGTTGAAAGGCGGCGTGCAGGTGGATGAAGGGACACTGGAGTTTGAGGGAGCCGGTTCCGTCATTTCGGGCGCGCTGAGCAACGGGGGGAGCGTCACCGGCGGTACGCTGAAACTGACGAGCGGAGATCTCACCCTGTCGGGCGGTGGAACACACAAGGGAACCTTGGAGATGACGGCCGGCACGTTGACTGTCACATCCAAGGCTCTGGAGGTGGGTACCTTCAAAGCTACGACGGGCACGCTGGAACTGGGTAGTAAGCTGACGGTATCGACTTGGGATACGACCTCCAGTCTCACCGGGCTCACGTTGAATGCGGGGGGACATCTGGAGCTGGGCAGCGGCATCACCTCGGGAACCATCACGCTCGGTGAAATCACGCTTTCAAGCAGTGCCGACCTCACGCTCAATGGCACGCTCAGCGACTTGAAGCTTGCCGGCACATGGGCTGAGGACACCACCTCCAACAAACTCACGCTCCACTTCACGGACGCGTTCCTTAAGTCGATAGCAAACGGCGGAACAGGAACCTATGAGCTGGTTGCTTCTGCCGGCGCGACGGGTTGGGATGATACGCATGTCACTTTGGAGCAGGTCGAGGGCTACACGGTCGGTTGGTCAACGGCCGGCACCATCAGTGTGACTGCCTTGAGCGTGGACACGGAGACTTGGAAGGGCACGGACGGGTCGCTGGTGTGGGGCACAGATGCGGACTGGACCATAGGCGGTACGGGTGGTCAGGCGTACAATTCCGATAAGGACGTGGTGTTCCAAGGCAAGTATGACGGCATCATTGGAGTGACGCTGGCGGATGACATCACCGTCGGTGACACAGGAAATGCCAAGACGATGGAATTGAAGTTGGCGGACGACGACACTGCTCAGGCGTACAACTTCAAGTTGCAGACGGAAAGTGCGGAGGCGAAGTCGCTCACGGTGACGGGGGCGTTGACCGTCGGGCAAGGCATCACGGCGGAATTCTCCGGCACAGGTAATCTCACGGTTACCGGCGACACCACGGTGAATGGCAAGATGGTGGTGAGCGCGACCGGCACGAAGAGTCTCGGCGCGGTCACGCTCAGAGGCACGGGTTCCGAACTCGAGTTGAAGAATGTAACCAATTTGACAGGGGGGATTGTGTCGGGCGATGGTTCGCTGACCATGAGTTTTGGTAAAGATACCGGTTCTGTGGAGACTCTGCTGCAGAGTCTGCTGGCGCAGAATGAGAAAACTGCTGCGAGTGATTGGAATAGTCGACAGAACACTCTCGCTAACCTCAAGATAGCGGATGGTACGGTGCTGGATATTGGTGCTCTGCACCGGCAATACATCAAGAGTGTGGATAACCTGTGGATCGCCGCCGGAGCGGAGTTGAAGACCACCAATGGAGGCTTGTTCTCGGTGAATACTAGCGTCACAGACGCATGGGGAGGCACGATTCACCTTGGAACGTCGCAAGGTGAGAGTGTCGGTAAGCTGACCCTTAACCTATCGAATGCTACGGATGTTAATTGGGGGATCCAACTTGAGGGTAACGGTGAAATCCACTCAAGTCAGCGTGTCAATTTGTACGGCAATCTGAACGGCGGAGGTCATACACTGACCCTGTCAGGTGGCGGTATGTTTGCGGTGTCAAACACGTCCCAATCCGATGGTCAGGGAGGCGTGTTTGACATTCAAGATGGTGGCCAGTTGTACCTTTGGGATCAGCCTACGAATTTTGCGAAATGGGGCGCGAAGTTCGCAGCAAACACCAAGATGTACGTGGGCTCCTCTGCCAGTGGAAGCGTTAAGCTCAATTACCTTGAGGGAGGTAGTCTTACGGACGGGGGAGTGAAGATATACTCGGGAGGAAACAGCGTTACCAATGCCTCGTTGATATTTGATACCACAGGAATCGGGGAAGCAAAAGAATTGGTTGCGACGTTCTACGGCAACAGTGATGGCGCATCGAACCATTACCTCACGCTGGTGAAGGAGGGCGACGGGACGCAGAAGCTCACGGCGACGGACTTCGGGAAGCTGGCGGCGGTGACGGTGAACGGCGGCAGCTTGGAATTTACCGGTACGAGCGGCGATATTGAAGGCGCGGCGAAACTGACGGGGACGGGCAAGCTGACCATGAACGGCGGCAGCGTGGGTAGCTTCGATCTGGCGGACGGCACCGAGCTGACCATCGGTGGCGCCGTGACGGCAGATTCGTTTAAGGGGACGGGTAAACTGACGCTCAACGGAGGCAGCCTCACGATCACCTCGATGGATACTGCGGGCGCCACTCTCAAGACCCTGGCCATGGGGAATAGCACCCTCACGGTGTCCAGCGGCAGCTTCACCATCGATGAGGCATGGACGTGGAGCAGTGGAGCCACGCTGAAGCTCGCAGCTTCGGGGCAGCAAATCACGCTCGGGACGGGTCTTTCCCAACTCAACGGAGGCTCCTCCGGTACTCAGCTCACGATTGATCTATCCAAGGTCTTCTTGGGAGAAGACTTAGCGGCGGGCACGGGTTCTGTGAAGCTCTTCGCTTCCTCCATTGATGAGGGTTGGATTCAGTACTTCAAGTTTACTGTCGGCGGTAATAACTTCGGCGCTGGCAACTATGAGAACCTCAAGCTTAATGCCGATGGTACGCTGAGCTGGGGACCGACGAATGTGCCGGAGGCTCTCTACTGGGTGCCGGTAAGCGACGATACGACCGTTACCTTGGGAACGGATGCATCCGGCGGAGAGTGGAGCAGCAAGACCGGGGTCTCCGGCAAGTTGGCATGGATGGAAGGTAAGGATGTTCATCTGGAGGCAACGAGCGGGGAGATTGCGGTGACGGTGGGGGCGGATGCGACGATGAAGTCGCTCACCATTGGGACAGGCGCTACCTACAACATGAAAGTGGCGGCAGGTGGTGAGCCGCAACCCGCGACTGCGACGGTAACCGGGACGCTCACGAATAACGCGACGAAGCTTTCTATTGGCAGCAATGTCACCCTCGATGTTCAGGGCGGGTACGCCGGCAACGGCGCGCTGGAAGTGGCGGGCGGTACGCTGAAACTCGGAGCCTCGGTGAGTTCGGTCGCCGGTGCGGTGTCGATGGGGAGCGGCGGCACGTTGGAGCTTGCGGGCGATGTGACGCTCGGCGGCTTGAAGGCTACAGATGTGGGAGGCACGGCTAACGTGACGCTGGGGAGCGCGGGAGAGCTGGAGGTGACTACGAGTGTCGATGGAGCAAATCTCGATCTGAAACTCACGACGGACACAAGCCGGACAACGGATTCCTTTGCCCTCACCGGCGGCGGCACGCTGAAGAGCCTCACAGGCGACACCTACACGATCGGCAAGCTGACCGGCACATGGGAACTGAAAGAGGTGAGTAAGGTGGGCGTCCTCGATATGGCTGCGAATGACAAGCTGGATTTGACCATCGGAGGAGACTTCACCGTGAATTCGCTGAGGCAAGGTGTATGGGATGATGCCACCAACATCTCCTTCGTTGTGAAGAACGGTAAGGATGCGGGGGCGGTGGACTTTATCGTTGATCAGCAGTACACGCATAACTTTTACGTTGGGGAGATCAAGTTTGGCGATACTGATAAAAAGGTTAACTTCACTAGAAACAGCGGGGACAAAAACTTTGTCGTAGGCAATTGCGGGAAAGGGTTTGATGTCTATGGCGACTTCACTGATGAGAGCACGGGTTCATTCTCGTTCTACTCGTCGAATGCCAATGTTCACGGCTCCTTCTCCAAGGAGAATGGAGAGCTCGTCCTCACAAACTCGACGCTCACCATCGAAGGCAAGGAGGGAGCTACAAACAAGGTCAACAAACTTAATTTCCGTGGTGATCAGGCAAACAGCAGTGAGTCTCACATTAAGCTCGGTGCCGATCTTGTCTTCGATGAGATACTCTTTAGTACGGGCGGGAACACAACCGGCACCGGAGATGTGAGCCGGGTAGGAGAAGAGGGGACGGTTTACCTCCTCTGGGATTTTGCTTCAAATTCACCCATCTCGGCGACGGATTTTGTGGGCAAGTATGGCACTCTTACGTTCAATATCGGCGCAGGTATGGGCGTGACGATTGCGGGGGAACAAGAGAGGGAGTTTAACGGTGGGGACACGATTGTCAAGGCCTTCAAGGTGACGGGTGGCGGCACGCTCAAGCTTTCGGATGGTGATGCGGCAGAGCCTGAACCACAGGGTTACACCTTCTCCGGCGGCTTGACGCTGGACGGTGGAACGCTGGAGCTCGCGGGCACCAAGACCGTCACTGTCGGTGGAGCCTTGAGTTGGACGAACGGGTCGAAGCTGAAGCTGTCGAGCGCCGTCACGGGACTCAACATTGCTCTCACGGATGCGACGCTCCCGACGATCGGCGAGGTGGTGTCCGAGCTCGCGCTGGAACTCACCACCGGGTTCTTGGATGCCGTCGGGTCAGGCTACAAGCTCTTCAGTTGGAGTGGGGATCTTTCTGATCGTTTCGATTTGAGCATCGCGGGTGACAACACGGAAGGAACATACAAAAACCTCAAGCTGAGGAGCGATGGAACCCTTTTCTGGGGCGACATCACGGATTTGTACTGGTCGAACAGCGCAGGGGATGGCATACTTGCTTGGGGAACCAACGGCACTGCCGAGTGGGCGACGAGCGCCGGGACGAAGGAAGATGAGGCGTGGGTTGACTCAGCCGAAAAACCGGTCAACGTGCATCTCGGTGCGACGACGACAGCGGTTACGGTGACGCTGGAGGATGCGGAGATCCACGCCGGCACTGTGAGCTTCACCGCAACTAACGAAGCTGGCTACACCTTCAGCTCGGGAGTGGTGGAGGGAGGAGGTGCCACCGCGCTCACGGTGGCGGGTATCACCAACCACCCTGACGGTACGAATGGGTTCGGCGTGAAAGCCACCTTCAATGATAGTGTGACGGTGAATGTGACGGGAGACTTTATCAGCACCGGAGGGAAGGGTGATTTCCTCTTCAAGAAGAAGCTGACGGTGGGCGGTATGCTTCGACTCTGGAACCAGTCGGAGTTGCAGCTGGACGAGGGAGGTAGCGTCGGTACTCTGGACGCCTCGTGGAACGACGTCAAAATCAAGCTGGGAGGAGATCTCGAGGTGGATGAATGGTTCTTCGAAGGAGGTCAAGGAGGCGGACATTCGGTGAGCTTCACCAACGTGGGAAGTGAGAACGAAGTGTTCATTGACGTGGGCAAAGTGACCACTGGAACCAGCGATAATTATTCACAAGATTTGCAAGACTCACCGCTTTATTACACCAAGCAAGGAACTTCCTTAAGTTTCGGCACTGGAGTCGGCATCAGAAAGAGCTCAGGGACGCTGACCTTCGAAGATGGGGGTGAGTTCGTTGTGGGCGGGAGCTTTGCGGCGGTGGGTGGCGGCGAGATGGTGTTCAATACGAATGCCAAGGCGGCAATGAACGTCGAAGTGGGGGCGGATTCCACCATCACCATCAGCCAGGGTAAGACTCTCGAAGCCAACGGGCTGACAGGCTGGCAGGGTGACGGCGGTACCATGGCGTACGGCACGATCACGGGCGATGGCACACTCAAGTTGACCGCGATGTCCGGGAAATTTGATGGCACGTTCTCGGCTAACCTGGAGTACGTCGGGGACACGGCTGGGACGTTCACACTGAAGAGCTTCACCGGCAAGGGACTCACCGTGACGAGCGGCGAGCTCACGCTGACGGAGGCATTGACCACGGGCAGCCGGACGGTTACCCTGAGTGGCGGCACGTTGAAACTCGTTGGCGGAAGCGTGATTGACACCTTGGCGGGAACGGGCGGCGCGCTGGATGTCACCGGGACGGTGAGCATCGGCGCCTCGACGGGCTCCGGACTCACGAGCCTCACGCTGGCGGATCAAGCGACGCTCGACCTGACGGCGCTGGAGAGCCTGACACTCGGGGCAGTGAGCGTTGCGGAAAGCGGGACGGCGATCATCAAGGTCGGCAGGGATGCAAGCAGCATCACGGAACTCACGGTGAGCTCCCTCTCAGGAGATCTGACCATCGATCTTAAGGACGTGAGCAGGGAGAGTCTGGCGAGCGGTCTCCGGCTCTTCAGCGCGGGCATCAGCTTCGCGGGTCAGGTAGACTTCACAAATGTTGACATGGGGGCGCGTGATGAGCTGACACTGAACGCCGCCGATGGAACGATCAAGCTCACGACTCTCGGAGGACCCATCACCTGGGATGGTAATAAGGGCTCGAATGCCCTCACATGGAAGGAAAAGGACACGGCGAATCAGTGGACGATCGGTGACGATAAGCCCACGAATTTCATGGACGATGATGATGTGGTCTTCACCGACAGCGGAACTGACGCGAACACGGTGACGCTGGATGCAACCGGAGCGACGGTGTCGGGCAAGCTGCACGCGAACTCCGTGACCGTGGAGAGCGGCACGTGGACCTTCAAGGGAGCTGAACTCACCATCGATGGGGCGCTGGATGTGGATGGTACTGTTTCGTTTGAAAACACGACGAGCGCGGAGACCCTCACCGGGAACGGAAAGGTCACTCTCTCGACCGGCGGTACGCTGACGCTTCAGGACAACTTTGCGACGACTGATGAGACGAGCGGCTTCACCGGCGGCATTACGCTGGACGGCGGTACGCTCGATCTGAAGGGTGCAGCCAACACGTTGGGGACTCTCACCGTGGGAGAGGGCGGAGGCACGCTGAGCGGAACCGTAACGAGCGGAACCCTCACTAGCGGGGAGACTGCCGGCACGCTCACGCTTTCCGGCGGGGAGATGACTCTCTCCGGCGCCACCGCGGGCGAGGTGAGCGTGGGCGGAACACTCACGGGATCCGGTCTCACGGTGGGCGGATTGAGCGGCAGCGGCACGGTGGGTGGAACTGTCACGGTGGACGGCACAGGCGGTGCGTTTGGCGGAACAATTGGCGATTCGCTGAATCTGACCGTTACGAACGGCAGCCAGACCTTTAGCCGGTCCGGCACGATGAGTTCGCTCACGGCGAACGGCGGGAGCGTGACCCTCGCGGACGGCACCGTGGTGAGCGGCGCTCTCACTCTGGGAGGAGGCAGTGTGGCATGGACGGGTGATCTGAGCGTCGGTTCCTTGGCGGGAACGGCGGGCTTAGACAATTCGGCGAACAACGGAAATCTGACCCTCACCGGGGCGAGCAGCAACTACGCTCAGGATGTCAATCTCGGTACGGGGACTCTCGCCACCACGGGAGGGACGCATAAGCTCACCGGAACGGTGGTAGCGGGGAGTGTGAATGTGGGGGACGGCACGGCGTTGACGCTCGGGAAGGCTACGTTGAGCGGAGAGAGCAACACCGTAGCGGGTTCGTTGGAACTCGCGGGAGGCAGCATGAAGGGGCTCACGGGCGCGGGGTCGGTGACGACCACGGGAGCGTTGACCCTCGGCACGGCGGAAGGATACACCGGCGATCTGACGATTGAGGAAACGAGCGGCAGCGTGTCGGCGGCGGATAACTTGCACGTCGGTTCGTTGAACGGCACGGGCGGCGTCAGCTTGGGAGAGAACAAGACCATCACCTTCGAGGATGCGGATGTAACCGGACAGGCTGTTTATGACGGGACGATCAGCGGGACGGGTGTCAGCCTCGAGATGAAGGCGGGCAACCAGAAGCTCACGCAGGCGTTTGAGGGCGCGGGAGTCACGGTGACCGGCGGAACTCTTGAGCTTGCGGGCGGTCTGAGCACGAGCGGCGCGGTGAATCTCACCGGCGGTGCGTTGACCGTGGCGGGCGGCAAGATAACTTCTCTCGCGGGCGGAGGGCCGGCAGGCGGGAACCTAACGCTCACCGGCGACCTGACGGTAGAGAAGGTGAGCGGCAAGCTGGGGACGCTGGCGCTCGGTGAGAAACAACTGACCCTGAAAGGCGGCACCTTGGATGTGACGGGGCTGACGGCGGGAAGCGGCAGTCTGGCGATTTCCCTCACGGGCGGAGTCAAGTTCGCCGACAGCATGGGCAGCCTCGGTTTGAACGGGACGATCACCGTGCATCTCGACGCTACTGAGATCACGGAGACTTACATCAGTAACGGCTATCAGCTGTTTGTCACCGAGAACACGGATACCTCCGTCATCAAGGAGAAACTCAACTTCGTGGTGGATGTGGAGGAAGGGGAGACCAATTACAAGGTGACTCTCGAGAACGGGAAGCTCGTGTTTACGGAGAAGCACGATCCACTCACGTGGGACGGCGCGACTACCGACCTGACGTGGGAAAGCGCCGGGGCTCAGAAGACCGATGGCTGGAGCCACGACGGCGCCTTCGGTGAGACACAGGATGTGATCTTCCACGGCACGGTGGGAGGCGATGTGACGGTCTCTCTCGACGGCGCGATTGAGGTGGACAACATGGAGGTCGGCGAAGCAGGGAATGTGACGGGTTACGTGTTCACGACGACGGAGGGAGCTACCGACGCGACGTTGACCGTTGACGGCACGCTGACGCTCTACGACGCCGCCACGTTTGAGGTGACGACGGAGGTGACGGGTGCTCTTCAAGGCGCGGCGGATCTGACCGTGAAGGGGAACTTGACGCTCAACAGCGGTGTCAACGCGACAAACTTCAACGGCGGCATTACGCTGGACGGCGGTACGCTGACCCTCGGGGGCGAAAGCAATACGCTGGCCAAGAAACTTACGCTCGGAACGAACGGCGGCACGCTCGAGGGCTCCATCACGGCTGAACTCGATGGACAGGACGCCGGCGCGAAACTGACTCTCGGAACGGGCAACCAGAACCTCTCCGGTTCGACCGCGGGCGAGGTGAGCGTGGGAGGAACACTCACGGGCGACAACCTCACGGTGGGCGGACTGAGCGGCAGCGGCACGGTGAGCGGCACCATCACGGTGGACGGCACGGGCGGCACGTTTGACGGAGCAATCGGCAATTCGCTGGATCTGACCGTCACGAGCAGCGCGCAGGGCTTCAGCAAGTCGGTTACTCTCTCGAAGGTCACTCTCAATGGCGGCACGTTGAAGCTCGCTAACGGAGGCTCAATCTCGAGCCTGAACGGCGCGGGCGGCGCGCTGGAGGTCAGCGGGACGGTGAGCATCGGCGCCTCGACGGGTGATGGACTCACGAGCCTCACGCTGGCGCAAGGTGCCACGCTTGATCTGACGGCGCTGGCGAGCCTGACACTCGGGGCGGTAAGCGTCGATGAGAAGGCAACCATCGCGGTCGGCAGGGATGCAAGCCGCATCACGCAGCTCACGGTGAGCTCCCTCTCAGGAGATCTGACTATCGATCTTGATGGCGTGAGCAAGGACAAGTTAAACGGTCTCCGACTCTTCAGCGGACCTGTTAGCTTCGACACGAATCTGGTAGGATTCTCGGGAGTTACCACCCTGGGGGCGCGTGATGAGCTGACGCTGAACGCCGACGGAACGATCAAGCTCGCGACTCTTACGGGACGCATCACCTGGGACGGCACGGACGGAGATACACTCGATTGGGAGGCAAACGGTACTGAGAAGCCGTGGACGATCGGTGACGAGGGAGAAAAAACGAACTTCATGAACGGAGATGAGGTGGTCCTCACCGACGGCGGAAGTGGCGCGAACACGGTGAATCTTAAAGCCGACGGATCGACGCTGCAGGCGGCATCCGTGACCGTGGAGAGCGGTACATGGACCTTCACCGGAGATGGGCTCGCCATCAATGGGGCGCTGGAGGTGAGTGGCAAGGTCTCATTCGCGGACGCGACGAGCGCGGGAACCCTCACCGGGAGCGGGGATGTCACTCTCTCGACCGGCGGCGAGCTGACGCTCGGCACGGCTCTCAATGGGACGAATTTCACCGGCGGCATCACGCTGGACGGCGGTACGCTGACCCTTGCGGACGAAAGCAACACGATGGGAACACTCACCGTGGGAGCGAACGGCGGCACACTCAACGGGAACGTGACGAAAGGCGCCCTCGCTAGCGGGGAGACTGCCGGCACGCTCACGCTTTCCGGGGAGACGACGTTCTCCGGCGCCACCAAGGGCGAGGTGAGCGTGGAGCAGAGCGGCAAGCTCACGGGCGACAACCTCACGGTGGGCGGACTGACCGGCAGCGGCACGGTGAGCGGCACCATCACGGTGAATGGCGCGGGCGGCACGTTTGACGGAACGATCGGCAATTCGCTGGATCTGACCGTCACGAGCAGCGCGCAGGGCTTCAGCAAGTCGGTCACTCTCTCGAAGGTCACTCTCAATGGCGGCACGTTGAAGCTCGCTAACGGAGGCGTGATTGACACCTTGGCAGGAACGGGCGGCGCGCTGGAGATCAGCGGGACGGTGAGCATCGGCGCCTCGACGGGTGATGGACTCACGAGCCTCAAGCTGGCGCAAGGTGCCACGCTTGATCTGACGGCGCTGGAGAGCCTGAATCTCGGGGCGGTAAGCGTTGCGGAGAAGGCAACCATCGCGGTCGGCAGGGGGACGAGCATCACCTTGCTCACGGTGAGCGAACTTACCGGGAACTTGACCATCAACCTTACGGACGTGAGCAGGGAGAGTTTGGAGGGCGGTCTCCAACTCTTCAGCGGAGAGATCGACTTCGCGGATCAGGTGGACTTCACGGGAATTGACCTGGGATCGCGTGATGTGTTGACGCTGGATGCAACCGGACGACTCACTCTCACAACCCTTACCATCATCACCTGGGACGGCACGAGCGGAAATACGCTCACTTGGAAGGAGAACGACGGGACGAATTCGTGGACGGTCGGTGACGGTAGAACGGATTTCGAGAACGGAGATGCAGTGGTCTTCACCGACACCGGAGATACCGCGAACACGGTGACGCTGGATGCAACCGGATCGGCAGGGGGCAAGCTGCAGGCGGCATCCGTGACCGTGGAGAGCGGCACGTGGACCTTCACCGGAGATGGGCTCGCCATCGATGGGGCGCTGGATGTGGATGGCAAGGTCACATTCGCGAACACGACGAGCGCGGGGACCCTCACCGGGAACGGGGATGTCACTCTCTCGGACGGCGGCGAGCTGACGCTCGGCACGGCTCTCGACGGGACGAACTTCACCGGCGGCATCACGCTGGACGGCGGTACGTTCAATCTGACGGGAGATAACGCGTTGGGCGAAGGCAAGAAGCTCGTGCTCGGCGCGGGTGGCGGCACGCTCACCGGCTCCATCACGGCTGTACTCGACGGGCAGGACGCCGGAACCTTGACCCTCGGAACGGGCACCCAGAACCTCTCCGGCTCGACCGCGGGTGAGGTGAGCGTGGGTGGAACGCTCATGGGCAACAACCTCACGGTGGGCGGACTGAGCGGCAGCGGCACGGTGAGCGGCACCATCACGGTGAATGGCGCGGGCGGCACGTTTGACGGAACGATCGGCAATTCGCTGGATCTGACCGTCACGAGCAGCGCGCAGGGCTTCAGCAAGTCGGTCACTCTCTCGAAGGTCACTCTCAATGGCGGCACGTTGAAGCTCGCTAACGGAGGCGTGATTGACACCTTGGCAGGAACGGGCGGCGCGCTGGAGATCAGCGGGACGGTGAGCATCGGCGCCTCGACGGGTGATGGACTCACGAGCCTCAAGCTGGCGCAAGGTGCCACGCTTGATCTGACGGCGCTGGAGAGCCTGAATCTCGGGGCGGTAAGCGTTGCGGAGAAGGCAACCATCGCGGTCGGCAGGGATGCAAGCCGCATCACGGAACTCACGGTGGACTCACTCGATGGGAACTTGACCATCGACCTTAAGGGCGTGGAAAAGGACAACTTGAACGGTCTCCAGCTCTTCAACGCGGGCATCAGCTTCGCGGATCAGGTGGACTTCACGGGAGTTAAACTGGGATCGCGTGATGTGCTGACCTTGGATGCAGAAACCGGACAGCTCGTCTTCACGGCTATCGAAGGGTCCATCACCTGGGACGGCACGAACGGAGATCAACTCACATGGAATGAGAACGGTAAAGAGACTCCGTGGACGATCGATGGTGATAAGCCCACGAACTTCATGAACGGAGATGAGGTGGTCCTCACCGACGGCGGAGATAGCGCGAACACGGTGACGCTGGATGCCACCGGAGCGACAGGGGGCAAGCTGCAGGCGGCGTCTGTGACCGTGGAGAGCGGCACGTGGACCTTCAAGGGAGATGAACTCGCCATCGACGGGGCGCTGGATGTGGATGGCAAGGTCTCATTCGCGAACACGACGAGCGCGGGGACCCTCACCGGGAGCGGGGATGTCACTCTCTCGGACGGCGGCGAGCTGACGCTCGGCACGGCTCTCGACGGGACGAACTTCACCGGAGGCATCACGCTGGACGGCGGTACGCTCAATCTGACGGGAGATAACGCGCTGGGCGAAGGCAAGAAGCTCGTGCTCGGCGCGGGTGGCGGCACGCTCAACGGCTCCATCACGGCTGAACTCGACGGGCAGAGCGCCGACGCGAAACTGACTCTCGGAACGGGCACCCAGAACCTCTCCGGCTCGACTGCGGGTGAGGTGAGCGTGGGAGGAACGCTCACGGGCGACAGCCTCACGGTGGGCGGATTGAGCGGCAACGGCACGGTGGGCGGAACTGTCACGGTGGACGGCGATGGCGGCACGTTTGGCGGAACAATCGGCGATTCGCTGAATCTGACCGTCGAGAGAGGCAGCCAGACCTTTAGCCAGTCCGGCACGATGGGTTCGCTCACGGCGAACGGCGGGAGCGTGACCCTCGCGGACGGCACCGTGGTGAGCGGCGCTCTCACTCTGGGAGGAGGCAGTGTGGCATGGACGGGTGATCTGAGCGTCGGTTCCTTGGCGGGAACGGCGGGCTTAGACAATTCGGCGAACAACGGAAATCTGACCCTCACCGGGGCGAGCAGCAACTACGCTCAGGATGTCAATCTCGGTACGGGGACTCTCGCCACCACAGGCGGGACACATGAACTCACCGGAACGGTGGCAGCGGGGAGTGTGAATGTGGGAGACGGCACGACGTTGACGCTCGGGACGGCTACGTTGAGCGGAGAGAGCAATACCGTGGAGGGTTCGTTGGAGCTCGCGGGAGGCAGCATGAAGGGACTCACGGGCGCGGGGTCGGTGACGACCACGGGCGCGCTGGAGCTCGGCACGGCGGAAGGATACACCGGCGACCTGACGATTGGAGATAGCGGCCGTGTGTCGGCGGCGGATAACT
Organism: uncultured Akkermansia sp.; assembly: GCA_947628035.1. GTDB lineage: Bacteria > Verrucomicrobiota > Verrucomicrobiia > Verrucomicrobiales > Akkermansiaceae > Akkermansia. The sequence continues at coordinate 6,416 of CANQYL010000023.1, read as the reverse complement.
TGCATGTCGGTTCATTGAACGGCACGGGCGGCGTCAGCTTCACGGAGGCGAACAAGACCATCACCTTCGAGGATGCGGATGTAACCGGACAGGCTGTTTATGACGGGACGATCAGCGGGACGGGTGTCAGCCTCGAGATGAAGGCGGGCAACCAGAAGCTCACGCAGGCGTTTGAGGGCGCGGGAGTCACGGTGACCGGCGGAACTCTTGAGCTTGCGGGCGGTCTGAGCACGAGCGGCGCGGTGAATCTCACCGGCGGTGCGTTGACCGTGGCGGGCGGCACGATGGCATCTCTCGCGGGCGGCGAGACGGCAGGCGGGGACCTGACGCTCACCGGCGACCTGACGGTAGAGAAGGTGAGCGGCAAGCTGGGGACGCTGGCGCTCGGTGAGAACCAACTGACTCTGAACGGCGGCACCTTGGATGTGACGGATTTGACGGCGACAGGAAAGGGCAGCCTGGCGATTTCGCTCACGGGCGGCGTCCACTTCGCCGCCGGCATGGGCGGTCTCGATTTGAACGGGACGATGGACGTGCATCTCAGCTACGAGGACATCAAGGATTACCTCGCCCCCGATGACTACTATGAGCTGTTTGTGGGTGGGAATGTGGATACGAGCGTCCTCGCGCAGGATCTGAACTTTGTGGTGGATGGAGAAGAAGACAATTACAAGGTGACTCTCGAGAACGGGAAGCTCAAGTTTGAGGAGCAGCATAAGGACCTCACGTGGGACGGCACGACTACCGACCTGACGTGGGAAAGCGCCGGGGCTCAGAAGGCCGATGGCTGGAGTCACGACGGCACCTTCGGGCTTTTACAGGATGTGATCTTCCACGGCAGGGCGGAGAGCGATGTGACGGTCTCTCTCGACGGTCCGATTGTGGTGGACGACATGGAGGTGGGAGCGGAAGGGGGAGCGACGGGCTACGTGTTCAAGGGAGCTGCCGACGCGAAATTGACCGTGGACGGCACGCTGACGCTCAACGACGCCGTCACGTTTGAGGTGGAGACGAGAGTGAAGAACGGGCTGAAGGGAGCAGGAGATCTGACCGTGAAGGGGAACCTGACGCTCAACAAAGGCCTCAGCGCGACGGAGTTCACCGGCGGCATCACGCTGGATGGCGGTACGCTGACCCTTGCGGACGAAAGCAACACGATGGGAACCCTCACCGTGGGAGCGAACGGCGGCACACTCAACGGGAACGTGACGAGCGGCGCCCTCGCTAGCGGGGAGACTGCCGGCACGCTCACGCTTTCCGGGGAGGCGACGCTCTCCGGCGCCACCAAGGGCGAGGTGAGCGTGGGCGGAACGCTCACGGGCAACAACCTCACGGTGGGCGGACTGAGCGGCAGCGGCAAGGTGGGCGGAACGCTCACGGTGGACGGCAAGGGCGGTACCTTTGCGGGAGCAATCGGCGATTCGCTGAACCTCACCGTCAAGAGCGGCACGCAGGGCTTCACGCAGAACGCGAAGCTCTCGGATGTCGCCCTCAACGGCGGCACGTTGAAGCTCGCCGCGGGCGGCACGATCTCGAGCCTGAGCGGCGCGGGCGGTGCGCTGGATGTCTCCGGAACGGTGGACGTCGATTCCCTGTCGGGCAGCCTGACGCAACTCACCCTGGGCGACGGGGCGACGATGCACGTCGGCGGCACGGGAGCGCAGACCTTGACTGTCGGCGGACTCACCTGGGGCAAGGATGCCAAGCTGGACATCGACTCGCAGCTCACGATCACTCTCGCGGAAGGGGCGCTTGCACAGCCCGGCGAGGGCAACCAGCTCACGATCGACCTCTCCTCGAAGATGTTGGATAATCTCGGCAGCGGCAACTGGCAGCTCTTCGGCGGTCGGAGCGGCATCGCGGATTGGACGCAATACTTCAAGTTCACCATCGACGGACAAGCGGTGGATACGGATCGGTACGGCGAATTCGGACTGGATGCCGATGGCAAGCTCACGTGGACGGAGCCGTTGCACTCCGACCTCTACTGGGATGCCTCGACGGACGACGATAGAACGCTGACATGGGAAGGCAAGGACAGGGAGTGGGGTACGTCGGCAGGCAGGACGCCGAACGTGGCATGGCCGGGAGGTGCGTCCGCCGGGGTGAGTGTTCACGTAGCGGGCACGGAGGAGGCGGATTACGAGGTGCAGATGGCGGGAGATGTGACGGCGAAGGAGGTGGAGTTCAACGGAGGTGACTACACCTTCGCAGGCGAGGGCAGCAAGCTGACGACAACCGGCGATCTCACCGTGGGGACGGACAAGAAGACGACCGTTAACTTCGGCAACAAGGATCTGGAGGTGGGCGGCAACCTGAGTACGGGCGAGGGCAGCACGCTGGCCACGGAAGGCTCCGCGACGGTGAAGGGCGACCTCACGGTCGGGAAGGACGGCGAGACGACTGTGGGCGGCACGCTGAGTGTGGGCGGTAACCTGACCACGGGCGGGGGCAGCAACCTGACGACCAAGGGATATACGGACGTGAGGGGCGGATTGACGCTGGGCAGTGGCAGCAGCGCGACGGCGGAGGGCTGGTTGGATGTGGCGGGGGATGTGAACGTGGGCAGCGGTTCGCTGACGGCGACCGGCGGCGGCACGTGGGGCAGCGCACAGGTGGCTCCCGGAGGCAATCTGACCATGAAGGACGTCACGGTGAACGGCGGCGTGAAGATGGAAAACGGCGGCAGCCTGAGCATGGACAGCTCGACCGTGGACGGGGAGCTGAGTGTGCAAGGCGGGAAGCTGACGGTGGGAGGACAGAGCACGCTGGGGTCGGTGAGCGGCAAGCTGACCGGACTCGAGATCGCGGACGGCGGCAACTTGACCGTGCAGGGAGGAAAGGGACTGGCGGCGGACAGCTTCACCTGGGGTAGCGGAAGCACGCTGCACCTCGGAAATGGCTTCACCGGAACGCTGAACTTCGGCGGCATGGACGGCGAAGGCAAGCTCACCCTCGACTTCTCCGGAGAATTCCTCAAGCAGGCGGAGGGAGGCAATACTCTGAGCCTCTTCGACAACTGGAATGCGAGCTGGGGAGACAAGCTCGAGCTCACCATCGACGGCGACACCCCGAGCGATTACTACGGAGAACTGCACATCGATGAGAGCGGCAAGCTGGCTTGGAAGGAAGTGACCCCGGCGGATAAGCCCGTCTACGACAGCACCGATGACAACACCGGCGCCGAAAAGGACAAGTGGGGCACCGAATCCAGCGGCTCGGATAAGAACATCTACGACAGCGTGGGCGACTATGGCGGCGTCGTCGTGGACAGCGACACGGACATCGACTTCTCCGACGCCAAGGTGGAAGATTCTGAAGGCAGAAAACAATGGGAGAAGGACGGCCTGACGGTGCACAACCTGCAAGGCTCGAACCCGGACGCTGAATTGACCATCAAAGGCGATGGCGACGCCAACAAGAAGGTGACGCTCAAGAACACGGAGTCCGGCGATGGTGGCTTGACCTACTCCGGAGGCGTCACCGTGGAGAAGGCGGCTCTGCACATCAACCACGTGGATTACAACCCGTACAGCACCCACAAGGGAGCCGAATGGGGCACGGTGATGGGAGGAGAGCTCAACCTCTCGGAGGGAATGGGTCTGTTCATGGATCGCGGCGTACTCAAGCTGCAAAATGAAGAGAACAAGCTCACCGACGTCACTTTCACGAACGACCGCGACGGTCAGCTCGTGGTGGAAGGCGGCACGGCCACGGTCTCCGGGGATATTCGACTGGAGACCGGGGATGCCGTGTACGCGACAGAGCGCGCCCACGTGCAACTCGAGAGCGGCGGCAAGCTGCAACTCGTGGGCTCCAAGAACACGGAGCAGGAGACCACGGTGGGCGCGGGTGTGACCATCGGCGGAGTTGACGTCAGCCGCAGCAGTGTGGGAGTGCAGGGGAAGGTCAACATGGAGAAGGGGAGCAGGCTCAGCGGGCTGCACCTCATTCTCGAGGACAAGGATACGGTGCTGACGGTGGGCAAGGATCAACCTGTACAGGAAGCGGCGGCGTATGCTCTCGCCGCGGAGGAGCCGGAGGGAGAGACCGGGACGTCGGGGACTCCGGAAGGAGGGACGGGCGCCGAGGAGAACACGACATTCAGCATCTACGGCATCGACTCCAACGGAGGACATCTCACCGGCAAGCAGGACATGGAGATCGCCGTGAGAGACTGGAATCACGTCTTCACCGGCAGCATGAAAGACTACTCAGGCAAGATGACCTTCACCTCCCGAATCGAGAGGATCGAGGATCTGTTCATGTCGGCGCCGGAGCAGTGCTTCACGCAGGTGACGGACGGCAGCGACGAGTGGGATATGGAGGTCAGCTCCGGGGCACGGGTGAATCTCAACGTACTCAACAGCGAGGGCAAGAACGCCGGTTGGAAGATGGGGGATCTCACGCTGGGAGAGGGTTCTCAGACCACGCTCGGGTTTACCTTTGCCTCCGGCAAGGAGAGCTCCGCTGAGGCGAAGTCGACGGGAATGAGCTTCACCAACTTCCTCATGGAGGAGGGAGCGCAGCTCACTCTCCAGGCGTTCGGCGGCACGATGCCCACGACGACAGAGTTCGTGCTGGGCGAGGTGGCCGACGGCGAGTTGGTGGATCTGCACTGGGATCGATCCAAGGCGGAGCAAGGTGGAGAGGGAGAGGCTGAAGGCGACGAGGCGAAGGAGGATAACGGCGGGGAAGAGCTCGCCGCCGCGAAAGCGGCTCCTGAGCCGAGCGGCGCCGTGAACCACGATGAGAGGCAGCTCGACAGGGAGCAGCTGCAGGGCAGCGCCTGGCTGCACGTGGAGAGCGCCAAGATTGTGCGTGAAGGTGACCAGATCAAGCTGAAGATGGAGATGGCGAAGGAGAACTCGCTGGCGGGAGCGGTGCAGGGCGTTCACGAGAACGCCACCGAGGGAGCCAAAGCTCTCTGGCAGCTCACCGGTAGCGTGAACAATCCGACGGCGAATGCGGCTCTCAATGATCCGGATTCCGACACCTTCAAGCTGAGTGAAGATGCCTATCGTCTCCTGAACGGCGGCAACAAGGCCGAGCTTGGCAAGCTGCTCGCAGCGGCAGCGGGCGCCGGCTACACCGGCTACACCGCAGCCCTCGGCGAGGATATGCACCGCCAGCTCACCGCTATCCGCAACCGGACGACTTCCATGGGCGATGAAGCCCCGACAGCCCGGGATGAGGATTTGCCCCACTGGCACGCTTGGCTCAATGCTGAGAGCTCCTTCCGCGAGTTGGACGCCGATGACCTCGCTCCCGGATATCGCCTCAACGGCTGGGGCGGCACCTTCGGCGCGGATGCCGACGTCTCGCGCAACACAACCGTCGGTCTCGCCCTCACGGCCATGTACAATGACCTCAAGTGCACCGGGGCGGATTCCATCAGCGGCGATATGGACACGATGTACGCCACGGCCTTCCTGCGCCACATGAGCGGACGCTGGACGCACACCTTCGTGCTCAGCGGCGGCACGGCGGACTTCAAGACGCATCGCACGGTGATGACGGGCAGCGGCAACTACAAGGCGGACGCCGACACGAGCGGCTACTCTGTGGGCGCTCTCTACGAGATCGGCTACACCACCATGCTGAGCAAGGATTCGCGCAGCGGGTTGCAGTACGTCTTCAACGTGGAAGCTCGCTACAACAGCATCGACGGCTTCTCAGAGAGCGGCAGCGATGCCGGTCTGAGCGTGGATGACATGGACAGCACGGCTCTCACCTTCGGCGCAGGCGCCCGCCTGCAGACGCTCTTCGGCGAGAATGTGTACAACCGCAGCGCGCTCTTTGAGGCTCGCGTCCTTGTGAAGGCCGATGCGGGAGACCGTCGCGGCGAAGCAGCTACGCGCTTCTTGAACGGTTCGACCACCACCAACATGGTCGGCGCTGAGGTCGGCGTCGTGGGTGTGGAGCTGGGCGCCGGCATCACGGTGCCGGTCGGTCCCTCCTCGTCCAGCGGCTCTTTCTTCATCGACGGCAGCGTCGAGTTCCGCCAAGGCTGGACCAGCTTTGACGCAACAGCGGGTTACAGAATCAGCTTCTGAGCATGTACGATGGACGATGGACGATGGACGATGGACGATGTAGGAAATTCCGCGCCGTTGGCGCAATTTAGCGGAGCGGGAGCGCAGCGGAATTTTTGGAACAGAAGTGATGAAAAATTAGAAAGGTTGGTGGTTATGCCATGCCGTCTCTTCGGCTTTGCGTAAATCGTAAATCGTAAATCGTAAATCGTAAATCGTAAATCGTAAATCTGCCATCTCTAAAAACTCTTCAGCGGGAGGAAACAAAGGGGAAAGAGAGAGAGAGAGGAGGAAGATATAAAAAAAAGAATGAGGCAATAAAGTATTGAAAATAAAGTATCTTATGATATAATTTCCGCGTGAGAACCAACGGCATATTTG
>CANQYL010000022.1 GCA_947628035.1 uncultured Akkermansia sp. | reverse complement strand
AGGCATCAAGCTTTCGGAAAATTCTTTTTCTTCGTTTCTGAGGTCCCTTCGGTGACTTTATTTTTGAGGCAATGCGCCTGCAACGGGAAAGCCGTTGCAGGCTCTTTTTACTTGCAAGGATGAGAACCGGAGACTATAATGGAAGCATGGAGTGGAACGATCGATTCATGCAGGTGTTCACCGCGGCGGTGTACCGTTTCCACGAACAAGGCCGGATGGGAGCCGAGCAGTTTTTCCTGCCCGGGGAACAGGCTTTTCTTGCGAGTATGGGTTATATGCCTCAGGAAATGTACGACTATGTCGCAGATTACGCCACGCTGGGTGATCCGACGCCATCGTCCATTCTCCTGATAGCGGCAGCCAGGCGGGCGTTTTTTTTGACGAATCAACGAGGCATCATGGGTGGGGCTGTGCAACTCAAAGAGAGTGATATTCCCAGGGAAAGCGACGAATTTCAGGACATAGCCTACCTGCCGCGAATCATCCGCAAGGCGGAAGCAAAATTACATGGTACGCTGCCGCGCAACCTTATGTTCTACTGTGAAAAGGATCGTGCCTTCTTGAGGACGCACGGAGACATAGCCCCGGCTGATTTTCTGTATGCTGTATGGGCAGCTCATGGAGACCGGCAGAAGGTCATTTCCTATGTTTTGCGTATGATGAAGGAGGAGGCTCAGACAAAAGGGGACCTCACAATCAACGAAGAGATGAAGGCATGAGCGATGAAATGACCAGTCCTGAGAGGGAAAACGAATCCGCGGGAGTTGGCGTGCGAAGCACAACGGAGTTTCGTGAGACGGAGGCTCAGAAAAAAGCTCTGGAGGAAATGTCCGCGGCGTTGCTGGAAAAACTTCACGTCATGGTGAAGGAGCAGGAAGAGAGGGTTCGGGAGTTTGCCGAACGAACCCATTCCCTTTCATCGCTGCCGCAGGGGATTCGTGTGCTGTCGGAGCAGATAAAATCCTCGCTCCCACCGAGGGAAACGAATGGAGAAAATCCTGATGTTCTTGATTCCGGAAGAGAGGCAGGAAGAATCGAAGCGCCTCAGCCGGTTAGAAAGCGTCAGGATCTGCGTCCGACCTATCAACAGTATATGCCGCAAAACCGAGGACCGCGAGATGAGGCCGATGAGCAGAAGGACGTGAAGAAGAAAGCGGATGGTTTAGCTGTCACCATCGTTGTCGTTATCATCTTTATCATCGTTCGATCCTGTTCCTAGCAGACACCGATTTATTTATGAAAGAAACAACTCACCAAAGTAAAATCAACAGGATGCAGGTGGCGAGCCTTCTCGTATCTGCACTGGTTCTCGCGGCTTCGGGCTGTGGCGAAAAAGCTGAGAACGGAGAAAAATCAGTTCCTCCGCAAGTGCGCACTTTCCCCATCATCCAGCAAAAGGTAACCGATAAAGGAGAGTGGTTCGGCTACTTGCGTGGTTTGAAAGACACCGATATCCACCCTCACGTCACAGGTTTCCTCCTCTCTCAGGAATACAAGAACGGCAGTGTCGTGAAGGAAGGAGATGTGCTCTTTCGCATCGATCCGGCCGTTTTTGAAGCAGAACTTGCCGTGGCTCAGGCAAACCTCCAGGCTGCCGAGGCGAACGTAACCTCCGCCAAGGCTGCTTGCGAGCAAGCCCAGATGGACGTCGACCGCTACACCCAGTTGGTGGACAACGGGGCTGTCTCCGAGAAGGAACTCACAGATGCCCAGCAACGACTGCGCGCAGCCAAGGCTGCGGTGGACGCTTCGCTGGCGGCAGAAGAACAAAGCAAGGCCGCCGTGCAGAAGGCGCAGATCAATTTGGACTACACCGTCATCCGCGCTCCCTACGATGGCATCATGAGTACCGCGGAAGTCTCTCAGGGCGACCTCGTCAGTCCCTCAACGAAGCTTGCCAACATTGCCTCGGTAAATCCCATCCGTCTGGACTTCTCCATCAACAGCGACAATATGATTGACGCCTTCCGCAAGTATGGGGACTTCTCCTCACGAGACAGAGTGAAATTGCCACCACCTCCTCCGGTCGATATTGTGCTGGAGGATGGGAGTACGTTCTCAGAGAAGGGGAAATTGACAGCGATGGAAAGCAAAGTGAGTGAAGCAGGGCTGATCAATGTCACGGGCGAGGTGATGAATCCTGAACACGTCTTGCGCGGAGGTATGCCGGTGCGCTTGCGCATACCTCTCTCACAGAAAGACGCCCTTCTCGTGCCCAAGCAGGCTATCCGCAGTGTTCTCCGGAACGACTTCATTATTATCGTGGATCCGAAAAATGAACCGCACATGGTACCGGTGGTGAATGGTGGCACCTACAGCGTGAACGTGCGGGAACCGGACGGTTACAGCTCTGTACAGGAGATGGTAGCAGTGACAGGTCTTCGCGAAGATCTGACCGACACTCTCAGAAAACTGGGCTACGACAAACCGACGGACGCTCCTGTTGTTTCGGATGAACAGAATTCTGTCTTCGCCGCTAACATTTCCTCTGCCAACAGTCGCATCCCGGAAGGAGACTCCACCCCTCGCGGAACGATTGAACAACTCCCATTCTCCTACAAACCACAGATACTCCCCGCTGTGGCTGCAGCCGCAGCCGGCAAGGAGAGACCTGCTGAAAATCCGAATGCCAAGGCTACGATGCCCCCCATTCCGGTGAAGACGAGTCCCCTCCTGCGGCAGGACGTCAGCGTGCCGGATGAATGGTTCGGTTCCTTGCGTGGTGTGGAAGAAACCGATATACGGCCCCAAGTGAGCAGCTTTCTGCTTAAACAACATTTCAAAGACGGGGCTCTCGTGAAGAAAGGAGACGTTCTCTTTACCATCGATCCCGCACTTTTCCGCGCCGCTGTTGATGAGGCTCAAGCTAACTTGCTCATGGCTCAGGCCACGGCAGAGCAGGCTCAGGCTCAGCTGGACCGTGCACGCCAAGATTACGACCGTTATGCCAAACTCAACGCCGGAACCCCCGGAGCGATCTCGGACAAAACACTCACGGATGCCGCCAGCGCCATCAAGAGTCAGGAGGCCGCCGTACTGAAAGCAGAAGCCAGTGTAGCCCAGATGGAAGCGGCTTTACGTCTCGCTAAAATCAACTTGGATTATACCGTCATCCGCGCACCCTTCGACGGTCGTATCGGTATCCACAAACCATCCATCGGGGCGCTCGTCTCTCCGTCCGACCCTGAACCTCTCGTTACCCTCTCCTCGGTGAATCCCATGCGAGTGGATTTTCAAGTGAGCGGGAAAGGAGCTCTGCAAGGAATCACGGCGTATGAGTCAAAAGGAGATCGACAGGGAGGTGACTCCAAGCCCGGATTTGACGTCATCCTGGAGGATGATAGTCTGTACCCCGCGAAGGGGTATGTCGTCTCAGCTGACAATTCGCTGAACCGTACCACGGGAACCCTGAAAGTTGTTGGTCATATCGAGAATGCCGATGGGGGCTTGCGCAGCGGGATGCCTGTGCGCGTGCGCGCCGGGTTGAACTCGCAGAAGGGAGCTTACCTCGTACCCGCACGTGCCCCCATGAATGCGAAAGGGCGGGACATTCTCGTGCTGGTGCGTCCGGACGGGGCTCCGCAGATGTTGCCCATTGAGCGAGGCTCGGTCGTTAACGTAGCTGTGGCGGGGGAGGAAGGGAAACCGGGTCAACTTCAGCCCATGCAGGTTGTGGATGCCGACCGTAGTCTTGTCACGGCCATGATATTGGCGAAGAGCAAGGCGCCGAGTTTGGAGAACATCGTGCTGAGCGGAGCAGGGGTGAAGGACTGGAAAGAGCTGCTCTTCAAAAAAGAGGAAGTATCAAATGCCCGAGAATTTCTGACCAAGATGAACGGGGGCAAAGCTCCGACAGATGATGCGCCGCAGGCAGCCGGGGTAGCGGATTGGGATGCCCTGCTTCTGAAAAAGGGAGGCGTTGAAGATTTTCGTGGATTTGTTCTCAAACAAGCCTCTGCCAAGGATGAACTGGACCTCATCGCAACCGGTCAGGGGTACGCCTCGGTGATGGAGATGGTACTCCGGCAACTGGGCTTTGAGGATATGGCGAACGTTCCCGTGGTCGTGGAAGGTTCGTTGATGGCCGCGCAGGTGTATGCAGCCAACGAAAAGGCGGGAGCCCACGTCAACAAACTTAATCCGACCCCCTATCACTATGAACCCACTCGCACCGTGGTGGAATCCGTGACGGCCGACGGCAACGGCGGAAGCTCCTCCGCCAATTTGCCGGTGGACCAACACGGCGCCTCAACTCAACCCTCCACGAAGGACTAATTACCTCTTCAAGCTATGTCTCCATTCTTTATCAAACACCCCATCATCGCGGCAGTCATCGCCATCGTTACGACTCTGCTCGGCATCATCAGCATGTCCGGTCTGCCCATCTCGCAGTACCCGGATATCTCACCCGTGACGATCAATCTGAGTGCTACATACCCCGGAGCCAACGCCCAGGAAGTGGCGGATTCGGTAGCGACCCCTATCGAACTCCAACTCTCCGGAATTGAGAGGATGGATTACATGAATTCGACCTCCTCGAATAACGGCACCTGCAGCATCAACGTGGTTTTTGAACCGGGTACCGATGCCAATACCGACCAACAGCTCACTTATATGCGTTACAGTCAGGCCACCTCCCAATTGCCTACGACCGTTGCGCAGATGGGCGTCACGATCGAGCAGTTCTCCGGTTTGCCGCTCATCATGTACGCCATCGATTCCCCCCAGGGCTTCTTCAATCCCATCGATCTTACGGGCTATGCCTACATCAACTTGGTGGACCCCATCAAGCGCGTGAACGGGGTGGGCGATGTCATGGTGTTCGGCGGACGCTATGCGGTGCGCATCTGGCTGGACAGTGAAAAAATGGCTCAGAAAGGAATATCGGTGCAGGAGGTTTACAACGCCGTCAATTCGCAGAACACGATCAACACCGGAGGCGCGGTAGGAGCAGAACCTATGCCCGATGGTCAGGAGTTCACGTACACGATTCGCAATCGGGGACGTATGGAAAGTGTGGAGGAATTTGAGAGCATCATAGTGCACCAGGATGGCACACAAGCCGTCCACTTGCGCGACATTGCCCGTATCGAACTCGGTTCCCAAAGCTACTCGTTGGCAGGTAGAGTCAACAGCCAGCCCGCCACTGCAATCGCCATCTATCAGTCGGCTGATGCCAATGCTCTGGAGACGGCGGAGAGTCTGCGCAAGTTGTTTGCGGAGAAAGAAAAGGTGATGCCGGAAGGGATGCGTGGCTTCGTCGCGTTGGATACGACGACACCCGTGGTGGATTCGATCAATGAGATCATTCAGACTCTGTTTGAGGCTCTGGTGCTGGTAGCTATCGTGGTATTTATATTCCTGCAAGGCTGGCGAGCCACTCTCATACCGCTGATAGCCGTGCCTGTCTCACTGGTCACTACGTTCTGTTTTTTCCCGATCCTTGGATTTTCGCTCAACACGATCTGCTTGCTCGGCATGGTGCTCGCCATAGGGCTCGTTGTGGACGACGCTATCGTAGTGGTGGAAGCGGTAGAGTCTCACATGGAGCGCGGCATGACAGCTAGGCAGGCGACATTTGCCGCGATGAGGGAGGTGAGTGGACCGGTCGTGGCTATAGCTCTCGTGCTGGCGGCCGTGTTCTTGCCTTCGGTCCTGTTGCCGGGCATCACGGGAACCTTGTTCCAGCAGTTTGCCGTGACGATAGCGGTATCGATGTTGATTTCCGCCTTCAATGCGCTGACACTCTCGCCGGCTCTTTCGGCCCTCCTCCTTAAACCAAAATCGGAGGAACATTCTCTGCTCACTCCCCTCTACAACCTCTTCAACAGGGGATATGAGAAACTGGCGGCCGGGTTCTCCCGAGTGTGCGGGTGGATGTGCCGCCATCTCGTGATTTCCATTCCTCTTTTGGCAGCGCTCGCTGTCTGTATCTGGCCCGTCTCCAAGCAAGTGCCGGGTGGGTTCCTGCCGGACGAAGATCAGGGCTTTTTGTGCTGCGGGGTTATCATGAAGCCGGGGGTTTCCCTGCAGCGACTCACTGAGCAGACCGTCGCCGTCGAAAAAGCTCTTTCCCAGGATCCTGCCACCGAAAATGTGATCTCCATCATCGGCATGAATATCATCATCGACGTGCAAACGACCAACGCGATGACCTATTTCGTCAAGTTGAAGGATTTTGACCAACGTCCCGCGATGGAAAACGGCAAAAGACCGACGGCCGTCGATGTGCAGAAACGCCTCACCATGGCTCTTCTCCTCAGCGGAGCTGATGGCGTCACCTTTGTCACGAGTCCTCCGGCCATTCCCGGTGTAGGAACGGGCAACGGAGTTTCTGTGGTGCTGGAGGATATGGAGGGACAGGGTGTTGCCGCCCTCTACGATCAGGCTCAACGTTATGAGGAGGCTCTGCGCAAACACCCTGCCATCGCCGCTGCAACGGACATGATGCTTCCTCAGGTGCCGCAAAAGAGTATCGCCATTGACAAGGACAAGTGTCTGGCGCAGGGTGTAGATTACTCGTCGGCCAACGCGCTGCTGCAGTGTTTCAACGGCTCTCAATTTGTGAACTACTTTACGAAGTTCGGGCAACAGTGGCAGGTGTACCTTCAGGCAGCCGGGGCCAGTCGAGTCAACACGGATCAAATTGCCAATTTTTACGTCCGAAACAGTGCCGGAGAGTCCGTTCCTTTGAGCACCCTCGTCACTATTAAGGACATCGCCGATACCGAATTCGTCTTCCACATGAATAATTACAACGCGGCGCGTATCGATGTAACTCCAGCCGAAGGATATTCCACGGCACAAGCCATGGCAGCCGTTGAGAGTTGCTTCAACGAGACGATGGATACCACCAAGTACGCCATGGATTACATCGACATGAGCTTCCAGGAAAAGAAAGTACAAGAGGGACTCGGTTTGGGAGCTATTTTTGCGCTGTCGGCTCTGTTTGCCTTTCTCATTATGGCTGCTCTGTATGAGAAGTGGACTCTTCCACTGGCTATCTTCTTGTCGGTTCCCGTGGCGGTGTTGGGAGCCTTCCTGGGTCTGTGGATGTACAACATTGAACTCAACCTCTACGCACAGATAGGTTTGGTAATGCTGGTCGGACTGGCAGCCAAGAATGCGATCCTTATCGTGGAGTACGCGGTGCTGCAAATGGAGCGAGGTCTCGGTTTGTTGGAGGCTGCCGTAACGGCGGCTCGTATGCGACTCCGACCGATCCTCATGACCTCATTCGCATTCATTTTGGGTTGCGTGCCTCTTCTTGTGGCCGAGGGGGCAGGGGCCTTGGCTCGCAATGCTATCGGCGTTGTGGTCGTGATCGGCATGACGATTGCCACGGGGCTGGGAGTTTTCTTCATCCCTTGCTCCTTTGTGTTTATCATGCGACTTTTCCGCAGCAAAGTAGAGAAGCCTTTGCACGGTGATGATCCGGATGAGGTTTTTGCCTATTCCAAACTGGAGGAAGACGCTTCGTGATGTCACCGTTTCAACAGAAAGCCTATCAGGGGGATGAGGTCGGGGAAGGATTCTTTCGTTGGAAGAGCACGACGCAAATGGCGGATGAGCTGCCGGATCTAGGAGGTTCCCATGTGCAGATTGAACTCGGTCGTGAACTCATGACTGACAGAGCAGGTGCAACGGGTAGCGACCCTTTTCAGGCAGCCTCTTCTCTCGACTTGCTTGAGCTCGTTCCCAATTAAGAGCGCTTGATGAAAACTTGTTGTCTAGCTTTTTTCGTCGGTTTGTTTATCCTTGTCCCGTTTTTATCGGCTTCAGAACTCAATCCGTACATTTTGCAAGCGGTGCATGCTATGCCTGCCGGTGGAGGCTATGCTTCCGACCGTGCGGCGGAGGTACGACTTGCCCGGCGTGGTGTTGTGTGGCGCCCGGAAAGACGGGTGCTGGAGATAAGTCCCCGAGGGGCTTCTCCATCCTTTTGCTCTGCTGCCTGCTACATGGTCATGCTCCGCGCCCTGCAGGATTGGGAGCAACGACAAAAGAGAGTTGTCTTTCCACCTGAGCTCTGGCATTCCCTCAGGGTTCTGGAGACACATCCGGATGGCGCCCTCAGTTGGGGAAGATTCAACGCGAACGGACCGGGCTGCGCCAAATGGGTGCATGACCTCCATGCCGGTTATTCCTTCACCTCCCCGGAATACGCTCGACCCGGAGATTTTCTCAAAATCTTTTTCTCATCGCAAGCCGGGGTGAACGAGCGAGGTCATCTCGTCATCTTTCTCGGTATCAGGCAGGTGGACAGACAGCGCTATCTCACGTACTGGTCTGCCAATAAAAGAACCAACGGGTTTGGAATCGACAAGGTGGCTCTGAATGATAAAAGAGTATGCTACACTCTCTTCACTCGCATCATCAATCCCGAACGTATCGCCGATTCGATCAAACTCCCGCCGAATGACTTGTGGTTGGCTGAAATGCTAACGAGGGTGTGCCGTTTTGCCGAGATGGAGAAGAAATGCAGTATCGGAAAAGCGCCCTCCCTCATAAGAATGTAGGGATGCGCGTCCGGTAAATTTTACCGGGTTTTGCATTCGATGCGGATGTGGAAATCCGGATTGTAGAGACGAAAAGTCTTGACTGCGCAGCCAAGAAGAGTATAGTGACCGTGCCGTGGCCATACCCCGTATCCCATCTTTAACTTTACCGGTGACCAATTTTGAGGAGATGCTCGCCATGAGCAACCGGCGCCTGATAGGGGTACTGCGCTCCGCTGTGTTGGCGCCGGAGAACATGATGCGCTTCTCTCCCCAACCTCCGACGAATCATGATGCCTACACGGTACGGCATGAACCCGGCAGGATTGCAATCCATCTTTACTCGGAAGGAACAGAGCTCTTCATTTGTTACCTCGTGCCGCCTCACGACTTTGATTAAAAAGGACTGCTGAACAACTTGAGCTCAGCAGTCCCTGTGGAAATGAATCAGCGGCGAGGATTCACCGTTTGTTGGTGCGGGCTTTTCCCTGAAGCGTGGCGTTGGGAACGATTTTTTTGTACTGCTTGCGCTGTTTAGCGCGAGAGCTGCTCTTGGCAATGGAACTGATGATGGCGAGGAGCAAAACGAGCCCACCGATCCCCAGGGCGATGTAGTGCCACCACTCCGGTTGCTCGATCCCAACCTTCTTCAGCCAATCCGGGGGAGCTTGAGTGAAGCCCAATGAATCTCCTCCTCGCTTTCCTCCACTTGCCTTACTCGAATCAAGTGTATCGAGACTATCGATAGAGGGTCCCGTGACCTGATAAACATCATCCTCACCGGAATAGCCTCCTGTGGAACCCATCACCGTGCGGCGCGGACGCCGAGCATGGGGGGAAGTATTGGAAGGTGTTGAGTCGGTGCGGGTGGAGCTTCCGGCTGAGGAAGCCAGAGGGATGGCACGGCGGCGATCCTCGTCCTTGTAAATCTCGTCCACGTCATTCGGTCCCACGCTTCCTCCCATAGCGGTAGTCTTGTTGCCGCGAGGTTCAATGGTGAGGAGTTCCCAGCGGTTTGTTTTAGGCTTGGCTGCAAATGCAGATATTCTGCGGATTTTTTTCTTATCCTTGTCCGTTTCACAGAAGAGCATCGAATTGTCCTCCAGCATCCGGCGCAATACATTCTCCAACCCGTAGTCATCGTACAGCATCTTGCTCGCGGCATCGTTCTTGGGCGGAGTCCACTTGCTCCCCTTCGCGAACTTCCCGTTGGCAAGAGCCTTTGCATCCGCCAACCCGACTTTCGTCGCCACAGGTTTTTCATAAACGACAGCAATGAGGATGGCATCGCCTGTCTTGACATCGAAATCGACAAATACCTTGCGGTTCTTTAAGTGCCATGTGCGCCGCAAAGTTCCATCATTGAGTACCTCCGATACGTAATCCTTGCTCAGCGTGTCGTCCGCGACATCACGAGTAAGAGGGAGATGCAGATCACTGATCTCGAGGGCAGTGACCATGCCCGTGCCGATGAGCAGGGCGCAGAACAAGCCGAGGACAGTCCTTTTCAACGCTGTTTCAATTCTTCTCATGTTCATGGGAAAGAGTTGTTAGTTATTGGATTCTTATACCATTACTCCTTGGTTTTGTAAAGCTCAATCAGAGGAACAGCCGGGCAAACGCATTAGGAAATGCGTTTGCTAAGTACGATTTACGATTTACGATTTGAATGTTCGCGCGCTACGCGCGTTCCAGCAGAGCGAATGCGCAGCGGAATTTTGAAAACAATGCTGTTTGTTGACTAGAAAGCGTCCGGAGTTACGGTAAGTCATCGTGCAGGCTTTGCTTCCATCGTCCCGACCCTTTCCTACCACTACCACCCCATGCTCCCTCCTTCCACCTTCGCTCTCGCTCCGCATCTCCCGCGCGTAGCGCGCTAATTTTCAACATCGTACATAGGCACCTCCGGTGCCCCCCCCCTCCGTTTCGTTCAAATTTCCCAGCGGATTCTTTGGATCGATTCCTTCATCTCCCGCACGGCGGCAGTCAAACCCACAAAAATGGCACGCGAGATGATCGTATGTCCGATGTTGAGTTCCGTGAGATGAGGAACTTGTGCAAGTTCCGGCAGATGTGCAATTCGGATGCCGTGTCCGGCGTGCACCTCCAGTCCCAGCTCATGAGCGCGAGCGGCGGCTTGCACGAGACGCTGAAGTTCCCGTTTGTGTTGTGCTCCCTCCGTATTAGCGAAGCGTCCTGTGTGCAGTTCTACCATGGGGGCGCCTGCCGCAGCGCTCGCTTCTACCTGCTCGAGCTCGGGATCGATGAACATACTCACCCGGCAGCCCGCCTGTGTCAGTTGCTCCACGAGCCGTTGCATTTGCTCCCGGCTCCCCTGCACATCAAGTCCCCCCTCGGTGGTCACCTCCCGGCGCCTCTCCGGCACCAGACATATGTAATCCGGACGCAGTCCCACGGCAAACTCGAGCATGGTCTCGGTTGCTCCCATCTCGAGATTGAGAGGAAGAGGGATATCACGGTGTATTTCCCGAGCGTCTGCATCCTGCATATGGCGCCGATCCTCACGTACGTGTACCGTGATGGAATCGGCTCCTCCTTCGAGAGCCGCTCGAGCGGCCTGCAGGACGGAGGGTTCCGGCACGACCGCAGTCGTCTCATCCCCCGCATACCGTGCCTGCCGCAGGGTCGCGACGTGGTCGATGTTGACGCCGAGTTTCATGGTGGAAAAGACGGAGACCCTCTCAGAGCAGCCGCGTGGTGAAAACTTAATGCAGGAAGTGGCGCACTCCGGTGAATACCATGGCTATGCCGGCCGCATCAGCCGCGTCAATAACCTCTTGGTCACGGATGGAGCCCCCCGGCTGGATACAAGCCGTGGCGCCGGCGTCAATCGCCGTCTGTAAACCATCGGCAAAGGGGAACAGACCGTCAGATGCAATAACACTGCCTTTGAGGCTGAGTCCTGCCTGACCTGCCTTCCAAACAGCAATTTTGGCGGAATCCACCCGGCTCATCTGTCCGGCGCCTATGCCGAGAGTTCCATTCTTGTCGGTAAAGACGATGGCGTTGGAATGCACTTGTTTGCAAACGCGCCAGGCAAAACGCATGGCCTCAAGCTCATCCGCTGTGGGGACGCGCTTGGTGACGACCTTGCTCTCCAGTCCATCCAGTCCCATGACTTCGTCATCTCGCTTCATCGTCATGAATCCACCGGGCGCCGAGCGTACCATCAAGGTCTTGCAGTACTCCCTCCAGGCGTCCATGTTAAGGCGCATGATTCGGCAGTTCTTCTTCTTCTGCAGGATGGCGCGAGCCTCAGGCTCATAGTCCGGCGCGATGATCACGTCCGTGAAAATGGCTCCGACAATGCGGGCAAGCGCTTCCGTCATCGGTCGGTTCATCACGATGACCCCACCGAAAGGCGCCTGGGTATCTGTCCGATAGGCGAGTTTCCAAGCCTCCACGAGATCACTGTCGTCCTGACCTACGCCACAAGGGTTCGTGTGCTTGAGGATGCCGACGGTGGGTCGGCGGAAATTAGAAATGAGGGAGGCGGCCGCATCCAAATCCAGCACGTTGGTGTAAGAGAGTTCTTTGCCTTGGAGTTGCGTGAAGATTTTCTCAAAGTCCCCGTAAAGTACACTGGGTTGGTGAGGGTTGTCTCCGTAACGCAGTGTCTGAGCAAAAGGCAGGCTGAGACAGAAGTTGGTCTTGGTGCTGTCCTCCGCTTGGTGTCCCAGGTAGTTGAAGATAGCGCTGTCGTAGGAAGAGGTCCTCACGAACACCTTGATGGCGAGTTTCTCACGTGTCTTGAGCGTGGTTCCTCCCCGGTGCGACTCCATCTCTTCCAACACGGTGGCATAGTCCGCAGGATCCGACACCACGGTGACCGACGCATAATTCTTGGCCGCCGAGCGCAGCATCGATGGTCCGCCGATGTCGATCTTCTCAATGGCCTCGGCCAAGGTAACTCCGTCCTTCGCGATGGTCTCTTCAAAGGGGTACAGATTAACGCAGACGAGATCAATGGTGGGAATATCGTTGTCCTTGGCCTGCTGACGGTGTTCCGCGAGATCTCTCCGCTGAAGGAGCCCCCCGTGAACTTTGGGATGGAGGGTTTTGACACGCCCGTCAAAGAGTTCCGGAGCCCCGGTGTAGTCGGAAATTTCCGTCACCTTCAGTCCAAGATCACGCAGGAATTTGCAGGTGCCTCCGGTCGAAATGAGCTGGACTCCATGAGCTGCCAATCCCCGGGCGAATTCTTCCAATCCTGTCTTATCAGAGACGGAGAGCAGAGCTCTCTCGATTTTCAAGGTTTCCATGGTATGTTTTCTGCTGTTGTGTCCCCTCTCGGAGAGCGCGGCTAGACTACACCCCATCGCCTCAAATTGCAAGCCTAAACAAAAATTCAGCTCTCCGGCGAAGAAAATCCGCAACGGGCAGGGAAGTCCTCATCTACAGGTTATCAACAATTATCTGCGATTCTGAGGGAAAAAGCTGGAAAATGACATCGGAATATGGTAGAATGGGTGCGCTATGTTATCGGACAGAACGAAAGCCGGACTGGAACGAGCGCCGCACAGGAGTTTGATGAGGGCTACGGGGATGACAGATGAGGATATCAGGAAGCCTTTTATCGCCATTTGCAATTCATTCAATGAGGTCATACCGGGACACGTCCACCTCAACAAGGTGGCCGAATTGATCAAGGAGGAGGTCCGCAAAGCGGGAGGAACCCCGATTGAGTTCAACCTGATCGGCGTATGCGATGGCATCGCCATGGCTCATCAGGGGATGAAATTTTCCTTGGCCAGCCGCGAGCTGATCGCCGACAGCGTGGAGACCATGCTCTCCGCCCATGCGTTTGACGCTTGTATCTGCATCCCGAACTGCGACAAAATTGTTCCCGGTATGCTCATGGGCGCCATTCGCTGCAACATACCGACCATCTTCTGCTCCGGCGGTCCGATGGCTGTGGGGAAGGGACGGAATGGTGAGGATCTGGATCTCAACAGCGTGTTTGAAGCCGTCGCAGCCTGCGCGGCGGGCAAAATTTCAGAAGATGAATTGCACGATGTGGAATGCCATGCCTGTCCCGGCGCGGGCTCCTGCTCCGGTATGTTCACGGCGAACTCCATGAACTGCCTCTGCGAGGTGCTGGGCATCGCTCTTCCGGGCAACGGCACCATCGGCGCCACCTCGGAAGAACGCAAGGAGCTCTGGAGAGCAGCTGCGCGGCGTGCCGTCGAAATGGCTATCCAGGGCGGTCCCCTGCCGCGCGACCTCGTCACTCAGGATAGCATCGACAACGTATTCGCCTGTGATATGGCGATGGGCGGTTCCACCAACACCGTGCTGCACACCCTCGCCTTCGCCAATGAGGCGGGACTCAACTACGACCTGCAACGCATCGACCAAATTTCCAGACGCACGCCGAACATCTGCAAGGTGGCGCCCAGTTCACGCTACCATATGCACGACGTTCTGCGCGCCGGCGGCGTCATGACCATTCTTGCCGAACTCAACCACATTCCCGGGGCATTGCACACCGACACACCCACCGTGTCCGGCAAAACCCTCGGCGAACAGTTGAGCGGACTCTCCACCAAAGATCCTGCCGTCATCCGCACCGTGGACAACGCATACTCGAAGGACGGCGGATTAGCCGTGCTCT
This sequence comes from uncultured Akkermansia sp., assembly GCA_947628035.1. Lineage (GTDB taxonomy): Bacteria > Verrucomicrobiota > Verrucomicrobiia > Verrucomicrobiales > Akkermansiaceae > Akkermansia. Next base: position 15,192 of record CANQYL010000022.1, on the reverse strand, counting down.
TCGGCAACTTGGCGGAGCAGGGGGGCATCGTGAAAAAGGCGGGCGTGCTGCCGGAGATGATGGTACACCGCGGTCCTGCCGTCATCTTCGAGAGCCAAGAGGAGGCCTGCGCCGGTATCTTGGCGGACAAGGTGAGACCAGGAGATGTCGTCGTCATCCGCAACGAAGGTCCCAAAGGAGGTCCCGGTATGCAGGAAATGCTCGCTCCAACCAGCTATATTATGGGCAAAGGTCTTGGCAATTCCGTCGCCCTCATCACCGACGGTCGCTTCTCCGGCGCTACCCACGGCGCCTGCATCGGTCACGTCTCCCCAGAGGCGGCGGAGGGGGGACTCATCGGTCTGCTCAAGGATGGTGACATCGTCTCGATCGACATCCCGGCGCGTACGCTCTCGGTTGAGCTGAGCGAGCAGGAGATCGAGAAACGACGCAAAAACTGGAAGCCAACCATGCAAGAAATCCCTAGCCGTTGGTTGAAGAGATACCGCAAGCTGGCGACAAACGCGAGTAAGGGAGCTGTTCTGGAATCCTGACCACCATCACAACCATGAGCGATACGACAGAGACAACGACAGAGAGCCGTAACCCATTGGTGCGTTATTTTTCCGAGTTCGGGGTGTTGAAGGAGTGCGGAGTCAACTTCTGGCTGACGAACTTCATTCAATTCTTTGATGGACTAGCCTATTTCACGATTATCATCGTGTTTGCCTTGTTCCTGAAGGATTACTGCGGATTTCGGGATGCGGATGCGCCGTACTGGGTGGGGATGTACACCCTGTTCCTCTCCCTGTTCGTCTTTGCGGTGGGGACGATATGCGACATCATCGGTTTGAAGCGCACCTATCTCGTAGGTTTTAGCATGCTCATCTTTGGGAGGTTGATCTTGGGGCTCGGCTCCGACTTCGGCATGCGCGTGCTGGATCTGTCGCAGGACAATTCTCGCTACATCGTCATAGCCGGCATCGCCATCATGAGCTTCGGTTCCGCCTTCATGAGCCCGTGCATCTCTACCTCCATCCGACGTTTCACCACTCTGCGCGCACGACCGACAGGCTTTAACTTCTACTATCTCTTCATGAACATTGGAGCCCTCCTGGCGGGTGTCGCCATCGTGGATCCGATCCGTAGGTGGCTCCCCGGACCGGAGGGTTTGCAAATGGTAGTAAACTTTGGCACTTGCTGCGAGATCATCGCCTTCACCTTCACTCGCTTCATCAATGAAAACTTTTATGCCGTGCCGGAGGAGAAGATCACGACATCGAAAGCCTCCTCACGCCGTCCGCTCCAACTCATCGGCGAGGTGATCCGAGAGAGACCGTTCCAAAAATTACTCATCTTCCTTGTGCTCACGTTGGGGGTGCGTCTCGTCTTCACTCTCCAGTTCATGATCATGCCGCAGTACTACACGCGTACCATCGGGGATGATTTCCAGCTCGGCTTCATGAACTCGCTCAATCCCTTCATCATCATCACCGGTCTCATCGTCATCATTCCCGTGCTCAAGTATTTCTCCACAGTGAAGCTCATGATCTGGGGTATGTCCATCTCGGCTCTCTCGCTCATCCTCATGGCGATTCCTCCGGAGTGCTACTTCATCTTTCCGGGCATTGATACGGTGAGTCAGGCGTACTTTGTCGCCATCTTCCTGCAGATCGTCATCTTCGCGTTTGGTGAGTTGCTCTTCAGCCCACGCTTCACCGAGTACGTCGCGCGGGTGGCTCCCAAGGACAAGGTGGCCTCCTATATGTCGCTCGCCGGACTCCCCATGTTCATCGCCAAGCCTGTGAACGGCGTGGTGGGCGGTCTTCTAGTGTCCTACATGTGCTATGACGGCATTGCCGCCAAGATCGACACCGGGCACGTGAGCTTCTGGTGCTCTCCGGAGTTTATGTGGACCATCTACCTCGTCATGGCGGTCATATCTCCTCTGGCTATCATCCTGACCAAGGGCATGTTCGTCTCCGATCACCCGGAGGAGGACGCTCCCGCAGAGGAAAATGAAAACTCTGAAACACTCCTGCAGGAGGCTTAATCGACAGCAGATTTTATGGATACGAATACGAAAGACGGAAATGAAAAGAGGGTCATCCATTGGGGGCCGATCATCACGGATATGCTCATCCTCATGGGTGTGATGGGCGTGCTTGGTTTCCTGAGCAATCTCGTCATGGTCGCTTTTGAGACCACAACTCCCACCGATTCTCTCGTCTCTCTCATCCGCAAGGAGGATGTCAGGGATGGCCAGGATGGACCCTATGCCCGCGAGCTTGAGAAAGTTGTGAAGGAAAATCCTGATTTCATCAACACACGCGACAACACGGGACGAACGCCGCTCATGTGGACCGTCTATGTGAATTTTAACGATCCGGCTGAGACACAAAAAAAGGACAGCAAACGTCTTTTTTATCTGAACTCTCTCCTGAATACCCCCGGCATTCAAGTGAATGAGCGGGACAACGATGGTTTCACGGCTCTCCATTGGGCTGCCTGGAGCGGAATGCCATCCTGTGTGGAGCGCCTCGTCCAAGCCGGCGTGGATATAAACGCCGGGGAAAACTCCGGCTACACGCCGCTCATGCTCGCCGCCATGCGCGGTAATGCCGAAACAGTGCAAACTCTCCTTCGCCTTGGAGCCGACCCCGCACGGACGCGTCACAACGGCGATACGGCCGCGAGCCTTGCCAAAAGTCATGCAGAAGCCTACCACAAACGCTCTGCATTCGTTTACACCCTCCTCTACTCGGAGCACCGTGATACCGCTTACCGGAAGGTCTGTGAGGTGCTTGACGGGGTGGGGACGACGAGATGAAATTTCCCGTGAATTTACAGGGCAATTTTCAGCGCAACCATGCGAGAAATTCCTTGTTGCCTTCCATGCCGGTGATGGGGGATGGCGCGACTCCCATCCACGTCCGATGGAGTTCCTCGGTGACAAAGGAGCGGATTTTCTCAACGGCTCTCTCGTGGAGAGCGGGATCTCGTACAATGCCTCCAGGACCGATATCCTCCGGTTGCAGTTCAAACTGCGGCTTCACTAGTACGAGCAAATCGCCGTCCTCCTCCAAGCAACCGTACGCAGCGGGGAGTATCTTCGTGAGGGAAATAAACGAGACATCGCTCACAATCAGTTGTACCTTTTCCCCCAGATCTTCCGGTTTGAGGTAACGCGCATTGAATTGCTCACGAACGATGACTCGCGGATCATTGCGCAGTTTCCACACAAGTTGGTTGGTTCCCACGTCGACGGCGTGCACTCGCAGGGCTCCGTGCTGCAACAAGCAATCGGTGAATCCTCCTGTGGACGACCCTATGTCCAAGCACACTTTACCCTCTGGCGAGACGGGAAAAACATCCAACGCTCCCTCGAGTTTGAGACCGCCTCGACTCACATATTTTGGCGGTGTTTTAACAGCGAGGGGCAGGGCTGTATCTACCTTGGTGCCGGGTTTTGTGACAACTTGTTTGCCCACGGAAACTTCTCCCGCAAGGATGAGTCGTTGAGCTTGTTCGCGAGAGGCGGCCAACCCTGCCGCGTGCACCAGAATATCTAATCGTTGCTTTTGAGCCATGCAGCGGGCATCTTGAAGCCAAGGCTTCTCACACGTTGCTCGTATGAGACCTCGTCTGGCAATTTTCCCTCACCCTTCAGGAAGCAGGAACTGAGGGCAGGGCGCCACTGTCGCTGACCGGAGCTATGGGAAGTCTCCGTCGCGGCCGGTTTGAAGGAATGGGTTGCGGTGCAAGGGATGCCGGCGCACCATTCTTGACAACCGTCGGTGTAACGACTCGCCGCGGAACAGCCCTCTCCGTCACAGATGTCTGTGATGGCGTGGAGAAGACGACAGGATGAGAACCACGATTTGTCACGGGCTCCGGCTTTCTCACAAGCACAGGCCCAGCGGAAGGGGGCTCCGCAACGACAATACGCTTGGGCGCAGGAGGCGGAACAGTGATGGCCTTCTCTGCAACCGGCGCACTGACACGGTGAATCATCGGCGCTTTGCGAGTCTCCACTCTCCCCGGAATCGCAGCAACCTGCACCGGTTGAGGAGCAGGTACTGTCGTCGCCACCGGATGAAGCTCGAGACGTCGATGAATAGTCGCCGAGGAAGAACGAGGCTGAATGTGTCGCGGCGATGCTTGCAGTACAGGTTGCTCTTCTCTCGGAGCGAGAGGCCGCACAACGGGCCTGTACGCGACGGGGAAGGTGGTCGGAATAGGACGAGGAGATACCACCTCCCTCGGTGCAAGCGGCGCTACACGCATCCGAGAAGGCTCCTGTGCCGGAGACTCGACGACGGGAGCCGGTTGGGTAACGGGTTTTGCCTTCGGCAGAACGAGGGGCTGCTCGGACACTGGCTCAGGACGAACCGGCGCAGCCGTCGGACTCAAAAGGATGGAATGCCGTCGGGGTTGCTGTGGAACAGGTTGTACCATGCTCGGTGCAGGAACCGGATGCGCGATACGGTGTACTCGAGCACCGGAAGAAGAGGCTCCGGCTATTTCGAGAGAGAGACTCGCTGCCAGTAGGGTAGGTAGGATGATGGTGCGCATAGAGGTTGATGAATTAAGGTGTTGTTAAAGTGGGATACGTTTGCAGAAAACTGCTCACGGCATACAGAATGATTAGAGGAGTCATAAGAAGGAATACGGGATCCCTGAGGGCAGGGAGCCCCACAGCATCCGGTCGTACGCTGGCAATACCCACAACGATGAAACCCAGCCAGCTGAGAGCATACAGGTTACTCCAGGTCGGACTGTCCGCAAAGAGTCGCGAGCCCGTTTGTTCGGCAATATAATAAATGCAGTAAGGCAGAATGGAAAGAAGAGAAAACTCCGCACGCAAGATTTGTCGCCTATACAAACGCAGCCAGACGACCCCCCAAGCCACGACACACAACGCCCCCACCACGGCGATCATGGCACTCCCAGTTACACTGCGCAGGACACCTCCGCAGCTCAACAGAATGAACAACGGAGTTGCAACGTAGATGTACGGTAACCGGTTCATCGCTCTTTCTTTATCCTTCCCAGTGCCACCTGCGCTCAACATTTACCTCGGCACTCAAGCTTTGCATGGCAGGACTCGATGAACAGCAGCGCTCTAACTCTTTCCCATGCGGACTATCCGCCGATAGGGGAACGTAAATGTCGATACCTATCCTCGCTATCCGGCGGGGATTTGCCGACATCTCCTTCTCCACTTCCATCTTCAAGCCTCTCAAATCCAATCCTTGCTCCTGGGCATAGATCCCCATGATCGTCGTCATGCACGCAGCTGTGGCCACACACATCAAATCCGTCGGGGAAAAGGATTCTCCCCTGCCGTGATTATCCACCGGTGCATCCGTATTCACCACGGCTCCGGATGGCCCATGTTCCAGCCGGCAATGCAGTCCGCCCTCGTACTTGAGTGTGCACTTTACCATATCGTATCCTCATGTTACGCCCCCTGTGTGCGCGTGTCAAGTTCTAAGTTCTTTTTCCTCTTCGTTTTTCTCTCTTTTTCTTTACCATCGACTCCTCTCGTTCTCCCTACACAAAGGGATTCTCTGATAGGGAGGCTTGCTTTATTCGTTGTTCATCTTAAGATTTTTAACTTAATTCTTACTTCGCATAATATATGTAATGCAAAATAAAAAGTTTGCAAATCATAGGAAACGAGAAATATCGGTATGGGAGACTCGGCGGAAAATTCTTGCTTTTAATTCTCCATTCTCACTTTTTCCACGCGTTCGTGCTCTCCATTTGTTGAGGACTGTTTCATCATCTGCATCGTTTGCATCTTCGTCATGAGGTTGCTTTTGCCTGCGTCGATTGAGAAATGACAAAGGTTCGCAATGGAGCCGAATTTTCATGGACCTCGGGTGTCTTCTGATGAAATTACATGGATTCAAACTTGATATTACAGAGCGGCGTGATAGAATAGAGTCACGGGCATGAGTATGGTGACATCAGAGCATTTGTACAAAGCATTTGGACGATTCATGGCGGTGAGGGACGTCTGTTTCAGTGTAGAACGCGGAGAGATCGTTGGTTTTCTGGGGCCCAACGGAGCCGGTAAGACGACAACAATGAAAATGCTCACGGGATATTTGCCCCCGACGGCAGGTACGGCGAGTATAGCCGGACACGACATTTTGGAAGAACCCCTTGAAGCGAGGAGACATATGGGATACATGCCCGAAAATGTGCCGTTGTACGACGAGATGCGCGTTTATGAGTATCTTTCTTATCGTTCTCGCATTAAGGGGTTGTACGGGGATTCTGTGCGCAAACAGGTAGGATTTGTAATCGACCGCTGCGGACTGGAACCCAAGCGTAGGGACATGATTCGAACCCTCTCCAAGGGATATCGTCAGAGAGTTGGATTGGCAGATGCTCTGCTTGGCGAGCCGGAGCTGTTGATTCTTGATGAACCAACCAATGGGCTGGATCCGAACCAAATTCGCCAGATACGCGAGTTGATTCGCTCTCTTGCAACGGAGCATACTGTTATCCTGTCCACCCACATTCTCAGCGAGGTGGAGATGATTTGCAACAAGGTCATTATCATCGACAACGGCTCCATCAAAGCCGCCGATACCCCTGAAAGATTGACGGGAGGTTTGCGCGCAGCCGGACGAGTCTCCATTGAGTACAAGGGCGAACTTGACCCTGTCATGAAGGAGCTTAGCCTCATCCCATCCGTCAAAAAAATCATCTACGACGGACTCCTGCCCGGCGACTGGCAGCGCCTCGTTGTTCGCGCCGAACCCGGTACCGACACGCGTGAAAAAATCGCCGCTGTCATCAACCGCTTCGGTTACCCTGTGCGCCATCTCTACCGTCACATTCCTAGCCTTGAGGACGTCTTTGTCGAAATGACCCGTCACGACTAACCCCCTGCCCTTATGCCCCAAGAAGAGTTGCTTCATTCCGTCATACGCCGCCGCAACAGTTGGTTGGCTACCTTAAAGACACTTTATTTTCGAGAATTGCGTGTTTATTTTTGCACACCGTTCGGCTGGGTCATCCTGGCGTGTACGATGGCACTGCTGGGATTCTGCCTGCAAGCTGTTCTGCAAATCATGTCCAAAGCCACTGGTGAGGGTGTAATGTATTACATGCTCAACAACATCAACTTCTGGTTCTATTTCATGTTTATCTTCCCTCTCATCACGATGCGAAGTTTAGCGGAAGAAGAACGTCAAGGAACACTAGAGGGGCTGCTCACTGCCCCGGTCACAACAATGCAAGTCATTCTCGGCAAATATTTTGCAGCCTACACCTTCTACCTGTTTCTCTGGATACCCCTCCTGCTCTATCCTTGGATGAGCCATCTGGCCAACATCTACACCAGTTGTCGTTACGGCATCATCGCCGAGGGAAAAATCACTTATCTTATGGCAGACTGGATCGGTCCGTATTGCATCTTGGCTCTTACGGGCACTTTTTTTGTTGCTGTTGGTTTGCTCTGTTCCGCCATGACTCGTAGCCAAATCATCGCTGGTATCCTTTGCACAAGCTTCATGATCTCGTTTTATTTCCTAGGACGTGTCACTGAACTCTGGGGAGAATTCCCCGCAGCTCCTATTTTCCATTATATGTCCTGCACGGAGCATGTGGGCTCCTTTTCGCGAGGCTTGATTGATACCCGCCCTGCCGTCCTCTACCTCAGTCTGACAATCCTCACGCTTGCCTCGGTCAAGCGCGTCGTCGATCATCGACGCTGGACTCGTTAATACTCTTCCGAGATACTTTTCATCCCTTCACCATACCATGAGTAGTTCCCCCTTTTCAGAAATCAACCCGGACGCCAGACGCCCCCATGGCTCACCCTTGGCTTGGTTGAATTTGTTTCTCATCTGTCTCATCGTTTTGGCCTGTAACTACGTTGGCTGTCACGAATATGCTCGGAAAGACCTTACGGAGGAAGAACGCTACACGATTTCTGAGCGCACGGTCAACGTTCTCACCGGCTCCCGCATCCGCAACCGTGAAACTCCGGTAAAAATCATCTTCGCCTTCAAACGTTCTACGGCTAACTATACTCGGATGCGTAGCCTCCTGGAGGAGTACGTCCGCTACGGAAAAGGAAAAATTGAGTTGGAATGTTTTGACCCCATTCGACAACCCAATCGTGCTCGCGAAATATCCCAGATCTATGGCGTCGATTTTAAACAGGATCTCTGTGTCATCGATGCCCGTAAGGATGCCTCCGTCCCCCTGAAAACGTTCGAAGAAGAAAAAAGCGACCGCAAACACGTCCGCATCCGTCCCGGCACCTCTTTCGTCAAATATGAGACCCTCCCCGATGAATCCCGCCGCGCTGTCGCTCTCATGATGGATGAGGTGGTCTGCTCGGCCATCACTGAAGCGGTTGAGGGCGATATGCGCCACATGTACGTTGTAGAGGGCAAGGGCGGGGTCTCGCGCGATGACCAAACGATGCTGGAAAACATAGGACGTATCGTCTCTTCGCTCAACATCCAACTTTCCTGGATCACCCTTTCCGGTCTGGAGACTCTACCGGACAACGCCGAGGGCCTCGTCATCATCTCTCCCCAAGTTGACTTCACCGACGATGAGCTCCGAGTCGTTCGTGAGTTCTGGGAAAGAGAAAGCGGTCGGCGTGCCCTCTTCGTGGCTTTGGATCCCACTAACACCAAGCTCCCGCGTTTCTACCGCTTCCTCCGCGAGCAAGGCATTCGCCCTAATTCCGACCGCGTTCTTCTGCGCGACCGTAAACGCGCCTACTACGACATCTCTGCCGTCTTTCCCAAGGGGCTCTCCTGCACAAAGAGTTTCTGGAACAGCACCACTCATATCGAGGGACAGTCCATGTCCTTCACTCTGGAGCATGGAGATGAAAACGAAGCTTCTCTGCGACGGCTCGCCACCTACCCGCTGCTCATGACCACGGCGGATTACTATGGCGAAACCCGTCGGGATCTCGATCCCTTCTTCGACCCGAGGGAAGACAAAGCAGGTCCCCTCTGTCTGGCGGCGGCAGTCACAAAAGGTTCCCCTCGCTCGGTGAACGATATGTCCACTCTCATCGTCCTCGGCAATACGGATATGCTTCAGCGTTCCAACGCTCGTACCGAACAGCAGGATTATCTGCACACCCTTTGGGCTTGGATGTGTAATCGTCCCGAATACGGCGGCAAGAGCGCGAATCAGGACCTTACAATGAAGATTGATCTCAACCGTCACTCCCGCCACGCTCTGGAGTACCTCACCCTGCTCTTCATGCCTCTCTTTGCGCTGCTCATTGCGTTGATGATCTGGCAATCTCGTCGCCATTAACCGTTTCATCCTCACTTCTACACTGCCCCCCATGCGGAAGGCCCTTCCAACGATCATTCTGTTGCTCCTCACGCTGCTGGCATTCGCGGCGGCGGGGCTCTTGTTTGTGGAAGGCAGTCTGGCGCGTCTCACTGGCTGGTACCATTTCCGACCCGGCATGTCGCTCTTCCCTCGGGAGAATCTCAATGAACTCAATCGTGTCTCATGGATGCGCATCGCGGATCTTCACGACAGCATTGAGTGCGAGCGCGCGGATGACGGTTCCTGGTGGATCATCTCCCCCTTCCGTGACCGTATGTCCTCTCAAGCCGTCCAAGCCATCCTTTCTTTCACCTCCAACGCCCGTCTGGTGGACTCCCTCCCCCTCAACAATACCACTCGCGCCAGTCTCCGCGAGTTCGGTGTCGAAACTTCCCCTCATACCATCACTCTCAAGATAAGCACGGGGAAAAACGACAAAAGTACTCTCGCCCGTTTCACTCTGGGGAGCGCCTCCCCTTGGTTCGCCGATTCTGAGGACGGAGAGAGTCTGCTGCCAACCACTTACCTGCGGACTGATTTTTACGGGAAGGACAAACGCATCCACGTCGTGAGCGGCAACATACTTCCCCTCTTCAAAAACGGACTGCAGGGTTTGCGCGAACCGTGCCCTCTCCCCATCAATCCGGATTTTCTCCTCTCCCTGCAGATTCAACACGTGTCCTCTCCCCCTGTGTCGGGAAAAGACAATTCTCCTCTCATCATATCGCGGGATAGTCCCCAGTCTCCGTGGACCATTCTCTCCCCTGCCCTCTGCGAAACCGACCAGGATGCGATCGATTCGCTCATCTCCGACCTTGTCAAGCTCAAGGCCATACGCATCGAGGATTCCTCTTCCGTCCGCTTGCCGGACAAACCTGACGTCGAGGTCATTCTCTCTACGGAAGACGGAAAACAACGCCGGCTCTCCCTCTACCATCCCTTTGCCTCGCCATCGGATGGACAAATGATCTGCTACGCCACCGTGAGCGATCGCCCGGTGGTCTTCACTCTTCCGGTAGAGCCTCGAATGCGCCGCAGTGGAGGGTACGCCAACATTGTGAATGCTATGCTCGCCCTCCCCATTCTCCCGGAGGATACGCAGAGCCGCATCCATAGCGCCATGAATACCGTTTACCTGCGGGATATCCCCATGGAGCTTGACTCCCTCCGCTCACGCCACTTCTCCAATCTCAGCGCAAAAGATATTGATAAACTGGTTCTCCGCTCACGTTACGCTCCCTATCCCCTGATGCTGCGCCGTATCCCGGGAGATTCGGAAGGTCAGGTGGACGACGTGTGGATGTTCACCGCCGAAGGGAAAAAATTCACCGAGGCTGATGCGGAAGCGGTCAACACCTTCCTCAATAGTCTCAGCTCTGTCCCTGTCTCCTCATTCGTGTACGACATCACCCCTCAGGAGGATGCGGCAGAGGTCATTCGCCGTTATGGATTTAATGCGCCGGATTATATGCTCATTGTCCAGCCCCGCGAGTGTGCTGCCCGAGCCGTCCTGTTCGGGGAGGATATGCCACTTGTGAGGGATCGCGCTCCGAGAATATTTGTGATGAAACGCTACAAGGACGCACGGGATTCCTACTGGATAGGAATGGAACAAAACGGGATTTCCATTTACCGTCTCAGTCCCAAGATGATGAAACTCTTCTCCCTCTCTTTCCTCCACTGGAAGAAGAAAAACCTTGTCCAGTTCCCTATCTCCTCTCTGCGGTCTCTCACCCTCTCCTACCAAGCCGCCCCTCTCGAACTCCATTATGACTACATCGGCGAAGAATGGACCGGCAAGCTCGGCGATGAGGATATCTCCCCCCGCATCAACCCCCACCGCACCAATTATTACGTGCGTCACCTCCAGAACATCCGGGTCAAACAATGGCTCAGCCCGGACGATGAAGAGGCTTTGTCTGCCCTCGCTAAACCGGTCTTTTCTGTCAAATTGGAACTCGAACTTGTAGATTATTCCGATGTTGAAGGGATCGTTCTCGATAATTCACAGGATATTCCGCAAGATATTTCTTCTCTCAAAAACAAAGAAGAGGTGCATCGGATGCTCACTGAAAAAGATCAGACGGATGAGGCGTTCCGCTATATTGCTCTCGGTGAGAGAAAAACGCAGAAACGGACTGTGACAATCGAGATCGCTCCTGCTCCTCTGGACTCCGACAAGCCGTTCTTTTACGGTCGCATTCGCGAGGACGGCAGTCTCTTTATCCTCTCGTTTGATGATGCTCAGGGACTGGATGGTCAGCTGCTCGATCGCTGAACTCAGGTCGTCTCCCCCCCTTCCGCCACATAAGTCTCGCCCATGTGCAGCAGCCGAAAACTCCTCTACGCTTGCTTTTTCTGTTCCGTTGCGACTGTGTTCGGGGTCATTCTGTGCTACCCGACGGAACCTCCCGCTTGTGGAGCCATTCCAAGCGAGAGGCAACTTGCATGGCTGCGCATGGAATGGTATGCTTTCGTTCACTTCGGGATTAATTCCTTCACTGGCAAAGAATGGGGCTACGGAGACGAGTCTCCCTCTCTCTTCCTCCCGACATCCCCGGACATTGACGGCGCCGTACACGCTTTCCGAGATGCGGGGATGACCGGGGTCATCTACACAGCCAAACATCACGACGGCTTCTGCCTCTGGCCCACTCAAAGCACGCCCTACAATATCACGAAATCTCCTTGGATGAACGGTAAAGGTGACGTCGTAAAACTCTTCTCGGAGAGCTGCGCCAAGTACGGCATCAAATTCGGCGTCTATGTCTCCCCCTGGGATCGGAACAACCCTGAATACGGCAAAGAGGGCTACCTTCTCGCTTACGAAAAACAAATCACAGAGCTGCTTTCCCATTACGGTCCTATCTTCGAAATATGGTTCGACGGGGCAAACGGCGGTGATGGCTACTACGGCGGCGCACGCGAACAACGCAATATCTCTGAGACTTATTACAACTTCCCCCGCCTTGTGACCCTGATCCGCAACCTCCAACCCGAATGTATCATCTGGGGAGCCGATGGGCTTGGCGATGTCCAGTGGGGAGGATCAGAAAAGGGCTGTGTCCCCTACCCCTGTCTCAACACGGTTTCCTCCGATACTTCCCATGAAAAATGGATGTCTCTGGAGGCCGATACCACCATCAACCGAGAGGGCTGGTTCTGGCACCCGGGACAAGAACACTCCGTCAAATCCCCCGCCGAACTCATGGGCATCTACCTCGCCAGTGTCGGACGTGGGGGAAACCTTATCCTCAATGTCGCCCTGAACCGAGAGGGCAAGGCAGACCCTGCTGATCTCGCATCTCTGGCTGCCTTCGGTGAGATGCGTCGCAAGTTGCTGGCAGTGGACTACGCCCTCGGCGCAGAGGCTGTGTCCGACAGCGTGCGCTTCAACTCCGTCCGCTTTGCCGCTTCCCGGGCAACGGACGGAGATCCGGAAACTTACTGGTGTCCCGCCGATACCCAAAAAGGCTTCTCCTTTCTGGAACTCCGTCTGCCCCATCTGGTCACTTTTGATATCGTCCGCCTGCGTGAACAGATCCGCCTCGGACAGCGCGTCCGCGCCTTTCGCCTGGAAGCCTTCCTTGACGGCAACTGGCGCACCATCGACGACTCCGGATCCTCCATCGGCTTCCAAGTTATGCGTCAACTCCCCACCCCTGTCACGACGGATCGGGTTCGACTTGTCATCACTCGCACACGTGCCTGCCCTTGCATCAGTGAATTTTCCCTTCTTCGATCTCCTGCTCCCGTCACGTACTCCGCCGTCGCACCCTCTGCTTCGCCCGAATTTCTCTCTAGGGCTCGCTGGAAAAGTTCCTCCCCGAATGCGGCGGCAGCGTGGGATGCCTGCCCGGAGTCACACTGGCAGAGCGATTTCCCGGAGCTTGTTGTCGATCTCGGTGCCTCAGAGACCTTTTCCGGTTTCGCCTACCTTCCCAGGCAAGATGGAGAACTTTCCTCCCTGACGAATCGTTTTCGCTTCGACGTCAGCAATGATGGCGTCAACTGGTCCACGGTCTCTTCCGGTGAGTTCCCCAACGTGCAAGCCAATCCCATCCTTCAGCGCGTCCATTTCCCCTGCACCGTTACGGCACGTTTCATCCGCTTTATCGCCTCTTCCTCCATTCAAGGCTCTGGCGCCTCCGCCGCCGAACTTTACCTCATCCTCCCTGTGCCCTCGTCTGTCTCAATCAATCACCCCGACCCTTTCGTCTCCCCGTGACAGGAAATTAGTATACCGAAAGGTTCCGAGATATTTTACTATGACGCCTTTGATGCGTTTTTTGTTTTCTTCGCTTTCTCGGGGATCATCAGCAATCTTTTAGCGGAGATCCTTGGCTTGTCAATTTGCCTATTTTACGCCACATTTCTCGTCAATTCTGTACCGAGCAAATCATCTACGTATATCCACCTTGTTGCGCTGTCCTGCGTGGGCGTTATCGTCCTTCATCATCGGTCATGAATGAGTCGTTTCCGCTTCTTTGCCCTCTGTCCGCTACTTTCATGACAGCTTGGCAAAAACTCTCTCCCATTATCTCTATTCTTGCTTATATCCTGTATGGGGCACACACGCGTTCTAGCATCTTCCGGGATGAGATGATTACGCAAGTAAGGAAGTAGAGCTCAACTGTCACTGTTTAGGATTGCTTTTGCGAAACTCATTGAGAAAATCCGCCGTGAGAATGCTAGTGGGGAGGGCAAAGAGCATGATGCCCACCAGAATGATAAGCGCGGAGATGAGCTTACCAACGGCTGTGATAGGACATACGTCGCCATAGCCTACAGTTGTAATTGTGACAACTGTCCACCAAAACGCATCGAGAATGTTACGGAAAGTGTCGGGTTGCGCGGCAGATTCAGCGTAAAAAATAAAAAAAGAACTCATGAATATGAGGAGCAGAAGTACCCCGAAGAGGCAAAGGAGTTCTGCACGACGACGATAAAAAATTCCACCGATGAGCTGGAGTGCGCCAAAATAACGAGACAATTTAAGAATTCCCATGATGCGAAGAAGCCTCAGAATCCTTAAGAATCGCAAGTCAACAGTAAAAACCGTCAGATAATAAGGAAGAATTGCAAATAAATCCACCATCATCAATGGTTTAAATGCATTTCTTATCTTATCCATGGACACGAATCGCAACAGGTATTCTACGGTGAACAGAATCACAGAATAAGTTTCAACTGTCTGAAAAATGGAGTCGTATTCGGCATGTACACTTTTATCTGTTTCCAATCCAATGCACAAGATATTAAGAATTATAAGGAACTGAAGAAAGATTTTGACGAATTTACAGTTCAGAAAACCGCGAATTCGGAGTTTGATAGAGGGTACAGAGAGAGAGTTGAGGGATGAAGAGGATATTTTGCTCATAAACTGAGATTGAACTTTGAAAAGGACAAATTGCCGACAGGTGTTCTAAGATGTGTTTCATATTTTCCGATAACCCCGGACATTATTTCAGAAACCGCACGACCGCTGGTTGGAACCTGCAAATATGCTATCATTTACAACAACATGAGTAAAGCCTTTTTGTTTTTGAAACACAGTACGTGGAGCTTTACAAAAAACAACGGCATCACGGAAGGCTTCCACCGCAAGATGAAACTCATTCAACGTCGCGCCTACGGTTCCCGAAACTTCCAGAACTATCGTCTACGCGTCTTGCTTGAATGCTCCCACCTTTTTAACAAAAATTCAATTTTCCACAAAAATTTGGATTGACCCCAAAAACCTCTCTCCACAAAAACCGAGGGTGCGCTCTTCGTATAATTTTGTGGAATGACTCCGCAAAGCAATTCCACAAAGTCGGCAAAATACCCAGTATCTGACAAAAAAATTTCAATATCCCTTAAAAAAGACTTGGGCATGGA
>CANQYL010000021.1 GCA_947628035.1 uncultured Akkermansia sp. | reverse complement strand
CTTTATTCTAGTTCTGTGAAAAAAATCAACACTGTGGTAGGACAGAGCCTGGATTTTAAGCACATCCGCTTTTTAAGGCGTATCTTTTCGGAGTTTGTCCGCTCGTGAGACTTGCGCGGAGGTCGTCTCCTGTGTTAAAGTGGCTCCGGAGCTGCGGAAACAGGCTTGAAGCAATATGAAAGACCTCCGATTACAAGGCGTTGATCAAGACGGCAAGGAGAAGGAATTCTCGTTGAATGACTTTCGAGGGCAGAAGGTGATTCTTTACTTCTACCCCAAGGATAACACCTCCGGCTGCACGCAGGAGGCGTGCGACTTCAGGGATAATCTCAACAGACTGACCCAATATGCAACCGTCATCGGGGTGAGTCCGGACAGCGTGAAGAGTCACTTGAAATTTCAGGAAAAGCAAAACCTCAATTTTATCTTGCTGTCCGATGTTGAACACACCCTTGCCGACGCCTTTGGCGTATGGGTTGAAAAATCGCTGTATGGACGCAAATACATGGGCATCGAACGTTCAACCTTTGTGTTGGACAAGCACCTGAACATCGTCAGAGAGTGGCGCAAAGTGAAGGTGAAGGGTCACGTTGACGAAGTGATCGACTTCCTCCATTCATAGGTATGAGTTGGACGGTTTTCTCTTTCATGGGGTACCGTCATTAAGCCGTCTGCAAATGGGAGGAGATAGGACAAACTCCCAGGGATTTTGTGCGATTTTGGCAAAAAGTCATGGGACTTTTGTGCAATTTTGGCAGAAAGTCGTAGGACTTTTGTGCGATTTTTCATTGACAGATGTGAAAATACACAGTAGAAGGAGGGTATGGAAATAGTCGAAGCCCGCATTGAAATACCCATGGGGAGCCGGAACAAGTACGAGGTTGATACGGAGACCGGACACATCAAGTTGGACAGAGTTTTGTATTCCTCGGTGTATTATCCTGCCGAGTACGGATTTGTGGAGGGGACTCGATACTTGGACGGCGATCCGTTGGATATCCTGGTGTTCACTTCGTCTCCGACGTTTCCGGGATGTTACGTGGACTGCCGGATCATCGGGGGGATGGACATGATAGACGGAGGGAAGCCGGACGTCAAGATTCTGGCGGTAAATGTCGGTGATCCGCGATATGAACACGTGCATTCCCTCGACGATCTTCCCCCTCACTACCTTCAGGAAATCCAGAACTTTTTCAGCACCTATAAGACCCTCCAAAACAAAAAAACTGAAGTGGGAGAGTTCTTCGACACGACTCGTGCAGCCGACATCCTCCGGGAGTCTCGCGAGCGTTTTGTTCGGGAAGCTCCATAAACGGAGTCTGCATTTTTCGCGCCACCTCTGTTCTTGCTCTGCTAAGTTGCACCAACGGCGAGGAATTTCTCCAATCGTAATTCGTCCATCGTAAATCGTAAATAGGCGACTGCGTCGCCTTCATCCTCTCGTTCTGCAGAGGGAGCGGAGGCGTCGAGCAGCGATGAGGATGGGTACGAGTCCCATCAGGAAGAGATAGATGCCGTTGCGGGCGACAGTGGAGACGGAGCCGGCATCGGTTTCCTGGTCGATCCAGCCGAGAGGAGCCGCCTGCCGGGGAGAGAGAAAAAAGCCGCGATGTTCGTTGAGACGAGCATCTTTACGGGCGGTTTTGACACCTTCGGAGATAGCGACGAGTCGTCGGTTGGAGAAGAAGAACTCAAGGGGTTGAAAGGACGGAGAGGAGGGACGGTTTTCGAGTTGGGATGAGAGGGAGAGCAAACTCTGCTCATTGCGGCTGAGGGCAATTTTTCGGGTGCGGCGCAGGATAGAACGAGCCTCTTCGGCATTCGGAGCGGTGGTATTAAGCAGGAGCGCCGCACGTTGGATGAAACGCACATCATCATCAGAGCCGTGCTGCTTGAGGGAGTCGCGCATTTGGTCGATATTGCGGTTTTCAATCTCCCAGAGGTTGTCTGAAGTTTGAATGACGAACATCATCTCGAAGGCGTAGCGCAGAGGACAGAACTCGGCGAGGAGAGGGACGGGTTTGGTGAGAATGTCATGTGTCGTTTCATCCTGATAGGCGACGCGGTGGCGGAGATTGGAGAGCTTTTGCTCCATGCGCGGTGGGAGGGAGGGGAGGAGAGACGGGGTGAATTCGTTCATCTCCTCAAAGCGGACGAGCGCCCCCGCCAGCAGAATCTGAGGAACCAACAGGAGAGGCACGATATTGAGAGCTGTGCGCTCGGAGCGAACAAAGGCGGAGACGGCTAACGACAGGGAGATGCCGACAAATGCAGTAAGTACCATGACGGCGAGATGGGACCAGAACATCTCATGGATGGAAAGGATGGCGTTGCCGACAAGGAGATAGAGAGCGCACTGGACGGCGGCGATGCCGGTGATGACAATGCACTTTGCGGTGAGGTAGCCGGTGATGAACGGCTTGTAGTTGCTCTCTCGGCGCAGCAGAAGGCGATCGCGCAGAATCTCACAGGCCGCGTCCGTGAGACCGAAAAACATAGCCAGCACCAGTGAAAGGAAAAGATACTCGTTAATGTGAAGAGCTTTGTAATACGTGTAGGGCGAGTCGCTCGCGGCGCGCAGCGTCCCTGCGATGAGCAAAGCCAGCACGGGTCCCTCCAGCAAAAGAGCATAAAGCCCCATGCGGCTGCGAACGCGACCAAGGAAGGAACGTAGGATCCAGAGCCAGAAGAGACGCAACAGCTCCATGGGACGTCGCCGTGGCAGAGGAGGCACTTGGGGACGCCCCTCGTGTTCATCCTCATCCGAACCACGTGCGGGGTGGGTGCCCTGGCGGCGGTAGGAGTAGCTCTCAAAGCGTTCCTGCCACATACCGGACCCGGGAGTTGAGTGGCTCGCCAAGCGGGCGTAGGGCGCCTCTAACACCTCAAATACGTAGTCTGCCCCACCGGCAGCTATAGCCTCCCGACTCACGTGCAGCCCCATCTCCCGCGCAGCTTCCTGGAAGTATTGCACCATTTCTGCCGGGGTGCCCCAGAAAGCCATCTGCCCGTGCGCGTTGAGTACCATCACCTTGTTGAAGCGGTTCAGAATGGACTGGGCGGGACGGTGCAGGGTGCATAGCAGAATGCGTCCGGAGGACATATTCTCGAGGGTTTGAATGACACGCTCAGCATCACCGGAAGAAAGCCCGCTGATCGGCTCATCAATGAGGAAAACCTCCGCCGTCCCGGTGAGATCCAGACCGAGATTGAGACGGGAGCGTTCGCCGTCAGAGATGGTGCGTTCCCCGGCGCGCCCCACATGGCGTTTGGTGAGCGAGCCCAAGCCGACGAAGTTGAGCACGGCGAGTACGCGACGTATGCGGTCTGCGTGGTTGAGGCGGGGTCGTCGAGCGAGAGAGGCTTGATACACGTGTTCGCCGACGGTGAGTGCTTCATCGAGGATATCTTCGTGGGGGATGAAGGCGATATGCTGGCGGAGGGAGATGTTTTCCGGGGTGAGGAGTTCACCGTTGTATCGGACGGAGCCGAGGGAAGGGGAGAGGTGTCCGGCGAGGATGCTCAGCAAAGTTGATTTTCCGGAACCGCTTGGACCGAGAATACAGGCCATTTCTCCACGCTGCAAGGAGAAGTCGATGTTGTCCACCACGCGTCCGGAGCGCACAAAATCGCGCGTGATGCCCGAGACGTGCATGGAGTTAATGAGGCTGGATTCCTCATCCAGCACCCCGGCTGAGAAGCGACAGCGCAGGAACTGGACCGAGGAGAGGGCGATGAGGTCTCCGTCCTTCAGCTCGGCTTCTCCTCGCACAGCGTTGCCCGAGACCGTGAGGGCGTGGGTATCTCCTTCCAAAACGCGCAACCTACCGCGGTTATCGGCTCGTGAGTAGCTCACCTCAAACACCATGCCCGGCGCCAACCCCGGTGTCAGCATGAGTGCGCCCGGTCGGTTCATGTACGGCAAGTTGGTGACGAGAACCTTGCGGGTGCGGGGATCGAGTTGGAAACTGTGACCGGAGTCACCGGTGGAGTTGAGGTCGGTAAAGGTGTAGGGACCGTTGCCACGCACAGAGAAGGGAGTGAAGTACGTGGTGCACACCGTTTCGCCTTGACGTAGCGGCGAGCCATCCAGACGGAAATCGGCGTCTTTGCGCAGGATTTCCAAATCCACATGCACACCGAAAATGACACGCGCAACGGAGTTGAGCGAACGCTGGCGGGAGATGGTGATGGAGTCTTCCTCCATGCCTATGTAGCACACGTATCGTACACCGGCGTAGTGCGCTTGAAGAAGTCCGAGGATGGTGGAATAGGAAAGAGAGCTCTCCGAAAGGTCCACGGATTGCCCCGTGGAAATGGGAATGAGATCACCTTTGTGCAGGGTGTGGCCGCGCACGGATAGGGGAACGCGGGTATCATTCACAATGACGAGCAGGTTCACACAACGCACGGCTCGGAAACTCACGCCCTTATCCGCCGGAGATAGTGTGACGTTGCCGCGACAGACATATTCCGAGAAGGAAATGGACTCGATGGGGGGCTTGGGTAGGGCTCCCGGGGTGGATAGGAGTTCCTCGAGTTCGCGATCGGCGCCGGGGAGACCGAGTCCCTCCGTGACTTCGGTGAAGAGTTCGGGGTTGGAGAGGTCGGCTCCGACCCGGTGAAGCATGGTGAGAATTTCAATAGCGAGGGAGTAGCGTTCGGCCTCGGTGCGGTTGGCGGCGGCAAGACGCAAGGTTACATCCAGAGGGAAGGAAGCGCGGTAGGCATTTCGAAAGCGCGCGGCGAGCCAACTGTGCTCAACGTTCGGGAAGTCGTAACGCAGGATGTCCATGGTGGTATCCATGTCCTCCGGCACCAGACCGTCTATGCGGCACATGATGGAGGCGAAAAGATCCACGATGATGCCGGCGTGAGCCCGGCGTGATTCGATTTTGGGACCGATGCGGTGGGGAACGCGGTTGAAAAGTGAGACGAGCAGACCGCGTATCTTGAGAAGAGAACGCAACAAACCCGGCACCAGTCTCGCCAGTCGAGAACGCAGTTTCTTCAACATACGGCACCTCCTTTCAGGCAGGTCTTGGTCGTAGCGGGACAGCGTTCTTCCCAGCCGGGAAAGTTCCAACGCATCGGAAAATCACGGCACTGCTCGGGCTTCACTTCCTGGATGGCACAGGTGTTGTCCGTCCGCAACATACAGCAAGAGCCGTCCGGCGCTTCCATGAGAGAGAGACCTCGGCGGTTTCTTTGCAGCCGGCAGTGTTTGTTGATAAAGACATCTTCCTCCATGTGGAGGTAGGAGGCAATGGCGGAGATGTCTTGCTCCGTGAGGCACACGTCCCCCTCCCAGCGACAGCAGGCGCCGCAGAGGGTACACGTAAAGTTGCCTGATTCCGTCGAGTTCATGGAAAAGGAGTTTTTGTCCGGCAGAAAGGAATCAGAATTCCCAAGGTTTGCGCTTCGGAATCGTGATGTGAGGGGCGCGGACATAGATGGGCGCAGCGGGTACGGAGGAGAACTCAGCTTGCTCCGTTGGGGACAGAGAGAGCCAGTGGTCGATGAGAGCTTCAGCTGTGGGAACCAGTCCGACGTGTTCCGGAGCAAAGCCGCGCAATCCGGCGCGCTGCAGGGTGTCTTCCCGCTCGACGGAGCGGATGTCATCCCCGGCGTCAAGGAGCTGCCGGACGGCAGATGTACTCAACACCTCAATTTCGCCGCTCGCCCGTCTGAGGGTCCATTCGCCGCGTTTGGCATCAGAGAGGATGGAACAGCCACTCCCGGCGCAGAGGGGCAGCCAAGATGAAAGAGCCACCACGCGGGAAGAACGCACGAGTGCTATCCCTTCGGCCGCTGCCAGTGCGACCCTCACTCCTCCGTAACTCCCGGGTCCTGCTCCCACAAGGATGAGGGTCAAGGAGTCCCCGCCGAGGGAGGTGAGGGCTTGTTGCAGGGCGGGGAAGAGGTGGGCGTCGTGATTGCGTTCTGCTACCCAGGAGACAGAGAGCGGAGTCTCTGCACGCAGCGCGATGGAGGCATGTGCAGAGGAACATTCAATGGCGAGTATATTCGTCATGACCGCGGGGATAGTTGCATCGTTACCCACTTACCAGAAATAACACGCCGAATCAAGGAAAAACCGGCCCGCTCCGCGGCGGCTTGCGTCTCGTCCGCCTGCTCCCTCAGGATGCCGGATGCGATGAGCGTGCTTCCCCCATCCGGCACAAGGGATTGGAGCAGGAGGGGGAATGCGCGTTGGAGGACGCCGGAGAAGAGGTTTGCCAGCAGAACGTGGGCTCGCTGCTCGGGTTGTGGGTGCCAGCGGAAGACGTCTGCCTGTAAGATGGAGACACCGCGCGGAGAGGCGTTGATGCGTTTGTTGCGACGAGCGATACGAACAGCGTTTGCATCAAAGTCGTAGCAGATGGACGATGCGGCGCCGAGGCGAACGGCGGCGATGCCTAGGATGCCCGTGCCGCACCCGACATCAATGACCCTCCAGTTTCCGGGTCTTCGCTTTTTCGCTTCGTCACACAACAGACGCAGACAGGTGGCCGTGGTAGCGTGATTCCCCGTGCCAAAAGCACACTCTGCCGGGAAGGTCAGCACGATGCGTCGGGGGTATTTGCGGCGCAGAGACTCCACCAGTTCCGGTGAAGCGCAGACCACGATGCTGTCACGGATGAGTAAAGGAGCTTGTCGCTGAGGCGCCGTTGACGCTACCCAATCTTTCTCTTCGAGAGGAGTGCACCTGCCTCCGAATGCAGCGTAGAGAGCCAGAGCGTCTCCGGGAGCCTCACAGTACACCTCCATTGCCAGTTTCCTTGCTCCCGGAAGTGCAGTAAAAACAACACCTTGCACCGTCTCGCCCAGACGCTCCCTCCATTCGGACTCGTCTTTCACCCGTATCTTTTTCTTCCAAATCCACATCGTTCACTTCATGAAAGCAACTCACAGAAAATAAAATATAAACGTCTGTTTGTCAAGCGTAATGTCCCTTCAAACAGACAACCGCATTAGGGAGAAGTTGAGCAACAAAGAAAATACTCCCGCTGGGGAATATCATTCGTTTTTAGACGTCAAAATCACGACAGCATGAGCTTTCATGTTGGCGACTCTGAAGGACTCTTTCATTTTCTGCACATGCTAATGATTCGAAAAAACGTACATCCATGAATCGTAAATAGTCCATGTCTGGGGATGAGCTTCTCTTGAGTTGGATGCTGGCTCCGTGTGCGAATATTGACGAGCTCTTGACTCTTGGGACCGTTTTTGGTATAGTGACTACAGGATATGGGACAGGAATATTTTTCAGCGTTGGTGCAGCTTTTGGCGGGCTTTGGCTTTGCCGGGTTGATCTTGGTGCTCAGCGTGATTTTCGGACGTAGGGCGAAGGTACGCAAGGCGCAGGATGTGCCGTACGAGTGTGGCAATGTACCGGAGGGCGATGGGGCGCCGAGCTTCTTCTCGATCAAGTATTATTTGGTGGCGGTGTTGTTTTTGGTGTTTGACTTGGAAGTGATCTTTCTGTATCCGTGGGCGCTCAACTTTAAGGAACTGAGCGTGACTCACGCAGCGGCAGTGATCGCCATGGGCATCTTCTTGCTTGCGCTGATGGGGGCCTACTTTTATGCGCTCGGCAAAGGCGTCATCACCTGGCATCATAACCCGAATCCGAGGAAGAGGGATTAACTTTTCTCTCCTTATTCTCATTACGGCCGCAGGTTGTCACCCGGGGTAGCCGCATTGGAAAATGCGGTTGCCTATCTACGATTTACGATTTATTAATAATGTACGCGTTGCGCAGATTTTTTGAATCATCAACGTGTGCGGGTGAGTTCTCTAGATCCGTCATCATGATGCCCGCTCATCGTTATGATTTTTGATACGTATCAACTGTGATATCAATCAATAAGGGTATTCTCTCTGTTGATGAACTTCTCTCCAAATGCGGTTGCCCCGGGTTTTTCTTGCTTTTCTTGACCGCATGGGAGAAAGATGGTAGCATCTTGACGCGCGATGACCGAAAAAGAACAACAGCTCAGACGACTGCTCAGCGATCGTATCCTGATTTTGGATGGAGCTATGGGAACCATGGTGCAGAAGCATCACCTCACGGAGGAGCAGTACCGCGGAATGCGCTTCAAAGACCGCGAGAGCTATCCGAATGATCTGCTCAACAACAACGATGTCCTCGTTCTCACGCAGCCGCAAATTATTTCCGACATCCACAGCGCGTATCTTCATGCCGGCGCGGACATCATCACGGCTTGCACCTTTTCCGCCACCTGCATCGGTCAGCACGAGTTTTTTCATCGTTCCTCCCTCCCTGCTGCTCGCAAGGATCAGACGTATTTTGAGGAGGTCCTGACCGATGAGGCGTTGCGCAGTTTGGTGCGAGAAATCAATACGTCTGCCGTTCGCCTGGCGCGGGATGCAGTGGTCGGCGTCCAGAACGAGGACGGCAAACCTCGTTTCGTGGCGGCTTCCATCGGACCCCTTTCCGTCACCACCTCCCTCTCGCCGGATGTGAACGATCCCGGCTTTCGTGCCGTGAGCTTTGACCAGTTGCGCCGTGCGTACAGGGAGCAGGTCCTTGCACTCTGTGAGGCAGGGGTGGATATCTTTCTGCTGGAGACCATCTTTGACACGCTCAACGCCAAGGCGTGCCTCAATGCCATTGAGGAGGTCAGGGAGGAACAAAAGATCGATGTTCCGCCCGTTATCATCAGCTTTACTGTAACCGATCGGGCGGGGCGAACCCTCTCCGGACAGACCGTAGAGGCGTTCTGGAATTCCGTGCGCCATGCACACCCACTGGCAGTCGGCATCAACTGCGCTCTTGGGGCGGATTTGATGCTTCCCTTCGCGCGAGAGTTATCCTCGCTTGCCGATTGCGCTGTGAGTATGTACCCCAACGCCGGTATGCCGGATCCCCTCAGTCCGGGCGGGTACGAACACAGTGCGGAACACATGGCAGGCATCCTGCGCGAGTACGCCGCTGAGGGATTGCTCAACATAGTCGGCGGCTGCTGTGGTACAACCCCGGACTACATACGTGCCATCCGCGAGGCTGTTAAAGGTTTCTCACCCCGCGTTCCCTCGTCAGCCTCCGTGCCCGGTCAGTTGCGGCTCTCCGGACTTGAGGCCTACAATCATGACCGCTCACGCAACACGCTTTTCATCGGAGAGCGCTGCAATGTGGCCGGTTCCCCGAGGTTCGCCCGTCTTATTCGCGAGGGAAATTACGAGGAGGCTCTTTCCATTGCACGCAAACAGGTGGAGAACGGCGCCCTCGTATTGGATTTCTGCTTTGATGATGGAATGATCGACGGACCGGCGGCGATGACGAAGTTTCTGAACCTCGTGGCGGCGGAGCCGGATATAGCTCGTGTGCCGTTCATGATTGATTCGTCCAAGTGGGAGGTGATTGAGGCGGGGTTGCGCTGTATGCAGGGTAAGGGCATTGTGAATTCCATCTCACTCAAGAACGGAGAAGAGGAATTCCTGCGCGAAGCGCGCCTTATCCGCCGCTACGGCGCTGCCGTCGTTGTGATGGGATTTGATGAGAGAGGACAGGCAACGAGCGTTGAACATCGTGTTCGTATCGCCCGGCGTGCCCATGACCTCCTCGTTCGCGTTGTGGGCTTTCCGGAGGAAGACATCATCTTTGATCCGAACGTTCTCACCGTCGGTACCGGCATTGCGGAGCATGCTGACTATGCGGCGGATTTCTTCAAGGCGGTGGCAGAAATTCACCGCCTCTTCCCGGCTTGCCATATCTCCGGAGGCATTTCCAACGTCTCCTTCGCTTTCCGTGGCATCAACCCCGTCCGTGAAGCCATGCATTCTGCCTTTCTCTTCCATGCGCAGCAGGCCGGACTCGATGTCTGCATTGTGAATGCGGGGATGTTGGATGTCTATGACGACATTCCGCGCGATCGACTCGAGCTCGTGGAGGATGTATTGCTCAACCGACGAGAGGATGCCACCGAGCGTCTCATCGCCTACGCTCAGCGTCTCGCTTCGCAAAAAGACGCGCCGTCGGGTCAAGATACCCCCGCACAGACGGACGGGTGGCGAGCCGGCAGCGTGCACCAACGTCTCGCGCATGCTCTCGTCAAAGGGATCACCGAGTACATCGAAGAGGATACGCGCGAGGCCATGGAGAACTGCGGCAGTGCGCTGTCCGTGATTGAGGGACCGCTGATGGACGGCATGAAGCAGGTGGGAGAATTATTTGGTGCGGGAAAGATGTTTTTGCCACAGGTGGTGAAGAGTGCGCGCGTGATGAAAAAAAGTGTGGCTGTTCTCACGCCTTACATCGATCAGTCCCGTGGAGCCGGAGGTTCTGCCGGGACCGTCGTGCTTGCCACGGTGAAGGGGGATGTGCATGACATCGGCAAAAATATCGTTGGCGTCGTCTTGGCCTGCAATGGCTTCCGTGTCGTTGACCTCGGCGTGATGGTGCTTGCGGAGGACATACTCTCCGCTGTCCGCCGTGAGAAGGCTGATCTTGTCGCCCTATCCGGTCTCATCACCCCGTCGTTGGATGAGATGGCGCATTTTGCCGCGGAACTGCAGAAAGGAGGATTTACGATCCCCTTGCTTGTCGGCGGGGCGACGACGAGTCCTCTGCACACCGCGCTCAAGCTCGCGCCGCTCTACCCGGGAGGTGTTGTCGTTCACACGGCGGATGCCTCTACGGTGGCTCCCATTGCGGCCGCGTTGGTGGGACCGACCCGGCAGGAGGTGCGTGCAAACATTCTCGAAGAGCAGGAGAAATTGCGGCGTTCCTACGAGGAGAAGCACGCGGCGTTATTACCGCTTGCGCAGGCTCGGGCACAGGCTCTGCACACGGATTGGCAGCAGGTGAGTATTCCCGCGCCGCATCGCACGGGCGTGTTTCGCGTGCAGTTGCGCAACGGTTGTCCTTGTTGCACGCCGTCGGCGGAGGATATTGAAGTGACTCCGGAGGAGCTGTTGGAGCGTGCGGACTGGAGCATCCTGCTGCGCGTTTTCTCCATGCAGAACGCTTGGAATCCGGCTCGTTGCGCGCCTCACGAGTCCGCTTCCCCCGAGCAAAAGGAGCAGGTGCTCTCCCTGATTGCCGATGCAAAAAATCTTTTCCGAACGGCATTAAGCGAACAGCGGCTGCGTGTACTCGGATGCTTCGGTATTTGGGAGGCACAGGCGTGTGGCGATGACATCATCGTGAGTCCTTCCGGTAAGGTGCTTCACACTCTGCGGATGCAGAGGGAATCGACACGTCCACGCCTTGCGCTCGCCGACTTTGTTCCTCCCGCCCCGTACGTGGGGTATGTAGGCGCCATGCAGGTGAGTATCAGCGGAGCCGAAGCGTGGTGCGCGGAGTTAGAGACAGCCCATGATACCTATACATCGTTGCTTTGCCGCGCTCTGGCCAACACGCTTGCCGAGGCGATGGCAGAACTCACCCACACCTTGGCTGACAGCTTTTGGCCGGTCGATGGCTGTGCCTCCATTCGTCCTGCGTGCGGCTACCCCACCCAGCCGGACCATGCGGAGAAGCAGACCATCTTTGAGCTTCTCAACGCTCCTTTGCTGACGGGAGCATCGCTTACGGAATCGTTCATGATTGCGCCTCCCGCTTCGGTGTGCGCTCTTCTTTTCCACCACCCGGCGGCGCGTTATTTTTCCGTGCTGCCTGTGGGAGAGGATCAGCGCGCGGATTATGAGACACGAACGGGTCATCCTGCTGCCTTTTCGCAATGAATTCGGATATGATCGGCGGCGCGTTCGGATTTGAACTTAGTGCGCGCGGCGGGGGATTCCCCTTTCAAGAGGCGGCCAACTGCGCGTGGTTAAACAGTGGGCGTGCCGCTCTGGAGTGCATTTTACGGAGCATGCCCCGGTTTCCCGAGCGTGCCTTCATCCCGAGCTATACGTGTGATACAGTTCTCACCGCTTTTCGCCCTCTCGGCATCCCCGTGCTGCGTTACGAAGTGGAGCCGGAATTTCTGTGGAACGCGCAGGAGATGCACTTTCCGGAGCAACCCGGGGCAGGGGATCTCCTCCTGCTCACCAATTATTTTGGTCTCGGCGATGCTTCGGCTCTGCTCTCTGCGATTCGAGCGCACCCCGGCCCGTGCATATTGGACTGTGCTACGGCGCTTTATGCTCCACCTACTCCCGGTGTGCCCGCATTCTACAGTTTACGCAAGTTTGCGGGTGTGCCGGATGGAGGTGTGGCGGTGGCGCCTTTTCCGCTGACGCTGCCTGAGCGAGAAGATGACAGCTCGATCCGTGCACAAGCGCTTTTAGAACGGTCGCTGCATGGAGCCGTTGCTTCACTTCCGCATTTTGAGAGGTTGGAGCGGGAGCTCTCGGATCTGCCCATGATGCGCATGAGCCCGCTGACACGAGCTTTCATAGCCGCCATTAATTGGGAGAGCATAGCTGCTCATCGCACGGAAAATTATAGGATACTCCACGAGAGGCTACGAGAGTTCAATCGTCTCTCGCTCCCGCAGCAGCCGCCATCTGCTCCCTTCTGCTATCCTTTTCTTACCGGCATCCCCGGCTTGCGCGATGAACTTATCGATGCCGGTGTCGCTCTTCCTATCCTTTGGGAGGAGGTCATCGCCCGCACTCAAGCGGCGGATCCATCGAATGTCATCGCCCGTTCTCTTCTCCCCCTACCTCTCGACCAGCGCTATTCCGCTTCCTCCATCCTTGCGCGCCTCAATTTAGGGCTTTAATCCTTGTTTCTGCAAAAGAGCGTCCGGGTTCGGGTCGCGTCCCATGAAGTTCCGGTAAAGTTCAGAGGGGGGTGCGCTGTCGCCGCGGGAGAGGATTTCATTTCTGTAGGCTGCGCCGACGGTGGGGTTGAGGATGCCCTCCTTCTCAAAGCGGGTGAAGATGTCGGCTGCCAATACTTCGGCCCATTTGTACGAATAGTAGCCTGCGGCGTAGCCTCCGGAGATACAGTGCGTGAGATTGCGCATGATGGAGGGAGGCTGCACGCTCATCGGCGCCCGCCACGGTGCGAGCAATTCATACGTTGCCGCGTCCAGTCCCTTGCCCCAGAATTTGTCCGCATAATTCATGTGCATCTCCATATCCAGTTTCGCGATGCAAAGCTGGCTCATATCTTCGTTAGCCGGGAAGAAAAAGCGTAGTTTGCCGAGTTTTTCGACCATGTCCGCAGGAATGGGTTCGCCGGTTTTGTAGTGGCGCGCGTACGTCTCGATTCCCTTGGGTTCCCAGGTCCAATTTTCATTCAGCTGGCTGGGCAGTTCGACAAAGTCCCATGCTACTGTCGAGCCGCAGTGTGAGACCATCTCTGTGTCTCCTAACATGGTGTGCATCATGTGCCCAAACTCATGAAAGATGGTTTCCACATCCAGATGCGAGAGCAGAGCAGGGTGATCGGTGCCGGCCGGACTGAGGTTAGCCGCCAGCAGAGCCAGGTGCGGTTGGTGCGGCTTGCCGTCTTGAGCCGGCTCCCCATAGCTGAGAGGCTGCACCCACGCGCCTGAGCGCTTCGACTCGCGCGGGAAAAGGTCCATGTAAAAGGAGCCCAGATGAGCCCCGGTGCGGTTGTCATGTACCGCGAAGGCGCGCACCTCAGGCATCCAAACCTCAACTGCGCCTTCCTCATGATCTTTGCCGTCATTTGCCACGTAGGTAGGCAGCTCAACGATGGTGATATCGTAGAGACCTTGATAGATGGAGAGCATGCCGTTAATGACGTTGTTGCACTCCTGATAAGGACGCAGCAGTTCGGTATCAAAGTTGAAGCGCTGCCGCGAGAGTTTACGCATATAATAAGAGGTTTCCCATGGTTCAAGCGCCTCCACCTTCCTCTTTTTTTCGCGGGACACATAGTCGAGCAATTCCTTGATTTCCGCATCAAACGCGGGTTTCACCTTCACCATCATGTCGTCGATGAAGGCCATGGCTCTCTGACCGCTTCCTGCCATGCGCCGCGCCAAGGTGAGGTCTGCGAAAGAATCAAAGCCAAGCAGGGTTGCCATCTCCTTGCGCAGTTCCATCACCCTCGCTACAATGCCTTCGTTGTCGTAGGGAGGTTCCTTTCCTACGGTGGACAGAGCCTCCCAGCATTTTTTTCTGGTGGCTTCAACGTCGCATTTCTGCAGCACCTCCCGCGCACTTGGCTCCAGCAGCGTGATGAGCCATGCGGGTTTCCTGTCGGTTCCATACCCCTTGGCTTTCGCATCCGCCGCCGCACGATCCATCCACTGTTTGCTCATCCCCTTCAGTTGTGCCTCATCAGTGACGACCCATTGCCATGCATTCGTTGAATCCAGCACGTTCTTGTCAAACTGATGGGAGAGAGTGGAAAGCTCCCGAATGATTTGCATCAGTCGTTCTTTTTTCTGAGCATTGAGGTCGGCTCCGCTGTCATGAAAGGCATCGACGACCTGTTGCACGTAGCGTTGTTTGGCCGGAGAGAGTTCCTTCACCCACGGCGCGGCAGCCGCGCTCTTGATGACCTGCCATAACTGAGCATCAGATGTGATGGAGGCAGAGAACAGACTGAGTTCAGGAATGAGCTCCTCTTGGACGCGGCGTATGGATTCACTGTCCATAACAGACTCCAGCAGTTGCATCAGACCCTCCGCCTTTTCCACTCCGAGCGAGGCTTGTTCATACGCCCGAAATACGTTCTCAAAATTTGCTTCTTCAGGCTTTATCCGGCGTATTTTTTCGATTTTTGTCTTTGCTTGCTCCACGGCCTCCCTCACATCGATTTCTCCCTGCTCTGGAGTCAACTTCGACCATTTTGGATACAGGGCTTCGCTCAAAAAGGGATGCTCCTCTACCGCTGTTTCGGCGGCGGACGTCGCTCCGCACGCCTGCTGTCCCGCTACCACGCCCATCATCATCGCCGCCCAACAGATCACTATCGTTTTCATATAACGCATCCCTAATCGTACGGAAACGGCGTCTTGTTTCTTTCAATAAAATTGCAATAGTAAACAAGAAACATCCGATGTTTCATTCGCCGATATCGTGCGCGAAGGAATAGGATGGGGCTTGTATTTCGTCCCACGGCAGTCACTGCGCGATTGACTTCACGAGAAGGAAACTCCCTAATAGGTGTGCAACTGTGCGCGGTGCAAACGCTGTTGTATCTGTAACGCTGTTGTATCTGTAATGTAAATGCTTTGTTTTCCATGACGAGAAAGAGTTCCTTCTCACAATTTTAGAAAAATCTACCGACCTTTTTGCTATTTTGTAAAATTTATTTGACAAAAGTTAAATAAATGCGTTAGAATAACAAGTAGAGGTCGGGTACCTCTTTTTCTATAATTACCACAAACCTATGAAAACGAAAAGCATCATAATGACCGCGGCGGCGGGAGCTCTTCTGCCGGTGGCGGCCAACGCTGAGACGCAGCCGTGCTGCGAGCAGACTCTGTTGCAAAAGATGGATCTGATGATTCCCTGCTGCGGAGCCCCTTCCTACAAGGTGAAGGCTAACAAGAAAACCGGGACGCAGTGGCACGTTGACATGGCGTACGGGGTTCATGTTATGCATCGTAGTGCATTTGACGGATATAGCGAACACGTGGCTCCCAACTACGCTCTGGTTCACGGACACCTCAACCAGCGCATCATCCAGGATGATGTCAACGGCGGCACATGGCTGCACGCCGAATTCATCGGCTCCTGGGGTTTGGAGAAGGACGCCGTAGAGGTAGCGAAGGATGATCCGCTTGGATCGGTAACAGCTTACCATCGCGACCTCGTCGGACCACGCGACTTCTATTTCCCGGAGATTTCGATCAAGCACTTCTTCAACGGCAAGAAGGCTGCTATCGTTGCCGGTATGGTGAAGTTCGGTGACTACTTTGATGCTGTCGGTATCGCCGGCGACACTTACACTTCATTCATGAACTCGGGCTTCTGCAACTCCACGGTATTGCCGCTCATCGACAGCAATGTGGGTGGTCTTGTCCAAGTTCAAATAGGAAAGAAAAACTACGTGATGGCCGGTGTGACCCGCACGGGTACTGATCCCGGCTATGATCCCATCAACTCCGATGGCACGGGCTACACGGTGATGGGCGAATGGGGGCACTACTTCAAACAAGGCAAGGGTGTCGTCAAGGTTACTCCTTTCTTCACGATGCTCGACGTCGATACGACGGAAGGGGAAAGAGAGCATCATCGCAATGCCGGTGTTGTCGGTAGCGTGCAGTATACCATCAATGATTACCTGACGGTATTTGTACGTGGAGGCGTGGCTGCCAAGCAGAAGTACGGCAATGCCGCCGAACTTACCGGCGGTCTGCGCGCCAAACTCATTCCTTCCCGCAAGGATGACTATCTCGGTCTCGCCTATGGCGTGTTCAAGGGACAAAATCCTTATGGCTGGTATGTCGATGTCGATGCTGAGCAGCCGGTGGCTGAAAACTATCATCCTCGCGAGACCGTGCTTGAGGCCTACTACAACCTGCAGGTCAACAAGTACTTCCGCCTGATGCCGCATATCCAGTACATCCATAATCCTGCCTACAGTGACAACAACGATTCTGTAGTGGCAAGTTTCCAGGGTGTCTTCTCCTTCTGATCGGATTAGCAGAGAAAAAGATAAAAGCACAGCGCATCGGGTGATTCCCGGTGCGCTGTTTTTTTCGGCATTGACTTTCAAGGGGAGAACCTGTACAATGGAATATGATAGGGAGTTCCATCCGTTCTCTTCAACCCCAATGAACATGAGGAACATCATTGTGAGTGCTGCGGCAATGCCGGCGCTTTGGATTGCTGCCGGACGGGACGCTCTCAGTGTTTTCAAGAGGGTTAACATGGGGCGCAATGAAACTGAAGGCGTACAGACCCGGCACAACCGCTGGTTTGTGACAGAAGCCTGCTGCAACCTGCGAATCAGCGATGCCTTTAAGATCGGCATTCAAGCCCTTTTCACATTCTAAAGCACACAAAACAACGAAATCTTATGATGATGATCAGACTATTCAACAACCTGGGAAAAATCGCCTGCCTCGTCCTCATGACGGGAGGCGCCGTCTGCTTGGCTAATTGGGATTTAACGGAGGATTGGAAGAGTGGAGAGCTTTGGAAGACGGAACGGAAGACCCCTCTCAAGGAGGATATCCCCCACGTGGAGGTGGATGAAACGACAACCCGCATTCCGCCCAACTCAGGAGTCAGCTTCGGGGATTTGTCGCCAAACGAGGTGCTGCTGACTTGGAAGGCTGCGGACGCCGCCGAAAAGAACGAAGCGGATTCAGAGCAGGGAGAAACGAAGGAGAAAGTTGACGAGTCGGAGAAGAAAGAGGGACAAAAGGACGACAAGAAAGATACCAAAGCGCTCCCTAAAAGGAGGGTGCTCCAAAGAATGTCACTTGACCTCTACAATCGTGGTGACAACGGGGATATGGATAAGAAAGAATACGCCGAAACCATGGCTAATTATTGTCAGCAACTTGACGAGCTTACAGGCGCTAAACGCTCCAAGGTTCGCATGCAGGGAGGAAACTCCAGCATGAAAATTTCGGCCTGGCAGTGGGGGGTGGAAAACGGGGTCGCACGTCTCGTGGCGGCCATCTCGTTCCCCAAAAAGGAGAAGGCGGCAGCAACTCAGGAAGATGAGGATAAAAACGAATCGTCAAAGAAGAAGGGACGCACAGAATACATACGCCTCGTGCTCGCAGCTAACCAGACCGACCTTGAGACGGGCGGCGCTGGCGATAAGTTGGCAAAGAAGGATCTCCGGTCAGCCGTTGTACACGAGGAAGATGGCACTGTATGGATCAAAGGTATCCCGATGGTGGATCAGGGATCAAAGGGGTATTGTGTGCCTGCTACGGTGGCACGAGTCTTTTCCTTTTATGGGATGGACGGCGTGGATATGCATACCTTGGCCGCTATTTGCAACACAAAGACAGAAGGAGGAACTTCCCTTGGGAGTATGAGCGAAGGTCTTAAAAAAATTGGTCACCGCTACCACGTCAAGATTAAACCGTTGGGAGGTAGCATGGAACACTATAAGTTCATCAAGGATTATAACAGCGCCGCTAAAAGAAAGGGCCTCTCCGAGCTGTCGGGAGAGGACAAGTGGTGGGACGGTATCGATCCTGCCACATGGCTCGCTGTGCGTGCAAAAAAGAAATCGGATGTTTCTCGTTGGGTCTCTTCGTGGCGCCCGAGCATTGATGCAGGCATACCTATCCTCTGGAGCGTTTTCGCCAGTGGGATGTACACGGACGATGGTGACCTCGGCGGTCCTCATATGCGGCTCCTCATCGGCTACAACGAGAAGAAGGGCACCGTCGTTTATAGCGATTCATGGGGTGCTGGTGCTACGCGTCGTACGATGAAAGCTGCCGAGGCTTTCAGTGTTACCTCCTCCACCAATATCATTAAGCCCTGAAATTACTCGCATTGTCAGGGTAAACGCATTTGAAAGAAGTTCATCAACGGGGAGAATGTTCTTATTGACTGATATCAAATGTGATACGTATCAAAAAATCGCGACGACCAGTGGTCATCATGATGACGGGTCCAGAGAACTCACCCGTACACGTTGATGATTCGAAAAAATTGCGCAACGCGCACATTATTAATAAATCGTAAATAGGTACCACCAAGCGCCTCTGCCGCTTTTTAGCTATCCGTTACGCTTTTTCTCGAAGATTCCGCTGCGCTAGATTGCGCCAATGGCGCGGAATTTTCCAAATCGTAAATCGTACGTCGTAAATCGTAAATAGGCAAACGCATTTCCAAATGCGTTTGCCCCGGTTTTTAGCTTGCATTTTTGGTGATAATAGGGTTGAATGGAGGCATATGAAAACAGTTGGAATTTTGGGGATTGTTGCGTTGATTGGCGCGTTCGTTTTATCTTCCTGTGGAGAGTGCTCGTGCAAGGGCAATGGCGATTATCTGCGAGACGTGCCCGTAACGAGGACGCAAAGTTTCCATTGAAGAGAGGGGAAGGAAGGCGATGTCCTTTGAAATCCGCGAGCTATCGGAACAACCGCAGCGTGCGCTGTTGGTCGGTATCGGTGTGCCCGGAGACGAGAAGAGAGAGCGGGAGGCCTTGCTGGCGGAATTGGAGGATCTGGTGAGTAATCTCGGCATAGGCATCGCGGAGAGCCGCGTCATCTGGACCCGGGAGCTACAGGCCAAGTATCTGTGCGGCATCGGGAAGGCTGAAGAAATCCGCGAGTTGGCGGAGAATCTGAAAGCGGATGCTCTCATCATCGATAACCTGTTGAGTCCCTCTCAGCAGAGAGAGTGGGAAAAACTTACGGAACTCCCCGTGAAGGACAGGGAAGAGGTCATACTCGATGTCTTTGCCAGCCGGGCGCGCACGCGCGAGGCGACCATGCAGGTGGACTTGGCACGTATGCAGTACGCTCTGCCGCGTATGGTGGGCATGTGGAAGCATCTGGACCGACAGCGAGGAGGTTCCGGCGGTGGGAAGGGAGGAGGAGCTGCAGCCCGAGGCGAGGGAGAAAAGCAAATCGAGGTGGATCGTCGTCTTGCTCACGAACGCATTGAAGCCATTCGCGCCGAACTGGAAACCGTGCGTCGCCAGCGAGCAACTCAGCGTAAAGAAAGGATGAGACAAGGGATTCCGAGCGCTGCTATCGTCGGTTACACGAATGCGGGGAAGTCGAGTTTGCTCAACGCTCTCACGGATGCGGGAGTCCTGGCGAAGGACATCCTGTTTGCTACCCTGGATACGACGAGCCGCAAGATCGAATTGCCGGATGGACAGCCGTTGGTACTCGCGGATACGGTCGGATTCATACGAAACTTGCCGCATCGGCTGGTGGAGGCATTCAAGTCCACGCTGGAAGAGGCTGTGCTGGCAGATTGCCTGATTCACGTTGTGGATGCCAGTGATGAGGAGGCGCTGCGGCATTATGAGACCACGTGTGAAGTGTTGGCAGAACTCGGGGCAGGGGAGAAGCCCATGGTGGTCGTATGCAACAAGATGGATTTGCTTGAAGAAGAGAGGAGAGAGGACGTGCTGAGGCGCGTTCAGGAATTAGCGGGGGAAAGGAAGTGTCTTGCGGTGAGCGTGGCGCAGCGGGTGGGCTTGGAACAGCTGGCGGAGGCGTGCGTAGAAATGCTCTCACACAGGGTGAACACGCAGTGGTATCGCATTCCGCAGGCTGAGAGTCGGCTGTTGGCAATCATGCACCGGGACGGGAAAGTGCTTTCGTTGGATTATGAGGGAAACGACATCGTGGTGCGAGCTACGCTGCCGAAGGAATTTGCCGCTCGCATAGCTGCCTACCGAGAAAAGTCATGAAGGGAATTCTAACGATCATTACGCTGATCCTGTGCTTGGTGGCTTGCCGGAGCACGCATGAGGATCCGTACGCCGCAGGAGCGAGATTGGAAGCTCTCAGCAAAAATAAGCGGGTGGCGCGCACGTACGAACAGTTTGTGTCGAGCCCGGGGTACAGTATGTCACGCGATATGTGGAGAGGTAGCGCCATTGAGATGAATGACCCCCGGAATTCGCGGGTCGAAATTCTGTTGAAAGAGCAACGCGGACGTCTCTACATCAATGACAGGATAGCCATGGACTTCCCCGTATGCTCCGGCAGAATCGGCGGTCACGAGACTCCCCGCGGAACTTTCCGCATCACCGAGATGGAGCGTGAACATCGTTCCACCCTCTATGGCAGCTTTGTGAATGCCAATGATGTCGTCGTGAAAGGAGATGCGAATTCCGGTCAGAAGGCGCCGAAGGGGGCGCATTTTAAGGGGGCTCTCATGCCGTACTGGATGCGCTTCAACGGCGCCATCGGGATGCACGTCGGCAGTGTGTATCGCAGCGGAGCATCTCACGGGTGTGTGCGCATACCGCCGGAGGCCTGCAGCATCCTCTTCAACAAACTCGCCGTAGGTTCCAAAGTCATCGTCAAATAAACTATGATATCGCGTTTACACAGTGCAGCGGTTAACGGCATCACCGGGTACGAGGTGCAGGTGGAGGTCGATGTGAAAAAGGTGGAGGAAACGGGACGCGTCGCCATCGTGGGATTGCCGGATACGGCTGTGCGTGAGAGTGTGCAACGCGTCACAGCCGCCTTACAGAACAGCCATTTCTTCTGCCCCGGGCAGATACTCGCCACGGTTAATCTGGCGCCGGCCGACGTGAAGAAGCAGGGACCCGGCTTCGACCTCCCGATAGCCATCGGATTGGAGATGGCTATCCAAACGAACTACAACGGATTGCCGGATGCGTACCGTCGACGCATCCCCGTTGATGTTGATGACTGGTGCATCGTGGGCGAGCTGGCGCTGGACGGAGCCGTTCGCGGAGTGCGTGGGATTCTTCCGCAAGCGATCGCGGCACGTGAGGCGGGGAGAAAATATATCATGCTCTCCCCGGAAAATGCAGCGGAGGCAACGGTTGTGGAAGGGTTGCAGGTGTACGCTGTTGAAAATCTGAGAGAGGCATGGGATGTGCTGCTGGAACGCACAGCTCACGCGGTGTATGAGGAAGTTCCCGGGGAGGCTGAACCGGAGGGAATGCCGGATTTTGATGAAATCAAGGGACAGCCTTACGCGAGAAGAGCGATGGAGGTGGCTGCTGCGGGGGGACACAATCTGCTCATGAGCGGCACACCCGGCAGCGGCAAGAGCATGCTGGCTTCGCGATTGCCGACGATCCTTCCGCCGATGACGCACGAGGAGGCGCTGGAAGCCAGCAAAATACACTCCGTTTGCGGTTTGTTGCCGAAGGGAGCGGGGTTGTTGGGACAGCGCCCTTTCCGGGCTCCGCACCACACCATATCCGACGTGGGTCTCATGGGCGGCGGAAGCAACATAACCCCCGGCGAAATTACCCTGGCTCATCACGGGGTCCTCTTCCTTGATGAGCTCCCGGAGTTTAGCAGGCGGACGCTGGAAACCTTGCGGCAGCCGCTGGAGAGTGGGAAGGTGACCATATCGCGGGCGAGCGGTTCCATGGATTTTCCGTGCCAGTTCATGCTGGTGGCGGCAATGAACCCGTGTCCATGCGGCTATTTGGGGGACACGAGGCACGCCTGCCTGTGCAAACCTGCGGATGTTGCACGATACCGGAAAAAGATTTCCGGACCGTTGCTGGATCGCTTTGACATGGTCATTGAGGTGCCGGCGGTGGATCCTTCCAGCCTCCTGCGCAAACCGGACGGGGAGAGCAGCGCGACCATCCGTGCGCGTGTGACGGCGGCGAGGGTGAGGCAACAGAAGCGTTATGCCGGAACGGGAATCACCTGCAATGCACGTCTCACGGGAAAACTGCTCCGCAAGTACTGTCCGCTTACTTCGGAGCAGGAAGCAATTTTGCTGACAGCTGTGGAGCAATTCGGGCTCTCGGCGCGGGCGTTTGATCGCATTTTGCGCGTTACCCGCACGATAGCGGATCTGGCGGGGCGGGAGAATCCCGCTGACGATGATTTGTTGGAGGCCATCCAATTCCGTCAGTTTGAAGCGCAATTGCGCGGAGCAAATTGAAAGAATATTCGAACAAAAACCGTACGGTTAAGAAAGGACTGCCCGCAGTATGAATAGGATAAACAGGATAGGGGTCATCGGCTGTGCGCTCCTGCTCGCCGCGTGTCAGCCGGGGGACGAGGAAGCGGATTCTCCGCGAGTGGAACCGGAGGTGACGAGTTTTGATGAAGGATGGAGTTTCAGGTATTTCGGTCCCGGAGACCCGGTGGAGGATAATGCTTGCATCAAGGCTTCACGAGGCTCCCAGATAGGGCATCCCGCTCTTCACGCCATTGATGGAAATATCCAAACCCGGTGGTGTGCCCCGGATGCGAGGAAAGGACATCAGCTGGAGCTTGAAACCGGGACGACGACTCTTCTGCGGGTGATCGACATCTACTGGGAGAAATCGACGCCGCAGGATGTGGAGATCGAGGTCGTGTACCCGGGTTCTGTGGAGAAAAGAACGATTCACAAAGAGACCCTGCTCACAAGGCTCCCCATCGGAGGACGGGTGGTGGAGAGGGTGCGCATCAACTTTCCGGATACCAAGAGCTCTGCGTGGGCGAGTGTGCGCGAGATCATTTTGGTGGACGGAGAGGGAAAGCGGGTGGAGCCGCACAGTCAGCACAGTCCGGATGAACCGGCTCAACCTCAGTACAACGCGGAGGGCTTCTGCGATGTTCACATTCCCCATGATTGGGCCATTGAAAGCAAATTCCTCAAGGATCAACCGAACGAAACCGGGAAGCTGCCGTGGAATGGCTACGGCTGGTACCGCAAGAGTTTTGACGTGCCTGCCGAGTTTTCTCCGGCACGTGAGCGTTACTATCTCGACTTTGATGGAGTGATGTCGCACCCACAGGTCTATGTGAATGGAAAATTGGCAGGGCAATGGGCGTACGGTTATAGTTCGTTTCGCGTTGATATAACCCCGTTTCTCAAGGCGGGCGAGAAAAACCTCGTGGCTGTGATGGCGAGCAACAAGCCGCTCTCTACGCGCTGGTACCCGGGCGCAGGCATCTACCGCCACGTTCGGTTGGTGCGCACCCATCCCGCCCATGTGGCTTACCAGGGGATATGCGTGCGTACTCCGGAGATATCACCTGAGCACGCTGTGGTCAAGATACACACTGATCTGGAAAATACCGGGACAGAGCCAGCCGTGTTGAGGGTGGAGCATAGCGTGGGCGACCATACAACGGATCCTCTCACCATCACCTTGGCTCCGGGAGAGACTCGCACGGTGGAGAGGCAGCTCGTGTTGCCCAAGCCTATTTTTTGGAGCTGTGAGAATCCGTACCTCTACACACTCTGTACCAAATTGAGCGAAGGGAAAAAGGCGCCGGAGGTGCACCATACGCGGTTCGGCGTGCGTACGGTTGAGTGGACTCCCGAGGGATTTTTTCTCAATGGGCGAAGAGTTGAACTTCACGGAGTGTGTGAACATCACGATTTGGGAGCGCTCGGGACAGCCTTTTACAGAAGGGCGTTTGAGCGCAAGGTGCGTCTCTTGAAAGAGATGGGCTGCAATGCCATCCGTACCGCGCATAATCCGCCGGCTCCGGAGGTGCTGGATATCTGTGATGAGCAAGGTGTCCTCGTGATGGATGAGCTTTTTGACATCTGGGAGGCTCAGAAGTACGATAAGAGCAACGGTTATAACCTTGATTGGAGTCAATGGTGGAAAAAAGACGTCGCCAATTTCGTCCGCCGCGATAGAAATCATCCCTGCGTTATCGCGTGGAGCGGGGGGAACGAGATAACGGAGATATTTCTCCCCGGCGGTCCTGAGGTCTCCAACGAACTGCGAGATGAATTCCGTAAGTACGATCCTACGCGTCCGTTTACCGCAGGGGTTAATCACAAGGATGGGGCGTGGAACGGATTCGGAGATACACTGGATGTCTTCGGTTTTAACTACAAGCCGCACCTGTACGGCATCTACGATGTCACTCGTCCGAATATGCCATTTTTCGGGGCAGAGACGTGTTCCTGCGTGGGCACGCGCGATACCTACTTCTTCCCGCTGGCATGGGATGTTTCCGACGGAGCGAAGGCGTTTCAGGTGAGCTCGTATGGCCTTTCCGCGGCTGCTTGGGGAAACTGTCCCGACATCGAATTCTATGCCCATGATACCACCCCTCGGATAGCGGGTGAATTCGTGTGGACCGGGTTTGATTACCTCGGCGAACCCACTCCGTACAACCAGGATGCTTCGAACGTGGGAAATTTGCATGGGATGACGGAGGAGGAGAAACAGGCTGTGATGGAAAGCTTGAGGGCAATGGGAGACAAGGCTCCGAGTCGCAGCTCGTATTTTGGCATTTTTGATCTCGCCGGGTTCCCCAAGGACATCTATTATTTGTACCGTAGTCGTTGGATGCCCCATGAGAAATTTGCGCATCTTCTGCCGCATTGGAATTGGCCGGGACGCGAGGGGAAGGTGATACCTGTGATGTGCTACAGCTCGGGAGATGAGGCGGAACTCTTTGTCAACGGAAAGAGCCAGGGCGTGCGTCGCAAGGGGGAAGGGGATCTGTTCACGCAGAAGGATATCGTCATTCCCAAGAATGCCTATCGCTTTGTATGGGAAGATGTTGTCTATGAACCTGGAGAGATCCGAGTCGTTGTCAAGAACCGTGGCGAGCCATGGGCTGAAGATTCACGCACCACTCCGGGCAACACGGCAAAGGTGGCTGCAGAGGTGGACCGCGATTGCATTGCGGGAGATGGGCAGGACCTCTGTTTTATCGAGCTCAGCCTGACGGATGAGAAGGGCGTTCCCGTGCTCACGGATAGCCGTCCTGTCTCGTTCTCCATCTCCGGGGAGGCAGATTTGGTGGGCTTCTGCAATGGCAATCCCATTGATCATACCTGCATGAAAGATACCCACCAGCACTTCTTTAACGGCCGTATCCTGGCAATTGTTCGCGGACGCCATCACGGCTCCGGCAAAGCGGAGGTCACCGTATCTGCTGAGGGGCTGCCGGAGGTGAAAGTGCCGTTGCAGGTGCAGATGCAAAAGTGAAGAAACTCCTCCGAATACGTTGATGATTCAAGAAATCTGCGCATTGCATATCTCGCGCGCAAGCGCGTTAAAATCCAAATCGTAAATGTAAATAGGCACCTCCTGTGCCCCCGCTCACCGATGGCCGCTCGTTGGAAGCGCGTTTTTCTTGGGACGGGTGTGGTCAGGAAGATTGCCGGAAAAAATTCCGGGAAGTGACCCAAAGGAAGAGGACTCCAATGCAGAGACTCATGGAAGCGTACAGCAGAAAGGTTGATGAGGAAGCCGGGTCGGAAACAAGATGGGTGAGGTAAATGACCAGGAAGTTGCCCAACGTGCTCGTAAGAAACCAGAAGCCGGAGACAATGCTCTTGAGATTGGAACCGGCGGCGGTGTACGCGTATTCAAGACCGGTGGTGCTGACGAGGATTTCGGAAACGGTGAGGAGGAGGTAGGGGATGCACTGCCAGAGGATGGAAAGAGAGGCGCCGGAGTCAAGCAGAGTTTGGATGAAAGCAACGGAAAGATAGGATATGCCGGCGAGGATGATGCCGCAGCCCATGCGGCGCAGGGGAGAAGCCCAGCACCCTATGCGTGGGTAGATGAGAAGAGTGACAACCGGGACGAGGATCATCACAAAAAGAGGATTGATGCTTTGCATCTCTTCCGCGCCGAAAATAAAACGAAAGTTTTCTGTATGGATGAGGACGAGTGGTTGCATTTTTTCTCCCTGGAGCACCCAGCTGGACATCGTTTGGTCGAAGAGGCTCCAAAAAGGGATAATCATGAGAAAGACGATGAGCACACGCAGAAGATTGCGCGTTTCCTCGATGCGCTCTGCGGGAAAACGCAAATTGGTTTGGTGCGCTCCGAGGAAGAGGCGTGAGCCGAGGATGCCAAGGAGGTTATCTGCGCCCTTGGAAGCGCATACGCGCAGGAGAAGCAGAGCGATGAGAGCGAGGGTGAGCAACCCGGCGAGGAGACTCCACAGAGAGGCTGCTAACTCGTTGCCTCCGCCCAAAGCCACCAGCCGCGATGTCCCAAAAGATACAACCGCCAACCCGACAATGATTGCTGCGAGCAGGATGATGAACTTCCCGATAGAATGCAAGGTATGACGGGTTTCCGCCATGGTGGCGGCGCCGAAGCGTTCTTCCGCAGTCCGTCGACCGCGCAGGAGGCGCATGCAGAGGGAAGGGAGGAAAAGGGGCTGGGAAGGTTCGCGGTGGTGGTAGAGATGGCGTCCTCTCCAGAAGATGAAAGTAGCCAGAGCCATGAAGATGCCCGGGATGGCGAAGGCCCAGCTGTAGCCCCAGTTTTGGCGTACCCATGGGATGACCAGGAAGGAGAAGAAGGAGCCCAGGTTGATCGACCAGTAAAACGCCGCGTAAATACGCGTCATGGTCTTGCTGTCGCTTGAATCTGCCTGGTCTCCCACGAAGGCGGATACGCAGGGCTTGATACCGCCGGCTCCGAGAGCGATGACAAAAAGACCGGAGAAGAGAATCCAGCGACGGGCTTCGATACTGTTCGCAAGATCGGCTGTAGCTAAGATCCCGTGTCCCAGGCAATAAAAGAGAGAGACGTAGAGGATCATTTGGTAGCGTCCGACAAACCGATCTGCCAACCAAGCCCCGATGAGAGGCAGCACGTAAATGCCGGCGTTAAAAAGGTGTCCAACCGTCACGACCGCACTGTCGTCCATAGCCAGCACGCTGAGCATATACAGCGTGAGGATGCTGCGCATCCCATAAAAGCTGAAGCGTTCGCACGCCTCGTTTCCCACGATGTACTTGGTCTGTTGTGGGAGAGGCATGGCGGAAGGAGCAGGGACAACAAGTCAGTCCTCAGTTTGTACGGTGCGAACAGAAGGAGCCAGCTGCACGTCAAATCGCGAGTAGGCAGCGTTCTGCCATTCCTGCATCATACTGTTGCGCAATTGAGAGTTCAGCCTTGGCATATCGAACATACGCTTCTGCATCGTGATAGCCGGACTGTCCTCTACGGTGCGACCGGTGATGCAGGTGAAGCGCGCACCTGTAGGTTGCACGACAAGAGGGGTCAGCTTTCCGCTCGGGGTCGCCATCATGTCCGTGTCCGAAACACCTGATGGAAGGACGGAGGTCG
Source organism: uncultured Akkermansia sp. (assembly GCA_947628035.1). Taxonomy (GTDB): domain Bacteria; phylum Verrucomicrobiota; class Verrucomicrobiia; order Verrucomicrobiales; family Akkermansiaceae; genus Akkermansia. Next base: position 2,395 of record CANQYL010000021.1, on the reverse strand, counting down.
GTTTGAAGAGCTCTGCCGGACCGAAATCTTCAACGATGGCCCCGGCGGCAGAGGCTAGGTCGAAAGCTCCCTGCAGGCCTTTCTCCGGCAGAGCTTCCTGCATCTCTTTGTAGAGTTTTTCTGCGGCGAGTTGCAGAGCGTTAGCTTCCCGTTCTTTGCGAAAATCAGCCAAAGCCTTTTCTCGCGCTTGCTCGTACGCGAGAGGAGAGGGTCTTTCAATGGCTTCGATGCGGACGAGCTTGAGTTTGCCATCGGAGGAGGTGTAGAAGCCACGTATTTGGCGGATGCTGAGATTTTGCTCTGCGTTTCCGGCGGCAGAGGCAGCTTCGTAGGTGGACGGATCCGGAGCTTGTTCGATTTCGGAGAAGGCAACCTTTGCCAGAGGAACATCATTTCCCTCAAAATTAACCTCGTCCTTCAGCGACTGAGCAAGTTCCTCCTGGGTACTCAGCGGGAAGGTGCGGTGCGTGCTGCCATCCTCACTGACGTAGTTGAAGGGATCATATTCCGGGTTTTGCTGCGCCTCGGCGAGCAATTTGTCCAGCCCTCGTCCGTTTGCCAGGGAAAGATCCTGCATGAGCATATCTGCCGTGGAGAGCAGGTTCTCCATGTTTCCCTCATCGGTGGGAGTGAGGGTGTACACGGAGACGATGCGACGTTCGTCACTCATGTAGTTTTGTTTGTGAGCTTCCCAGTATGCCTTCAGTTCGTCCTCCGTAGGCTCCGGCGGCGAGCTCACTTTCTCGGACGGCAACCAGGCTGTACGCCCGGTCACGCTTTGACGGAGCGCATCCAGGAGTGTCTCCTGCGTTCCGGAGTTAAAGCTCACGTCCTTCCCCATGAGTGAGCGCAGTCCCTCCCAAGTGATGATATCTGCCACGACTCCGCGGAAGAGTTCCTCCTGCACGCGGTTGCCGTGTCCGTGCCGATAGCCGGTCAGTCTGCGGTAGAGCTCCGTGTTGAAGGAGCCGTCCGGCGTACGGAAAGCGGGAAGAGAACGTAGGAATGCATCAATTTGCTCCTCGGAGGGATGAAGTCCGAGCTTGTCGGCCTCTGCATGCAGCATGGCTCTGTTGAGCGCCACATTGACGGCATCATCCTTCGTCACCCCGTAATGCCAGTCGGAGTACACCTCATTGAGCATGTTGAGAGACTGAACGACGTCCGGGTGCTCCTGCTGCCAAGCGGCAAGGGCGGCTTGAAGTTGTTCATCGGAGCCTGAGACATTGTCTCCCGCCAGGGGTTCAATGAGTTCACGCGTTGCCGAATAGAGGGAAGAGAGGAAATGTTTGCCATTTTCCCCCATGTTAGCAGTCTCAGCATAATCATAGCTCGTGCCGTCCACGCGTATGTAAAAATCACGTGAAAAAGCGCTCCCTTTCCCGCTGTAATCCATCATCACAAGACCCGCTCCGACAGCTGCTATGACGATAATGACCAAAAGCGAATTTTTCCGGATGAATTCGAGTATAGTCATGGCGACGTTTTGCTCGCTTTATTGCGCGCGCCCATTATACTCGAAATCTGTCCTCATGCAAGCCTGAAACAATATGGCAAACGCATAAGAAAGAAGCGCATTGCCTCAAAAATAAAGTCACCGAAGGGACGTCAAAAACGGGAAAGGAATTTTCCGAAAACTTGAGGCTTCAAAAATGAAAGGTTAACATTAAACATATGCAACTCAAAATGAGCAAGCAACGGTAGCTTCGGCTACTGGTTGCTACTCACGAAGTCGTATTTATCAGTCAAACCAAAGGCCTTTGATTACTTTGTAAATAATAAATATAATGAGTGGTATTGGGTGGGCCCTTATCCATATAAGCATAATCCCTCCCAACAAGAAAGCCAGTATCAATGCGATACCCCAATGAAGATCACCCCCTTCAATCAAAGCATAAAACATCAATCCGACTAATACGAGATAGCCTATTATGTACATGTACCGGCCACTGTTGTCTTTTGAAGAAGAAGGTTGAGTTTTTGGTGCCGGTTTTGGTTGAGATGCTAAATTGGGAGAAGGCACCGGTGCCGATTTTTGGGAGGACTGTGGAATCGGTATAGGTTCAGGCTGCGGTGGGGGGAATACAGGTAATGGGACAGGGGTCGGTTGAGGGGGCTCTGAGGGCTGAGGAGGGATTTCGGGGGAAGTCTCCTGAGTGGGAGACGTTTCCGGGCAGCCCCACAAATTATGGGCCCAGAGAGCAGCACCGAGACTCACTGCTTCCTCGGCTTCATCGAACTTGTGCACACGACCCTCGCCGTGGCATTTGGAACAAGGGTTGCTGATGATTTGACCTAGTCCACTGCAGCTCGGGCACGTGCTCTGCTGTACAGAAAAACCGCTTTGTTGAGTGATAACGCCCGAGCCGTGACAGGTGGAGCATATTTTGTATCC
>CANQYL010000020.1 GCA_947628035.1 uncultured Akkermansia sp. | reverse complement strand
CCTCGAAAAGGAGGAGAAGGCGACTCTTATTGCTCTTTCGTTCCCTATAAAATTGAGTTTTTCGAGATGGCAGATTTGGGAAATTCCGCGCCATTGGCGCAATCTAGCGGAGCAGGAGCGCAGCGGAATCTTCGAGAAAAAGCGTAATGAGTAGCTAGAAAGCGGCAGAGGCGCTTGGTGGTACCCATTTACGATTTTCGATTTACGATTTATTGATAACGTGCGCATTGCGCAAATTTTTTGTATTGTCAACGGATACAGAGTCTTCTTGAGAGTCATCATCATGATGAACGCTTGCTGTCATGATTTTGATACGTATAAACGATGATATCAGTCAATAAGACTATTCTATCCGTTGATGAACCTCTCTCGAATGCGTTTGCCCTGTAAGTCACATTAGGGCGACCGAACACGCGGCTCGGCTGTAGAATGTCGCTGATTTTGCTTTTCTCTCAGCAAAATATAGTGTATAAGGGCGGCAGCGCAAACCCCATCGGGGAAGCGGCAATAGCACATCAACCCATCATGAGCACACAGTCCTTTTTACCCGCCCAGTACGCCCATCCTTATGAAATTGATCCAAGGTACGCGAAGTCGGTTGCCTATTTTTGCATGGAATATGCGATCGATAACGTCTTTAAGATTTACTCGGGAGGATTGGGATATCTGGCAGGGTCTCATATGCGCTCAGCAGGGGCTTTGCACCAAAACCTCGTTGGGGTAGGCATTCTCTGGTCATACGGGTATTACAGTCAGATTCGGGCAGAAGATGGATCCATGGCTGCGCAGTACCGTCGGAGAGACTACACCTTTTTGGAGGACCATAACATCAAGTTCCTCATTCGTGTGTGCAATGCTCCGGTGTGGGTGAAGGCCTATTTCCTGAGGTCAGAGACCTTCGGCACGGCTCCCATGTTTTTCCTGTCCACCGATCTGCCAGAGAATGATGCCATGAGTCGCTCAATCACACAGCGTCTCTACGACTCCAACCCCATGACGCGTATTTCTCAGTACATTGTGTTGGGGCAGGGAGGTGCGCGTCTCTTTGAGGAACTCGGTATAGAGCCCGAGATCTACCACATGAACGAGGCTCATGCCATCGGTGCGGCCTTCAATATGCTTGCGCGAAACGGAGGCAATGTGGAAGAGGTACGCAAACGTTTCGTCTTTACCACTCATACCCCGGAGGAAGCCGGCAACGAGAAGATGGACATCAATTTGATGGCAAACTTCTCCTTCTTTGACGGTCTCTCGCTCGACCAAGTACGCAATGTGCTCAAGCTCGACCCTGCGGAGCAGACCTTTAACTACACCCTCGCTGCCTTGCGTCTGTCGCATATAGCAAACGGCGTTTCTGCTCTCCATGGCGAGGTCTCTCGTCAGATGTGGCAAGGATACTCCGACATATGCCCCATCACGCACGTGACCAACGCTCAGAACAAGGATTACTGGCAAGACCCCGAGTTGGCAGAATCTTTCCGAGAGGGCGACAAGAAAGCATTCCGCGCTCGCAAACGAGCTCTCAAGAAAGACCTTTTCCGCGTGGTTGGCGAGCAGACGGGGCACCTCTTTGACCAGGATACGCTCACTATCGTGTGGGCGCGCCGCTTTGCTGCCTACAAGCGTCCTGCGCTCATCACGGAAAACCCGGTCATGTTTGAGCGTATGTTGCAGCGCACGAATCGTCCCGTACAAATGATATGGGCTGGTAAGCCGTATCCTACGGATTTTGCGGCGGTGGACATTTTCAACAAGCTTAATGAATTGAGTAATAAGTATCCGCGTTGCGCTGTGCTCACCGGTTATGAACTGGAGCTTTCTCGCCTTCTCAAAAATGGCTCTGACATCTGGTTGAACAATCCGGTCGTTACCCGAGAAGCCTCCGGTACTTCCGGCATGTCTGCCACCATGAACGGTTCCATCACCGTCTCCACCAACGATGGCTGGGTGCGAGAATTTGCCCGCGACGGACAGAATTGCTTCATCATACCGGAGGCAAAGGCTGGGTTGCCTCCAGAGGCGCGGGATCGTTCGGATCGCGACAACTTTTACAGCCTTCTTGAAACGAAGGTGCTGCCGCTGTATTACGATGATCCGGATGGCTGGACAGAACTGGTATTCAACGCTATGCGCGACATCATTCCGGCGTTTGATTCCGATCGCATGGCAGACGAATATTACGCGAAGATGTACAACGCCTGATCTCCATGAAAAAAAATACCGTTCTCATTATCGGCGCGGGCGGAGTGGGGCACGTGGTTGCGCATAAATGCGCGCAGATGACGGATGTGTACCATGAGATACACCTTGCTTCCCGTACTTTGAGCAAGTGTAATGCTATAGCCGCTGATGTCCTGACGCGAGAGAATGTGTCTATCACCACGCATCAGGTCGATGCCGATGACGTGGCTGCTACTGTGGCGTTGTTGCGCGAGGTGCAGCCCTCGCTTTTGATTAATGTCGCTCTGCCGTATCAGGATCTACCGCTCATGGATGCCTGTCTGGAAGCGGGGTGCAACTACTTGGATACGGCAAACTACGAGCCGCGCGACGTAGCGAAGTTTGAGTACAGTTGGCAATGGGCGTACCAAGATCGTTTTCGTGAGGCGGGGTTGTACGCCTTGCTGGGCTCGGGTTTTGACCCCGGTGTGACCAACGTCTATACCGCGTGGGCTCTCAAACACCACTTTGACGAGATTGAGTATCTGGACATCATCGATGTGAACGGTGGCGACCATGGACAGGCCTTTGCTACAAACTTCAACCCGGAGATCAACATTCGTGAGGTGTCGGCGCCATGTCGTCACTGGGAGGACGGGCGATTTGTAGAGACCCCGGCAATGAGTCTGCACAGATCTTTCACTTGTCCGGAGAATGTCGGCACATACGAAATCTATCGCATGTACCACGAAGAGATGGAGTCCCTCGTGCGCCACATCCCTACCATCAAGCGCGCTCAGTTTTGGATGAGTTTTTCGCCGAACTACATCAACCACCTTACCGTGCTGAAAAATGTCGGCATGACGCGTATTGATCCCGTCCTCTACAACGGCATCGAAATAGTGCCACTCCAGTTTCTCAAGGCCGTCTTGCCGAACCCGGGCGACCTCGGCAAGACAACCCACGGTAAAACCTGTATTGGTTGTGTCATTCAAGGGAAGAAGGATGGCAAGGATAAGAAAATCTACATTTACAACATCTGCGACCACGAGAAGTGTTTCCACGAGGTGGGCTCCCAAGCCATTTCCTACACCACCGGCGTGCCGGCAGCCATAGGCGGTCGCCTCATCCTCTCCGGAACTTGGGACGGAAAAGGGGTTTACAACATGGAGCAGAATGACCCCGACCCCTTTATGGAGGCTCTCAATCAATACGGCTTACCTTGGAGTTGTGTGGAGTTATGAGCATCCAACCGGAATAACATCACTGCGTTGCACCGTCGAAAGCATTGCTCGGGGAAAGGAAACGATTAACTTTTTCCTTCACCATGATTCCCAAAGGCACCTACCACAAAATTGCAGCTCGGGCTGCCGCTACCCCGGCTGATTTCAAGGTCTGTGCGCTCTGCGGATGCATTGTAGAAAAAACAATTCTCGAATGCCGCTATTGTGATGCGTACCATTTTATTGAGGATGAGGACTACGTTTCAAACGTAGCCCTCGATCACGCTTGTCACCATACTTCTGCTATCCTGGAATTGGAAGAGGTGGAAAAAGATTAACACTTGCACTGCGTACAAGCGTAGGTGTGCTTGGTATCTCACTTTCTCCCGGGTTAGGAGAAGAGCGAAAGTTTCTTGTCGAGTTCGGGAGAGGGTTCGACAGAGAAGGCAGAACCAAGTTCAATGTGGGCTTCGTTCCCGAGGGAATTGCGGAAAGTGATGCGGACGGGTACCTTGCCCGGGTGTTCGCCGAGAATTTTGCGGATGAGTTGAATATCGCCGGAATCGTGGCGGGATGTGAGCAGAGAGATGCCGTAGAAGGGAGGCTCCTTTCCGTGTTTTTTGCGAGTGTGAGGGGTGAGTAGCTCAAGACCGTTGGCTGCCACGCGTTTGCTGCCCGGGTTGCGATCATCTTCGGTGATGCGTGCACGGAAGCGGACAAAGTTACCCTCTTGAAGAAGACCATCCACAGCAGATGCTTTTGCGTAGGCATCCGACCAGAGCACAACCTCCGTGTTACCGGTAAAATCTTCCACAGAGAGCACGGCAAAACGTTGATTGGAACTCTTGCTTGAGCGCACGTTGATGGAGCGAATCATGCCGGCCATTTCCTTTTGGTTGGCGATGTCGTCTTTAGAGAGTTCCGGGAGGGCACCGATGGAGAGATAGCGCGGTTGATCAATGATGCCACGCATGGAGTCCAGCGGATTGCCGGTGAAATAGGCGCCTGTGAGGTTTTTTTCTTGGTCAAGTTTCCGATCTCTGGGCCACTCCGGTACGGAGGATTCTACCACTGTAGCTTCACCGATGCCGGAGCTCATGTCAAAGAGAGCCATCTGTCCAGATTCGTTGTCTCTATGTACCGTCGCCGCGTTGTTCAGACATCGATCAATGTCCTCAAACACCTGTGCACGTGCTTCATGCATCCAGTCAAACGCGCCGCATTGGACCAGCACTTCAATTTGGTTACGTCGCATATTTTGCGGAGGAATACGCAGACAGAAGTCATCCAGACTCTTGTAGGGACCATTGTTTTGCCGTTCTTCCACAATGCTATTGACCGTGTCGGAACCGAGACTCTTCACGGCGGAGAGCCCGAAGCGTACGGCTAAGCGTCCGTTGGGCATGACTTCGGGTTGGAATTTTCCTGCCGACCGGTTCACGCAGGGTCCCAGCACCTCAATGCCCATGCGGTTTGCTTCCTGAATGAAGATGCCGATCTTTTCGTTTGTCGCTTCGTTGGACATGAGACCGCAGAGAAACTCGACCGGGAAATGAGCTTTCAGATATGCCGTCCAGTAGGAGATATGTCCGTAGCAGGCGGAGTGTGATTTGTTGAAGCCATAGCCGGCGAACTTTTGAATTTTATCAAAAATGGCGTTGGCTGTTTTTTCATCAATGTCGTTCGTCTCTTTGCATCCGCGCACAAAGCGGGTGCGTTGCTCACGCATTTCTTGCTCGTCCTTATGTCCCATAGCACGTCGCAACAAGTCCGCTGCTCCCAGGCTGTAGCCGGCCAAGCGCTTGGCTGCTTCCTGCACCTGTTCCTGGTAAATCATCACGCCGTAAGTGGGACCGGCTACTTCCTCCAGCAGTGGATGCTCGTACTCTGCTTTCTTTTCCCCTTTCTTTACGGCCACCATATCTTTGATGAATTCCATAGCCCCGGGGCGGTACAGCGCCAAGAGCGCGATGATGTCATCAATCTTGTCGATGCCGTAGCGACGACAGGTGTCCACCATGCCGCCGGATTCCAACTGAAAGACGCCCATCGTGTCACCTCGGTTCAACAGGGCTAGCGTTTCTGCATCCGCGATGTCCACTTCATCGTATCGGAAGTCTGGCACCCTTCGCCTCACGTACGTCTCTGCGTCTTTCATGACGGTGAGGGTCTTAAGTCCCAGAAAGTCCATCTTGAGCAACCCTGCATTGTAGATGGCTCCCATGTCACACTGCGCCACCACTTCACCCTTCGGGTTCCCGAGATCGTCACGGGTCAAAGCCACGTATTCATCCAGCGCGCGATCGCCGATAACAACTCCCGCCGCATGCATACCCACGTTGCGAATGGTTCCCTCCAACTTGCGGGCGTACTTCCACACTTCACCATAGGTGGGATTTTCAACAATATGGCGAAGATCCTCACTGGCTTTGTAGCTGCTTTCCAAGGTGACCTTGGGACCGCTCTCGATGAGTTTAGCGATCCGGTCGCTGTCAGCGTATGGAAGATCCAGCACGCGCGCTACGTCTCGGATGACGGATTTGGCTCCCATGGTACCGTAGGTGATGATGTGGGACACGGCTCGTTCGCCGTACTTGCGACGCACGTAGTCGATCACCTCCGGTCGTCGCGTCTGGCAGAAATCGATATCGATATCCGGCGGACTGACACGCTCGGGGTTGAGGAAACGCTCAAAGAGGAGCCCAAATTGCATGGGGTCGATGTTGGTGATGCGCATACAGTACGCCACCAGTGAGCCGGCTGCCGATCCGCGACCCGGACCTACGGGGATATCGTGGTCTTTTGCCCAATTGATGAAGTCAGCCGTAATGAGGAAATAACTTGCGAAGCGCAGTTGGTTGATGATACCCAATTCCTTTTCCAGTCGCTCCCGTAGTTCGGTGTCATTTTTCGCCCTCTCCTCTCCGTAGCGCTGAATCAGTCCTTCGTAGCATATCTTGCGCAGGTATTCCTCGCGTGGTGTCCCGTCCGGTGGTGCAAATTCTGGGTAACGCGCTGTTGAGGTGGAATCGAGTTTAATGGAGGTGTTGCATCTCTCGGCGATGCGCACCGTGTTTTCGTATGCTTCGGGGTAATCGGGGAAGAGCTCACGCATCTCCTCCTCGCTTTTCAGGTACGAGCTACCGGGGTAGTGGATACGCTTTGCATCCGTGCGTCTGTTACCCGTGCCAACGCAGATCAGGATGTCATGCGCATCGTGGTCTGCTGCGTTGAGGAAGTGTGCATCGTTGGTCACCACGAGAGGGACGTCGTGCTTGCGTGCGAGCCGTACGAGCTCCGGCGTACAGCGCATTTCGTCATCAAGTTCGTGGTTTTGCAGCTCCACAAAAAGATTGTTTTTTCCGAAAACATCCCGCAGCTCCAACAACACCTCCTCCGCTTTTTCTGACTGACCTTGCAGAATCCACTCCTGCATCGGTCCGGAGACGCATCCCGTCAAACAGATCAATCCACGGCTGAATTCCCGGAGCGTCGCCATATCGACCCTCGGCTTGTAGTAAAAACCATCCAAGTGTCCTCGGGAAACAATTTTAATGAGGTTAGCCCAGCCGATGTTGTTCTCGCAGAGCAGGACGAGATGCGTGTATTTTTTTCTGCCGGGTATCTGTTTTTTGACGTTGAGCGGAGTGGGAGAAAGATAGATTTCACATCCCAAAATTGGTTTAAAGTACGGCTTTTTCTCCTCGGGGTGCTCAGCGTTCCACTTGCGGATCTCCTTGTTGTGCTTCTTCACGTTCACCATGAATTCAATGGCCGCGAACACGTTGCCGTGGTCAGTTATCGCCACTGAATTCATTCCCATTTGCGCACACTTTTCTATCAGATCCTTTGTTCGAATCATCCCGTCCAGTAGGGAGTACTCGGTGTGTACGTGAAGGTGCGCAAATGCCATGACCTCACTCTACCACATACCCCTGAAAATAGCAAGTCTCGGAAAGTAGACGCAAGATAAACGCCTTAAAAATCAATCGTTCGCGATGATTTCTGCCAGGTAGGACGTCCGGTGATTGCAGGATTGCTTGTCCGACTCGCAAAGTTGTCTGAATAAAGGGGACAACCGAGATGCGCCGAAGCAATTCATCACCCCGTCTTATTGATCCATCGCAAGGTCGGCATCCATGATGCCGGACTTTTCGAGATAGTAGTCGTAGCCTCCGGCGTACGGAGTGAGCACGCCTTGGTTGATATGCAGGGTTTTCTCCGCGAGAGAGCGGATGAAATGGACATCGTGGGAGATGAAGACGAGGGTTCCTTCATAGCGCTTGAGTGCTTGAGAAAGGGCTTCTACGCTCATGAGATCCAGGTGAGTGGTGGGCTCATCCATGAGCAGGAGGTTCGGTGGGTTCACCAGGAACTTGACGAGGCTCAGACGTGATTTTTCTCCGCCGGAGAGAACCTCCACACGCTTCTCCACATCCAACCTGCGGAAGAGGAAAGAGCCGAGCACTCCGCGCGCTTCCTCCTCTCGCAGTTCCGGATCCGCGTTCATGATCTCCTCAAGCACCGTGTAGTTCGGGGTCAGGTTTTCCGAGCGCATTTGAGAAAAGTAGCCGATCCGGGTTGTGGTTCCCACCGTTCGCTTTCCTCCGTCAATGGGGATGATCCCTGCCAGTATCTTGAGGAGGGTAGATTTTCCCGCTCCGTTTGGTCCTACGAGCACGATACGCTGTCCGCGCTCCACAAGGAGATTGAGGTCTCTGTATATTCGGCGGTCACCATAAGATTGCGATACGTGCTCCAATTCAATGACTCGCTGGGTACTGCGCTGCGGTTGTGGAAAGATAAACTTGAAGACCTTGCGAGCGGGACGCGGTTTTTCAATTCGTTGGATTTTTTCGAGTTGCTTGATGCGACTCTGCACTTGGGCTGCCTTTGATGCTACAGAGCGGAAACGATCCACAAATGATTCAATATGGGCAATTTCACGTTGCTGGTTTCTCCACGCTGCCAACAGCAATTCATACCTCTGTTCCTTGAGTTCGATAAAGGTTGAATAATTTCCTGTGTATCGTATAAGCTTCTCGTTTTCAATATCATATACCGTTTCGACAAGTTCGTCCATGAAGTCACGATCGTGAGAGATCATGAGGATGGCTCCGGGGTAGTTCTTCAAATAACGCCTCAGCCACAGCAGGCTCATCAGATCCAAGTGGTTCGTCGGCTCGTCGAGCATCAACAGATCCGGTTCTGCTACCAGCAGTTGTGCTAAATGCGCCCTCATCACCCAGCCTCCGCTCATTTCCCGCGCCGGTCTGGAAAAGTCGCTATCCTTGAAAGCCAATCCCTTAAGAATGCGTTTTGCTTTGGGTTCGAGTCGGTATCCGTCATGGGCGCTGAAGGTGTCGATAGCGTGGGCGTAGGCTTCACTGGCGTGGTCTCCCTTTGCTTCACATTCGGTCATGGTGCGGATGGCACTGCCCATTTCCGGGTTGATGCTCATGGCTATCTCCAGCACCGTACGATCGGTGGGGTCGCCCGCTTCCTGCGGCAAGTAGCCGATGGTGGCATATTCATCTCGCTGGATTTCTCCCTCGTCCGGGGCATCCTCCCCAAGTATCATGCGAAAAAGGGTGGATTTTCCGGCTCCGTTCGGTCCCACCAGGGCAATTCGTTCTCCCCAGTTCACGACCAGTTCCGCATCGCTGAAGAGGGTCCGTCCGGCATGAGCCTTGGTGAGGTGTTTGATGGTGAGCATATTCGATCCTTGCCGCGAAAGTATACCTCCTTATCCTCCAAAATCAATCTTTTTCCCGATCAAGGATATTTCAGATCCACACTCCCGCGCGGAGCGCGCTAAAATTCAAATCACAAATTGACTCGTCGGCACCACACGGCCTCTTGCTTCGGAGTCGCCTCACGACTCCTCATCCCGTTGGAACAAAAGGGGTTGCTTTTGGCTAACCTGCCTCACACCCGTCGGCAGTTTTCACCTCAAAGGGCAAAAGCTGCGCTTTTGTCCAATCGCCCTTACCGCCCGCTACGCGTGCGCCCTACACGGGACTGTCGGGCGCCTTGTAAATCGTAAATAGGCAACCGCATTTCCAATGCGTTTGCCCTGCTCAGTTCCCCCATTTGAGAAGATCGCGTGCGTGAGCCTCGGCCGCAGAGCCTGAGGAACCAAGCATCCGGACAATCTCCGCGATACGTGCTTTGCCGGTGACTTCTTCAAGATGAGAGACGCTGCGATTCTTTTGCAGAATCTTGGAAATGAGGTAGTGATGCTCCGCGAGTGCGGCAACCTGGGGAAAGTGGGTGATGGCGATGACCTGATGTTGCTCACCCAGCTCGCGCATCTTCATTCCCACGGCTCGCGCTATCTCGCCTCCAACGTTCGCATCAATTTCATCAAAGAGCAGCAAGGGAGTGTCGTCCTGCTTGGCTAACGCACTCTTCAGCGCGAGCATCACGCGCGCCAATTCGCCACCGGAAGCTATGAGACGGAGAGCCTTCAGAGGTTCGCCGGGGTTGGGTCCGAAGAGAAATTCCACGTCTTCCGCTCCGTGCGGACCGGGTTCCGGGAGTTCGATGAGTTTCACCTTGAAGCGGGCTTGGCGGAATCCGAGGTGTGCCGCGTGAGTCAAAAAACTTTTCTCCAGACGGGGGATGGCTTTGCGGCGCTTGGCGGAAAGCTCTTCCGCGGCTTTTTTCATGAGGATATGAGCTTCTTTCTCCTGCTCAGCAAGTTTTGCCAGAAGTTCGTCACGGCTATCTAACTCATTCAGTCGGACGCGGCAAGTTTCAAGGTGTGCGTTGATGCTCGCCCAGTCGTTGCCGTACTTGCGGCGCAGGGTGTCCAGCAGGCTGATGCGTTCCTCCAGTCGGGTCAGCTCGGAGGGGTTGTCACAGAGCGCGTCCATGTAGCCCTCGGCGTTTGCCGCCACGTCATCAAGCGTTTCCACAGCTGCCTCCATCGGTTTCAACCAGGTGGTGCACGCGGCGTCCAATCGCTCCAGTTCACGAGCCCGCTTCACAGCTTGGCGTAAGCGACCCAGCACTGCCTCCTCGTCGCCATCCAGCAGCTGAATGATGGGCGCCGCTGCATCCCGTAATTTTCCCGCGTTGCGTGCGCGCTGCCACTGTTCCTCTAAGATCTGCACCTCTTGTTCGGTGAAGCCGGCTTGTTCGATTTCGTCGATTTGGTGGTGCAGAAAATCCAATTCCCGTTCGTTAGCTGCTTCGCTCTCTGCTAGGGCTTGTCGAGCAACTGAGGCTTCTCTCCATTCGCGATAGGCGCGCTCGAACTCTGCCACTTGGGATGCGGCCTCAGCAAAGGCATCCAGCAGGGTGAGCTGACGTTCTTGAGAGGTGAGTGAGCGCGGTGAATCCGGATGGTGCATATCCACAAGTCCGGAACAAACGTGGCGCAACAGACTGAGAGTCACCGGTGAGTTATTGATGAATTGACGGGTAGAGGTAGGGGTGATGATGCGTCGGATGATGAGTTCTCCCTGTTCGCAGGGGGGAGCTCCCGCTTCCTCCAGCCGCGCGTTGAGAATTTCCGGGTGAGGCAGGGAGAAGAGTGCTTCCAGCGTACATTCCTTGGCTCCGCTGCGGATGCAACTTTTGTCGGCTCGTTCTCCGAGAGCGAGCGAAATTCCCCCCATGATGACGGATTTTCCCGCCCCTGTTTCGCCGGTCACACTCAAGAAACCCGTCCCCGGTTCCCACACCAGTTCATCCACGAGAGCGAGGTTGCGTATCTTGAGGAGCGCTAGCATAATTTGCTTTTCGTTGTCTGTTTATTATGGCATAATGCCGCCGGAAAGCAATCCCCAAAATTGACGATGAAGGTACTTTTTCTTGGCAGTGGAACCTCGACAGGTGTGCCCGTTATAGGCTGCAACTGTGAGATATGTACCTCTGCCAACCCGCGCAACAAGCGACTGCGCTCTTCCATCCTCGTCACCTCCGGCTCCACCTCCATCCTCGTGGATTCAGGACCCGACCTCCGTGCCCAAGCTCTACGTTACAACTTGAGCGCCATTGATGCGGTCTTGTACACTCATGAGCATCTTGACCACGTGGCAGGGTTCGATGATTTGCGGGCTTTCTGCTGGGACAGAGAGGAAGCGCTCCCTCTTTTCGCCGGCGAGCAGTGTCTTGCCCGCTTGCGCGCGATGTACCCTTGGGCTCTGATGGAGAAACAGTCATACCGCGGTTACGTGCGGGCAAAATGCATCTGCCATTCGGGGAAACCTTTTCGAGTGGGTGATATTGATGTGCAACCTGTCCCGGTGATTCATGCCCAAGTGGAAACCTACGGGTATGTTTTTCGAAATGCTGATCAATCTTCTTTCGGCTACGTTCCGGATATCAAGACGCTTCCTGCGGACTCGGCTCCGTTGCTGCGTCATCTCGATGCGCTGGCGATGGACGGGCTATGCTTCCCACAGCATCGCACCCACCTGTGCGTGGACGAGACCATTGCCCTCATGCGTGAACTTCAACCTCGCGTTGGCTACATCACCCATTCCGGCCACCGCTTGGAATACGACTCCCTTGAAAACTATCTTCCGGATTTTATGCACTCTGCATACGATGGGTTGGAACTCCCCCTCTAGTGGAAAACTTGTGACTAGTTCTCCTTGTCGTCAAGGCGGCGCAATACTCGAGCGGGTACACCGCCGACGATGGTGCGTGCCGGTACATCCTTGGTCACGACAGCGCCGGCAGCGAGGATGGCGTGGTCACCTACGGTCACTCCGGCTAATACCGTGACACGAGCACCCACCCACACCCCGCGACCTATCCGGATGGGAGCGTGGGAGAGATTTTGGCGCTGCTCCGGGGCAAAATGATGGTTCAGCGTGGCGAGAATGACACTGTGACCGATCAAACAGTCATCCCCGATGAAGATGCCTCCTTGATCCTGAAACTGACAGCAGGAGTTGATAAAAACACGATTTCCCACGTGAATGTTACGTCCGAAGTCGGTGTAGAAGGGAGGGAAAAGGGTAAAGGTGGGGTCCGGCTCCTGCTCCGTCAGTTGCGCAAAGAGTTTCTGCACCTCTTCCGGCGTGTGGTAGGCATTGTTCAGTTCGCACAGGATGCGCCGTGCGGCATCGCTCTGCGCTCTCATAAAGGAGATCATCTCTTCTCCCTCCAACGGTTCACCCGCTGCAATCTTTTTCCGAAATATTTCTAGTGTCATCATAGCCCTTCTCTCGCAACCTATTTTGACTCTCGCGCTTATACCATAAGAGTCTCCTTGCTGTCAATCCGTCAATCTCTCATCAGATGGACGTCGAACAGAATAAAACGAGTGGTTGTTTTGAAATAATACGGGCAGATCGGTATCTCCCTATCTCCTTAAAAAACTGTTGAAATGTGCGTGAGTTTATAGCATCTTCATGCCAGATGCCGTGTCATTTCGTTGCCTCAGGGTTCAGCCGTGTTATGCCAGACAGCCGCTTTGCCGGCAGGGACGCGAAAAGTAGCGTTGCCTTCGGGATCAATGGTGATTTGCTCATTGGGGTAGCACCCTGTTGCTTCCAGCCAGCGTTCACCGGCGTGCAGCTTGCCCACGTTCATTGTTTTCTCTCCATCGCCTTGGTTGGAAATCAGCACAACCAGACCGGAGTGGGGATGTTGCTCATCTCCGCTGCGTACAAATCCGATAACATGGGGTTCATCAAAATAATCCCACTGCTCGCCGTAGGCACGCTCGCGACGTACTTTCAGAAGGGTGTCGATCACTCCTCGGTGGATGGAGTTCTCTCCCCCTACGCCGTAGTAATCCCCGTAGAAAATACAAGGGTAGCCTTCTTTGTGCAGCAGGATGAGGGCGTAGGCCGCGGGTTTGAACCAGTCCGCCACCGGAGATTCCAGGGATTGCCCCGCCTGGGAGTCGTGGTTATCCACAAAGGTGACGGCAAGGGTTGGGTGAGTTTGCACGAGGGTGCCTTGCAGGATGGTCCTCAGGTCATAATCCGGTCCCTTCTGTGAGGCTTCATGGAGGTTGAAATGGAGGGGGACATCAAAGAGATCCAGTTGTTCTTCGGTTTCGTTGAGGAAGAAGGAGAGTTCACCGTCATCGTTTTTCCAGCATTCGCCGACGGCGTAAACTTCGTGCTGAAAATTCTTACGCACGTTGCGCAGGAAGCCTGCAACGAAATCGCGTGAGATGTGTTTGACGGCATCCATACGGAAGCCGTCCAGATGAAACTCTCGGATCACCCATTCACCCCAGCGCGTAACCTCCCGCACGACTTCCGGATGCTTATAATCGACATTGGCAAACATGAGATAGTCGTAATTTCCCTTTTCTTGATCCACATTGCGGCTCCAACCTTTTCCTTCTCCCTCTATCCTGAAAATGCCTCTTTCGTCTCGGCGTGCGTCATAATCAATCCCGGAGAAGTGATACCAATGCCATTCAAAGTCCGAGTATTTCTTGCCGCGTCCCGGAAAAGTAAAGTGAGTCCAACCTTCAATCTCGTACGCATCACCAAGCTCCTCGTAGCGGTTTTCTGCACTCACCCTCTTCACGTAAAAAGTCTCTTTCTCGTCAGCTCCTGTTTTATGATTGAGAACGGCGTCGAGGTACACCTTGATACCCTGTTTATGGAGACTTCGGATAGCCGCGTCAAACTCCTCGCGGGTGCCGTACTTGGTGCGCACGGAACCCTTTTGATCGAATTCTCCGAAGTCGTAGAGATCGTAAGTGGAGTAGCCCACGCCTCCAAGCTCTGTGGTTTTGTAGGCGGGTGGCACCCAGACTGCGGTGACGCCGATTTTCGAGAGATGAGGCGCATCCTCTGCGAGCTTTTTCCACAGATTTCCATCGTTGGGCAAGTACCACTCAAAGTACTGCATCATGACTCCGTTTTTCATCATGCTGCCGAGAATATGCTCGCGAGAGAGGGAAGGCAAGGAGTTAGAACCAACTATTAGAAAGGCTGAAAGAGCAAACGCGGGGGCGTTTGCCCTATTTACGAATTACGAATTTGGCACCTCTAAAAACTACCAGGGTGAAAAACGAGAGAAAAAAAGTTGAGGAGAAAGGAGTCAAAAAAAGGGAAAAATGGGGGAAATGGGAAGATTTTGAGGGGGAAAATGGGAAAAATGCCCGAGAGGATACGCACCATCGATTGCCCGCTATCTAAAAAACGAGTTTTTAGAGGTGTTATAATTACGATTTACGATTTGGAAAGTACGCGCGCCATCCGGCGCGGGATATGCGGAGCGAAAGCGCAGCGGAATTTTGAAACAACACGCGGAGTGTGATGAGGCAGTGTGGTGCCGAGGCGTCAATGTTGCAAAGCCAGGGAGACGGCATGGCATAACTCTGAGAATCCTCCGCGAGGAGCGCGCTAACATTCAATTCGTAAATCGTATATCGTAAATAACCAATGAGATATGCTACATCATCTGCCGTTAAATACCTATTGGGCATCGCTTTTTCTTGGGACGGATGTGCGGTCTCACCGGTCTTCTCTTCCTCCGGAGCAAGTGGTTGTGAGGCGCATGGTAGAGGCTTTGGATGAGTGGGGAAATTCGTGAAAAAACTTGAAAAAAACGGGGGTCGGGGATATACTGCAGGACGTACTGTTTATGGGGGAGAGCGGATCGATAAGCCCGATGATGGATCAGTATCTGCGAATGAAGCAGACACTGCCGAGTGACGTCTGGCTGTTTTTCCGGCTGGGGGATTTTTACGAGATGTTTTTTGAGGACGCGCTGGAATGCTCACAAGCGCTTGGTTTGACATTGACAAAGCGGCAGAGTATTCCGATGTGCGGCGTGCCGTATCACGCGGCGGAGGGATACATCAGCCAGATCGTCAAGATGGGAAAGAGGGTGGCGATCGCGGAGCAGATGACGACACCTGTGCCGGGGAAGTTGGTGGAACGGGAAATTACGCAGATCATCTCGGCCGGAACGCCTGCGGACATGACTCAGATCGCTGCCGGGGAGCACAACTACATTGTTGCATGTTACCACGACAAGAAGACATGGGGGTTGGCGTGCGCGGACCACAGCACGGGGGAGTTCAGTGTGGCAGATTACGAGAGCAAGGAGGCCTTGACGGAGGAGATTGAGCGATTAAGGCCTCGCGAGTTGCTTGTGAGTGAGGAACAGATGGAAGACTTTGAAACCCTGCCTGTGACACTCAAGTACGATGGTTATGCGTTTCTGCCTAACCTTGCCAAGGGGTCGTTGGAAAGTCATTTCCATGTGCATTCTCTCGAGGGATTCGGCTGTGCCCATTTGAGTGCGGCGCTCGGGGCTGCCGCTGCTATCCTGCATTACCTCAAACACCAGTTGCGACGCAGCACGGATCACCTGCAGAGACTCACCCTACGCCCGACCGCGCGGGTGGTGCTCATCGATACGGCCAGTCGCCGCAATCTCGACTTGGTGGAGGCAAGAGGCGGTGTGAAAAACACTCTTCTCGGTGTGTTGAACAACACAGGAACTCCGATGGGCGCTCGGTTGTTACGCGAATGGTTGCTGCATCCTATCTGCGATCTTGAGGAACTCACCCGGCGTCAGGACATCATCTCAGCGTTTTTGGAGGAGCCTTTTTTGATGAGCAAGCTGCGTGATTCTCTCAAGGGGGTGCGGGATCTTGAACGTCTCTCCTCGCGCCTTTCTCAGGGGGCAGGCAATGCGCGCGATTTGCTGGGGCTCGGCATTTCGCTGTCGCGACTTCCGGATGTGACGCAGGATTTGGAGGCGCTTGCAGCGAAGCAGCAACGCCTGGCTTCACTTCGCGATGATGTCGGAGACTTCTCCAAATTGACGGAGCTGCTCTCCCTCGCCTTGGTGGACGAGCCTCCCGTCACCATCAAGGAGGGTGGAATGATACGTGACGGATATGATGAGCGGTTGGATGAGTTGCGCAGCGCTTCGCGAGAGGGGAAGGTATGGCTGGCGGAGATGGAGGCGAGGGAGAGGAAAGCCACGGGAATTGACTCACTCAAGATCCGTTACAACAACGTTTTCGGCTACTACATTGAGGTGACAAAAGCGCATTATGCCAAGGTGCCGGAGCATTACAAGCGTAAGCAAACTTTGGCCAACGCCGAGCGCTTTGTCACCGAGGAGCTCAAAAAGATGGAGAGTACCATCTTGGGTGCGGATGAGCGTTCGCGACAGCTGGAGTACGAAATATTCGGCCGTCTGCGCGCAGAGGTGGGGAATTACTTGGGCGACATCCAGCGGAGTGCGCGTGCTTTAGCGGAATTGGATGTGCTGCTGAGTTTGGCGGAGACGGCGAGACTCCACAACTACTGCCGTCCTTTCCTAGACATAAGTCGTTCCTTGCACCTCAAGGACGCGCGGCATCCGGTTATCGAACAGGTGCAACAGGATTCCTCCTTTGTGCCGAACGATACCGAAATGGATGAGGAGCAGAATCGCGTTATTATTCTAACCGGTCCCAATATGGCAGGTAAATCCACCTACATTCGACAGGTGGCGCTCATCGTTCTGATGGCTCAGATGGGCTCCTATGTGCCTGCAGCGGAGGCGCACATCGGGCTGGTGGATCGGATCTTTTGCCGAGTGGGAGCGAGTGATGACATAGCGGGTGGGCAGTCCACCTTCATGGTGGAGATGAGCGAGACAGCCATGATTCTCAACAATGCCGGTGAACGTTCCCTCGTTGTCCTCGATGAAATCGGGCGCGGAACAGCGACATACGACGGCCTCTCTATCGCATGGGCTGTGGCGGAACACCTGCATGACGTCATCGGGGCGCGTACCCTGTTTGCTACGCATTACCATGAGATGGTGGATTTGCAGGAGACTCACCCCGGCGTGTCCAATTGGCATGTGGAAGTACGCGAATGGAAAGAGGAGATCATCTTTTTGCGCAAGGTACTGCCGGGACCGGCGGACAAATCATACGGCATTCAAGTGGCGCGTTTGGCGGGATTGCCCGCTCCCATCATTGAACGAGCCAAGCGTATCCTGACGCACCTGGAAATGAGTGCGTCCATGCGAGAGCCCTCCCCACCCTCGCCATCAAAAAGACGCCGCAAGTCAGGTGCTCCGCAGGGAAGGGAGCTGCCGCACGCGAAACCCATGGCGGACATAACCCAGTTGGATCTCTTCGACAAGTTGGATCCGGGGATTTAATGCCGGACAAAAGCCAGGACAAACGCATTGGAAATGCGTTTGCTATTTACGATTTACGATTTGAATTTTAGCGCGCTACGCGCGGGAATGCGGAGCGAGAGCGAAGGTGGTGGGTAAAATCACACGTCGTTGCTACGGGGAAAGCGCCCGGAGTTACGCGCTGCCACCTCCCCGGCTTTGTTCATCGCTATTCGTAAACAGAAAAACGCTTCCGATTGAGCCACGAGTGAGCCGACGACGCATGAGGGCGCGCATACGTGACTTGGCGAAGGCAATGAGCAGCACATGGAGTCGGTAACGAAAATACTGCATAACGGAACGTCTGGGGATATTCTGCCAGCGCTTTTCGCCGGCACTTTTTGGATCAATGGTGCTCACCTCGTCCAATGTCGAGGCAACAATGGGGCTGGGGGAGATACCTAGAGTGGGGATGCGCCGTGTGAGCAAAATGAGACCGATCTGTGGGTCTGTCGGTCTTCAAAAGCGTTGCATACCATCGAGAACTTTTTGAGTTCCTTTGCGGGAATAGAGGCCCCCCATGGTTTTCCACATGATCTTTCTCGGAAGAACAACCTCTACCCCGGCGTTTGCTCGAGCCGCAGCGGCATCCTCCGGCTTCATGAGAGGATACAGAGTGCCTTCATTGGTATAGAGCTTTGCCACTTCCCAGCCGTGCCGATGTTCCGTAACTTCTTAAATAGCCGTTATGAAATGAGGATGCAGCTCAGTGTCATCTTCCAGAATAACACCGTAGTCCGCATTGCTTTCTAAGAATGTCTGCAACGCTTTGCGGTGGCTGGCGATGCAAGCAATTTCGTCGTCAGTGAGCTCGCGGGGAAAAAACTTTAAACGTTTCTTTCTGTCATAATCTGCACGCTCACACTCTGAGAGGTTTTGTCCTGTCACAGCCGCTGTGATTTCAATCTCAATGCCCCTTTCTCGGGCTTGACGCAGCATATTTTCTCTCTGTTCCCCTTCACGCTGAAGGTTGATTGCATAGTATTTTACCGTCTTCATGTCCTGTGAGTTCCCCTCCTGTTGGCTCTTGCAAGAGCGTGTCACATCATAGCATATTTGAAATACATTAGTTATATCATTTATTGTATTGATAATAAATAATAAATATTAATGCAAACGGTGTTTCTTAGACGTAATAAGAACAGCCATATATCACCGGAATTCCTTGAGTAAATTGAGATAGTAAGGATTGGAATTGACTTGACTAGCGTATTTCAAATGCGCTATATTGGTACGGAGAAGCAAATGGGGGCAGAGTAGAAGTGCTCCGTTTCATTTCTTTCAAAGTAAATATGTCATGAAAGGAGCATATACTGTGTGTTTTGCGAGCGATGTGATGGGTGTGCTACCGTTGTCGGTAGCTGTTTGGTCTCTTGTCAGTTGTGCTCATGGAGAAACGACGTATGATATTCAACTGCTGGGGGACAACATTCCTGAGAGAGAGGTTGAGCACATAAGAAACCTCGTCAGAAGGGCGGGGGAGCGCCATAAGGTTTCTTACGTGGAAATTAAAGATATGTTGCCGGAGGGACTGGCGGTGAAGAAACGTTTGCCCCGCGTTACATGGGCTCGAATTTTTGTTGCCCGTATGTTACCGAATGTTGACAGGGCTCTTTACCTCGACATCGACGTACAAGTGTGCCGGGATCTCGCAGAGTTGATGAAGACGGATTTGGGGGATTGCGTTTTGGCGGGTGTTTTGGAGAAGGTCCCTGTACCCGGGAAGGAATTTTTCCCGGAATTAGGGATACCGCACTCCTCGCCGGGTTATTTTAATGCAGGGGTTTTGCTCATGGATTTAGCGGCTATGAGGCGAGAGGATCTCGTCGAGAAAGTGCTTCACTTTGTCGAAAAACACAGTGAAAAGCCGCTTTACGCGCTGGATCAGGATGCACTCAATGGGGCTCTTCATGACCGCTTCCTTCCGATTCATCCTCGCTGGAACTGGAGTGACAGCAATTCCCGGCGTATTTTGTCCATGAAACCCGGGGTGGAAAAATTCAAAGGTTATACCCTTCGCCAATTCGCAGAAGCAGCTTCCAATCCCGCCATCCTCCACTTTTGGGGACAACACAAACCGTGGCGTTACAACTACAGAATGGAGGGGAAGCGTTACGAGAAATGCATGCGAGATGCCGGGTTGCTGCAGGAGCGCTTTTTGCCCGGCTTTTGCTTCAGGGCATTGTTAAAAAAAATGACTCATGCTCCGCTCTATGCGATCACTCGTATGCGCCTGCGGCGACTCTGTT
The DNA here is from genome assembly GCA_947628035.1 of uncultured Akkermansia sp. Lineage (GTDB taxonomy): Bacteria > Verrucomicrobiota > Verrucomicrobiia > Verrucomicrobiales > Akkermansiaceae > Akkermansia. The sequence goes on along the minus strand of CANQYL010000020.1, from coordinate 10,264 downwards.
CTCGGTACGGTATCGAAGAAGTTGAGGATTGAGCCTGCACCTCCGCCATGTGGAGGAGGTGCCGCCTAGCGTTGCCCATTTTACAAAAAGCCGATGGCTGCAAGGCAGTTGGACGAAGGCATGGTCGTTATCCCTCCCCCTTTGGGAGAACTATCGACAAGGCGACGGTTAGGCAATGTCCATCGTCCATAGAATGCGTTTCCTAGGGAAAGCCGTCAGTGAAGCTGGCTATATTCCTCGTCCGTGACGGGTTCAAGCCATTCATTGGAGGTATCCTCCCCGTCGATCTCAATAGCGAGGTGGGAGAACCATGAATCCGGTGCAGCGCCGTGCCAATGTTTCACGTTGGCGGGAATATGGATAACCGTGCCTTCGCGGATTTCGACGGGTTCCTTGCCCCATTCCTGATAGTAGCCGCGTCCTCCGATGCCGATGAGCATCTGCCCCCCGCCTTTGGTGGCATGGTGAATATGCCAGTTGTTGCGGCAGCGCGGCTCAAAAGTCACGTTAAATATCTTAACCTGCTCCGTGGAAACAGGCGCGAGATAACTCTGACCGGTGAAATACTTGGCGAAAGCATTGTTCGGCTCTCCGATGGGAAAGAAAATGGCGGCGGCGTGCCTCTCTTTGTCAGTGGTTGCATGAGAGACGTCTTCCTTGTTCCACACATCCTTAGCGAGACGAAAAGTAGCCCAGGCCTTGGGCCAGCCGGCGTAGAAGGCCACATGAGTAATGAGTGCTGCTATCTCCGGCTTGGAGACTCCGTTGTTCTTTGCATTCTGCAGGTGATGGATGAGCGAACTGTCTGTGATGCCCTGACTCATGAGCGCCGTCACGGTGAGCATACAGCGAGTTTTCACATCAAGATCGACGTTGTTCCAATTTTCTCCAAAGAGGATGTCGTCATTAAAATGCGCAAACTGAGGAGCGAACTCGCCCAGCTGGTCGCGCCCGGCTGTCTGTGTTATCTTTTTCATAGAGGTTTCCTGTTCTGTGCTCAGCGCCTGTGTCGCCAACAACACCAGCGCCATGCAATTGATCCATGTCGTTTTCATCATCGTCTTGGGGATAACATTTAACGGTATGAAGTCATGTAAATGGCTACACAATCTTCAATGGAAAGGGGAAGAGGGTCATGATCAAACAACCAGCCCATCGCACTCTTTGCATTGTGCGCCATGGTCTCAAATTCGTCCGGTTTAATGCCATAATCGCTCATCTTCAGATCTGCCACGCCGCATGCTTTCTGGAGTTTCACGAGGGCACGCACAAAATCAGCCGGATCTTTTGCATCGGTCATGCCCAACGCCTGCGCCATGCGAATGAATCGCTCCGGGGCCGCACCGCGCTCAATGAAGTGCGTGTAGTACGCACGCGAAATCATGATGAGTCCCGCCCCATGCGGCAGCTCCTGATGATACGCAGAGAGAGCATGTTCCAGCGAATGCTCACTCGTGCAAGTCCCCACCACCATCTGCACACCGGAGAGCCAATTGCCGAAAGCCACGCATTCACGATCCGGCATGGAGTTGCCATCCTTTACCGCCGCCGCCAAATGTCGTCCCACGTTCTCAATGGCTGTGAGGGACACCATATCGCTGATGAGGTTTGCCGTGTTCGCTATGTAGCCCTCTGTGCTGTGGAAAAGGGCATCAAAGCCCTGAAATGCCGTAAATTGAGGCGGGACGGAGAGCATGAGCTGCGGATCCACGATGGCGAGCTTGGGAAAGAGATCATGCCCAAAGATCGCCGTCTTTTCGTGCGTCTCCGGATTGGTGATCACGCCGCCCGAATCCGTCTCCGAGCCCGTTCCGGCGGTCGTCGTTATCGCCACAATGGGCAACGGCGTGTTAGTGATGGGTTTGCCCTTGCCCGTTCCCGGCACGATGTAATCCCACAGGTCACCCTCATTCGTTGCCATCACTGCTATCCCCTTTGCGGCATCCATGCAGCTACCTCCACCGAGCGCTACGATGAAGTCGCAGCCGTTCTCCCGAGCACAGATCCCGCCCTCCTCTACGGTCGCCTTCAGCGGGTTCGCCTGCACCTTGTCAAAAATAACCGCTTGCACGCCGGCGAGCTGAAGTTGCTCAAGGGTGCGATCCAAGTAACCGTTGGCTCGTGTCGATTTTCCATTTGAGATGACGAGCAAGGCCTTCCTGCCGGGAAGGACTTGCTTGTGGAGATTGTTCAGGGCGCCGGCTCCGAAAATGGTGTGGGTCGGCACATCGAATTCATATTGCGTGATCGTTTTCATGATGGTGTATTGTAGGGGATAAAGTTACTTGACATCAAGTCCGGAAATCCGCTTCCCTTCGGCGGCAATGTCTCGTATCCACTTGCTCTGAGGCATCATTGCCGCTTTTCCGGCGGTGAATGTCATACGCGGTCTCCAGTTGTTCCCGCCCTGCGTCCCGGGCAAATTCAATCGCACCGGAACATCAAAAAGTTCCGTCCAGAGCATTACCGTATAGTCCGACCGACACCGCATCAGCGCTCGATACAACGCATCCTTAACACCCGGCCCCCACGCCACCAGACTCTCCTCCTTCGTCAGCCCCGCATAGTCGCCCAAGCGGCAGAGAGTAGCGCCGCAGTCGCGCGCTATACGGAGAGTCTCACGCAATTCATCCTCACTCAGCTTCTCATCCAGTACCGCTGCGCGCCCCGCCTGCACCCTCGCAAACCATTCCCCCCAATCCACACTCAACGGAGGAAAGTCATGCGTGGCATACGTCGCAAGCGAGCATGGGTTATACGCATCGCCCCGGATGATTTTTCCGGTCGGTTCACACTCCCAATGCGGTATCTTAAATCCGGCTATCCGCAAGCGTGATAAGTCCGGTCTTACGTAGTCCGGCACACATCCCAAATCCTCTCCAATGACCCGCACGCCCGGCGTTGCCTGAACAAGAGAAGCTAGGAGTTCGTCTCCTTGCATCAAGTTTGCGCGGCGGTTGTCCTCCGTGTCGTCCGGGCGCGGCCGGAACCCCGGTCTTCTCCCACCACAGCGCGCGGCCGCCTCATCCGCTGAGAGGGGAAGAAATTCCGCATTGCGCGAAGGCATCCAGGGAAACGCATAGATGCGGTAGAAGCCCAACACGTGGTCAATGCGGTACATGGAGAAAATCTCCGTGAGTTTGCGTAGTCTTCTCTTCCACCACGCCATCCCATTCTGCTTCATTACGTCCCAACGATATAGAGGAATGCCCCAATTTTGCCCCCACTTCGCGGTGAAAGGATCCTCCGCAAAGTTTCCCTCAGCCGGTGCCCCCCCGCTCCATTCCATATCGAACAAGTAGCGTTCAAAGAAAACATCTGCACTCGCAACGGAAATCCCGATCGGGACATCGCCCATGAGCAATACACCCCGCTCATCCGCGTGTTTCCTCACCATGGACCATTCTCGCGCGCAGAGCCACTGGAGCCACATACGGTAGTTTTTTTGTTCCCTGGCCTGCTCATCGCTGGCCACAAAACGGCGTGCCTCGTCCGTATCCTGCACAGGCCAGGTCCACCATGCCGCTGAACCAAACGCCTGACAAAGCACCCGAAAATCCGCATCGTTTTGCAACCATTCACTCTCCTTTGCTGCCCACGTGAGGTACTCCTCTCTTTCACTTTTCAGATTCGGGGATGCCTTAAATCTTCCCCAGGCTTCACGCAACAGCCTTCCCTTGTACCGCCTTACCCTCTGATAGTCCACCCTATCTCTTCCGCCCGGCAACTGGAGAGGCGGTAAGTCCTCCGGGTACCTCGGCAGCTTCTCTACCATACCCGGCACTCTTTCCAAACTCAAATACAGAGGTTCCAGCGCCACGGAACTGAGCGCTGAGTACGGCGAAGGCGCGTCCTCTTCTCCCAGCTCATTCACCGGCAGCAACTGCAAAAAACCGACCCCATGCTCCGCTGCCCAATCAATCCACTCTTCCAGCGCCAACAAATCTCCTATGCCGGCATCCTGCTCCCTCCTCAGAGAAAACACCGGCATAAGCACCCCTGTCATCCGTCGCCTCTCCATCTTGTCTTCATTGTATCAAATACTTCCCCGAGAAGCAAGCTCATGGCATACCGCTTGAGCCATAAATCTCATGTGTCCATCTTCCACGGTACCGCCAACCCGAACGATAGTTACTAAAATAGGAAATCTACTTTTTATCGAGGGAAGAAACATAGTTTCTATTAACAAAAGTCGCAGTGACAAAAATATTGATTGTCGCTTCTGGTACCGAGTACCTCAGCAAAAAGGACTGCCTCCATCCACCGGGAGAGCAGTCCTTTTATTGCCACTCAAAATTGAAGATGTGTATCACGAGGAGTGCATCGGCATGAGCACGTAGAGGAACTCGTCCGCCACCCGCATCACCCCCGGACTTGAGGCATCGATGAGGTCGATACTCACCTCATTTTCGCCTACAGCCTTAAGAGGAGAAAGCACGTAATCAGCGTTGAATGTGATCGTCAGCTCCCGTCCCTTGTAATCGATAGGCACTTCTTCATTCGCTTCACCCACGTCCGCCGAGCCTGACTGCACCTCCATAGCGCCCGGAGCGATATGGAAGAGTACCGTATTCTTTTTCTCTGCGGCAAGAAGGGAAACGCGACGCACCGCCTCATTGAGATCCTGCGCCGGCAACATAATGCGCTCGTTGTAACGACTCGGTATCACCTGACGGTAGTTCGGATAGTTGCCCTCGATAAGTTTTGCGGTTAGCAAGGTGTCGCCCAATTCAAAAGAAACCTGTGTGGAGGAAACTTTCACTTGCACACTCCCGGCATCTCCGAGCAAGCGGTAGAGCTCCGCTACGGCACGGCTGCGAAGGATGAAGCTCACCTGCTGAGATTCCGGGAACTCGAGCTCATTTTCAAAGAGAGCCAACCGGCGTCCGTCTGTAGCCACGAGGGTGAGCTTCCCGTCCTGGAAGCTAGTGTAGATACCGTTGAGCACATAGCGTGAATCATCGTTGGAGATGGCGAACTCCGTGTAGCGCAGACCCTTGCTCAGCATAGCTTGGGGAACCTCAAATTCCCTCACCTCCTTGAAAGAGGGCAGCGGCGGGAATTCTTCTGCCACCAGACCGTACAACTTGAACTTGGCTCGGTTACACTGCACCGTAACGGTATTGCCCCTCTGTTCGACGTTGACCTCTCCATCGCGCATCTCACGAACGATGCTCTGCAGCTTTTTAGCGGGCAGAGTGAAAGCGCCCGTGGTTTCCACCTGCGCCGGCACTTTCGCCTGTATGGTGAGTTCCATGTTGGTCGTGGTCAGCTTCAGTTCCCCATCCGTTGCCTCAATCAACACATTGGAAAGTATAGGCATATTTGGCCGTGTGGATACGACGCCGACTACGCGGTTCAATCCGTCCAATAGTACTTGTTTTGCAAGTGAGAATTTCATGTGTCTTCTCTAGTTTGTCCTGGTGTCATTTTATCGGTTTTGCTGACCTCTGGCAAGCATTATCTTCATCTTTTCCAAGATTTTCTACACTTTATCTTTTTTTGCCACAAGATGTTGTAAAATTCTTTCTTTGGGATCTATATCGCCAGATTCTTGTTCATCCGTAAAAAGTAGAAAAATTTGATCACCTCTCCCGAGCATTATTTCCCATTCCCTTTTCCTATCCAACTCCTTATAGCTTCTCCCATCTCTGAAGTACCCACCACACACTCGTCATCGGCTCCGGTGGCTAGGTCTCGGGTTCTCAGACCGTTCGAGATGGCGTGACGCACGGCGTACTCCACAGCATCTGCTGCAGCCGATTCCTGTAGAGAGTAGCGCAACATCATTGCCATGGAGAGAATTTGCGCAATGGGGTTAGCGATACCTTTGCCGGCTATGTCCGGAGCCGACCCTCCGGAGGGTTCGTAAAGACCGAAGGTCTTCTCCCCGCGAGAACCCAAGGAAGCACTTGGCAGCATCCCCAGTGAGCCGCATACCATTGCCATCTCGTCTGTCAGAATATCGCCGAAGGTGTTCTCCGTGACGATAACGTCAAATTGCCCCGGATTTCGTACGAGCTGCATGGCGGCGTTGTCCACGTACATATGGCTGAGTTGCACATCAGGGTACAGCGCAGCCAGTTCCGTGAACACTTCTCGCCAAAGCACGGATGAACTCAGCACATTTGCCTTGTCCACGCTGCAAAGTTGCTTTCTCCTCCCCCGTGCGGTCTTGAAGGCAATGTGAGCAATGCGTTCAATCTCGTGCCGGTGGTAGATCATCGTGTCCAGCGCCACTTTCTCCCCTTCTCTCTCGCCGTAGAATTTCGGCTCCCCAAAATACATCCCTCCCGTCAGCTCACGCACGCACATGATGTCAAACCCTCCCTCAACAATCTTGTCCTTGAGCGGAGACGCGCTCGTGAGTTCCGGCAAACACACCCCGGGCCTCAGATTCGCGTAAAGCCCGAAGTGTTTACGCAGAGGCAACAGAGCCGCCCGCTCCGGCCTCTCGTTCGGCGGTAAATTATCCCACTTCGGTCCGCCCACGGAACCAAATAAAATGGCATCCGCCGCTTCGCACGCTGCCAATGTGTCCTCCGGCAGCGCTTTGCCGCATACCTCAATCCCTGCACCTCCGACAGGGCATTCCTTTCTCTGCGTACTGAAGCAGAATTCTTGCTCCACTGCATCCAGCACCCGCAGCGCTTCGCGCATCACCTCCGGTCCTATACCGTCTCCCGCTAAAACCGCTATCCGGTACGTCTTGTTCATCTGTCAAGTCTTTCTTTCTTAAATTTGTCGGGGTCATTCCATAAGCTGTGATATCAAATCACAGCTTGAAAGCGGTTCTCTCACCATCCTCACAAACGCAACAACACCGATTGTCGTCATGAACATTTTCATGGTTCCAATTTAACATCTTTTCGGAGAAAGAAAAGCATAAAACATGGACGATGTTGCAGAGCCAGCAAGATGACGTGGCGTCATCACCAACCTTTCTCACCACACATCACGCTTGTTTTCAAAATTCAGCTCCGCAGCCGCTTCGCTAGATTGCGCCGACGACGCGAAATTTCCCACGTCCGTTTTTTACGCCAGCTCAAAGAGACGCGATTTGAGCGCATCGATCCCGGCTCCGGTGAGGGCAGAGATGGGGAGAATCTCGATTTTGGGGAAACGTTGGCGCAGGATGCTCAGATTAGGCTCCGCCGTTTCCGTTATGTCCATCTTGTTGGCGATGATAACCCAGGGGTGGGCAGCAAGCTCTTCAGAGTATAGCTTGATCTCCGTGCGCAGAGTCTGGATGGCCTCCACGGGATCGTGCTCCAATCCGGTCATATCCACCACAAAAAGCAACACCTTGCAACGCATGATGTGCCGCAGGAACTCATGACCGAGACCCCGATTGCGCGAAGCTCCCTCAATGATGCCCGGTATGTCCGCCACCACACAGCGGGTGTAGTCATCTCTCTGGACAACGCCGACCACGGGTTGGAGTGTGGTGAAAGGATAGGCGGCTACCTTGGGAGTAGCACGAGACAGGGCGCCTAGTAAGGAACTCTTGCCGGCATTAGGATAACCCACCAAACCCGCATCGGCTATGCGGCGCAGCTCCAAAAAAAAGACCCCGCTCTGTGCCTCGGTTCCGGTCTCAAATACGGTGGGCGCGCGATCCGTCGCCGTGCGGAAGTGCCAGTTGCCACGCCCCCCTTTCCCTCCCTCGCATAAGACGAATGTCTGCCCCTCCTCCGTGAGATCCGCTATCTGTTCGAGTTGAAGCTCCTCCCCTTCCTTTTCCATCCAGGAGGCTTCCTGCATGGTTGTCGCATTGCTCCGGTAAACGATGGTGCCGGGCGGCACCTTGCCAACCACGGTCTTGCCATTCCTCCCATGCTTAAGCGCGTGCATCCCCGGCATCCCGTCCGTCGCCACCAGCTTGGGATCAAAAAAGTATTGTCTCAAATCATTCACGCCACTGCTTACCTCCAGCACAACATCTCCTCCATCTCCTCCATCTCCCCCGTCCGGACCCCCTCGCGGCACAAATTTCTCCCTCCGGAAACTAGCCAGACCATTTCCCCCCTTCCCTGCTTTCGCGTATATCCGTATGTGATCCACAAACATATCGCCAGCTTAGCCCATCCTTCCCCCCTTGTCAAGCTACACCCCATCTCACGGCAAACGCATTAGAGGGAAGTTAATCAGTAGGGGAAATGCTCTTATTGATTAATATCATCGTTTATACGTGCAAAAATCATGACTACAAGCGGTCACCATGATGATGGCTCTAATGAAGACTCTGCATACGTTAACAACCCGGAAAATCTGTGCAATGCGCACGTTATCAATAAATCATAATTCATATCTTGCTTCGGAGTCGCCTCACGACTCCTCATCCCGTTGGGCCAAAAGCAGACGCTTTTTCTAATGCGTTTGCCGTACCCCCGCCTCATACACACGGCAAACGCATTTGAAAGAAAACCTCGTGGCCTCCCAATAAAGCCACCGAAGAGTCGTTAAAACGCATAACATCTCATTTAGAAAGAGGTGTCAAATCAAATTTACATAAACATTTGTTGTTAAAAAAGTCAAGAGATGCATTTTTCCCCATTTCATCACGAGATCCATGTTATCTTTTTAAGCGACATATTTTCTTTTCTTTTGATTGTCAAACATCAGTAACTCCGTTGCTTGTTTATCGCTTTCTAAAAGAGATATACTGACAGTCGGGTTGCATAACATACTGAAGGATGAAGTTTTTCAGGCAAAAGATTCGTAAGATAGGTGCAAAAATTATAACAGCTATTTTCCTTTTCCCCTTTCCCAAGCTGCGACGGGATGTGAAACGAGCATTACAGAGCGGGGGGCTGATCCTCGACACGATTTGGAAGTATCGCCACGGAGAACCTGAGACGTTCAAGTACAACCTTTCGCTTTTGCTCTGTGTGAGAGATGAGGGAAGGAATCTTGCGGAGTGGATTGAGTACCACCTCCTGCAGGGAGTTGAGCACTTCTACATCTACGACAACGACAGCAAGGATGACACCCAACAGGTGCTTCTCCCCTATGTTGAGCGTGGACTTGTTTCTCTTGTTTCCTTCCCCGGTCGCGGTCAACAGGTTGCCATGTATCGCGATGCCATCATAAAATTTCGTGATGAAACCCGATGGCTTGGCATCATTGATTGCGATGAATTTTTCTTTCTGAAAAACGGACAAAGACTCACCGACTTCATTCGGGGGTATGAAGGATTCTCCCAGCTCCTCGTTCATTGGGTTTTCTACGGCAGTTCCGGTAGGAGAGAAAGAGGCGAGGGCCTCGTCATTGAGCGCTTCCGAATGCACGCACGGGAATCAAACAGCCTCACAAAGACTATCCTTAATCCACGCAAGGTTCTTGTGTTAGGTGTTCATTCCAGCCGTGTCATCGGTGATTCCTGCAATGAGACCAAAAAGGCAGTTCCTCTCCGCTATAACGAAGGAATCCTCTGTTGCTACAAAGAACCTCCGGTTGCAAACCTCATCTGCCTCAATCACTACTGCGTCAAATCATGGGAAGAGTTTATGGAAAAACGCGCCCGGGGAGACGTCATTCTACCTCTGGATGCCCCGAGTGCAAAGTGTTCCGAGGAGTTCTTTAAATCGGCAGACTACAATGATGTAACAGATCCCCCGGAATTAATGGATCCCTACGCAGAGAAAATACGCACAGCTCTGGGAATGCCACCACGGGGATAGGGGAGACATCCCATCTGTCGCTACCAACTTTCTTCCTCCGGAAACTAGCCGGAACATTCTCTCCCCGATCTGCATTCGCATCCGTCTGCATTGACTCACAAATATGCAACGAGCCAATCGGCACCTTTTTGTGCTGGTGATCTGCTGCATTTAATTTTGCGACCCTCGACTCCCGAAGTCCAATATCTTTTCTACTTGAGAAAGCGTCCTAGAAGGATTGAACCTTTCCAAGGCTTCCGTATTTCGGCGCTCACTTTGTTTTCTTTTGCGAGCGTAACCTTAATGGAAATATTCTTTTAAATCTGTTGTATAACTTCCGCCGTTTCTCGCGGCAGAGAGCTTTCCGACGGCGTAAGGCGAGCTGCTGGGAGGAACCAAAAATACACTCAAACTTTTCATAATAAGTTGGATCGATAAGGTTTTCTATGCTGATGAAATTGCGCAGGCAAAAAGCAACCACTATGCTGCGCTCTTTCTCGCTGCATCCTTTGTCAGCACAGAAACTTTGCCATCTCGAAAAACTCAATTTTATAGGGAACGAAAGAGCAATAAGAGTTGCCTTCTCCCCCTTTTCGAGGTGT
>CANQYL010000019.1 GCA_947628035.1 uncultured Akkermansia sp. | reverse complement strand
ATGCGCATGACGTCGTCATATTGACCACGTTATGGGATGCTAATGATTTACGATTTACGATTTACGATTTACGATTTGGAAAGTTCGCGCGCTGCGCGCGAGAGATGCGAAGCGAGAGCGAAGGCAGAAGGAGGGAGCATGGGGCGGTGATGGTAGGAAAGGGACGAGGCGCCTATTTACGATTTACGATTTATTAATAATGTGCGCGTTGCGCAAATTTTTCGAATCAGCAGCGTGTGCGGACGAGTTCGCTAGATCCGTCATCATGATGACCGTTTGTTGTCACGACTTTTGATAGGCATCAACGATGGTATCAATCCATAAGGGAATTCTCTCCGTTGTTTCACTTTTCCCAAATGCGCTTGCCCTGCGGGCTACGGTTGGGGATCAGCGGTATTGCTTGGGGTCGATTCGGAGGCGACGGATACGGTATTGGAGTTTGCGGAGGGTGGTATTGAGGTCGCGGGCAGCGGCGGACATATTGCCACGGGAGCGTTTGAGGGCGGCGGTGATGAGTTCTGCCTCAAACGCGCCGGTCAGGACAGACATGGAACTCTGACTATCGGAGTCCTGGTGGCGGTGGGGGAGGAGGGACTCGGTGCCGGTGGCGGCGGCGGTTTGGAGAGAGGCCGGGAGGTCGATGGCATTGATGACGGAAGAATTGGACATGATGACGGCGCGTTCGATCATGTTTTCCAACTCTCGGACGTTGCCCGGCCAGTGGTAGCTCATGAGCATATCGATGGCGGGGGAGGAGAGGCGCAGAACCTTTTTATGGTGGAGCCTGTTGTACTTGGCTAGAAAGAAATCGGCGAGCGAGATGATATCAACCTTGCGGGAGCGGAGGGGAGGGACGGCGATGGGTAGGACGGCGAGACGGTAGTAGAGGTCCTCGCGGAAGGAGCCTTCGTCCTTCATTTTTTCGAGGTTGCGGGAAGTGGCTGCGATGATGCGAGCCTGCGTGCGGATGGGCTGTTGGGATCCGACGCGTTCAAAAATTTTTTCTTGGAGGACGCGGAGGAGCTTGACTTGAGTTTGGATGGGGATGTCCCCGATTTCATCCAAAAAGAGGGTGCCGGATGAGGCTTCTTCGAAGCGGCCGATGCGTTGCTTGATGGCGCCGGTGAAGGCGCCTTTTTCATGACCGAAGAGCTCGGACTCGATGAGTCCCTCCGGGAGGGCGGCACAGTTGACCGCTACGAACGGACCGTCTCGGCGGTCGGAGGCATAGTGGATGGCCTGGGCGAGAAGTTCCTTACCTGTGCCGGATTCCCCGAGCAGAAGAACCGTGGCGGAGGAACGGGCAACCTTGGCCATCTCAAGGTAGACGGCGCGCATGGCGGAGGAATGACCGATGATGTTGGCGAATCCCGTATTTTCTCCGAGTTCGTAGCGCATACGGTCGTTTTCGCGTTCGAGTTGCTGCCGTTCGACCATTTGTTCTCGGACGCTGGCTACGGCATCGGCAAGGATATTGGCTACGATTTCCAAGAGATTGACGAGCTTATCGAGGATAGCTTGGGAGAGAACGGGAAAAGAGAGGGAGAGAGTACCGATGACGGAGCCGCTGTGTTTAATGGCGACGCAGAGGAAGGACTCGCTCATGTTGTCATGGAGGGCGCCGGTACGGTTGAGGAAGGAGTGGTTGCGGGAAGTATCGCGGAGGACGGCGGAGCGTCCGGTCATGCCGACCTGACCGGTGACGCCCTCACCGAGTCGGTAGGTGCCGCGGGCTTTTTCCTGGTCGGAGAGACCGTAGGAAGCCTCGATGACGAGATCTTCCCCCTGGAGGAGGCAGAGTGCACCCTGAGTGAACAGAAGATTTTGCTGCAGCACCTGGAGAATCTGCTCCAGCAGATCGGCCACCTCACGCTGCCCTACGAGCACCTTGGAGACACCGGAGAGCACCCTCAACTCCAAGCTGTCTCCAGAAAGTTCTGTGAGGGCGGGAGGTGTAGCGTGGGCTGGCATGAGGGGGGGAGGCTTAGAAGAAATCGACCGGAAGAGAAGTACCGGTTTCGCCGAGGGTGAAGGACATACCGAACCCCGTCTCTTTTTTACCGCCATTGTTGCGGAACATGAGAGTGGCGCCGACGTACCACGGACCGAACTTGCGCGAGAGCGAGTATTGTTGGATGGGGATGCGATTGCTTTCCGCATCCCAGTTTACACGGGCAGAGAGCGTGTAGCGTTCGTTGACGCGAAGATTGGTTTGGAAGTAAGAGTAGTTGGCGTCTCCTTGGATGGGGTGGTTGCTGATATAACGTTGTCCGAGGTAGAGTTCGAGCCAGGGGAGGGGAACGACGCGGACAGAGGTATTGTATTGATTGAAGCCATCACCGTCTCGGATGGTGGGGGTTTGAGATTCGAAGGTGATGGAACATTGCTGATTGAGGGTAATCTCGACGAGGGAGAAGAGGTTGGAGAAGCGGCTGGATGTGTTGGGATTATCGACGTTGTAATCCAGGAAAAGATTCCAGTTGATCAGCGTACGGCTTTCGTTGTCATAAACAGTGCTGATCGTGTTACGCAAGCCGAGTCTCCAGATTGTCCAATTTGTCCAACCGTCGATGCCGGTGAATTGCATGATATCCATGGGCATGGGGTTGACCGTGCTGTTGCCAAGGGTACTCGACCAAGTATCAACTTGAGGCACGAGGGCGTTCGAGGAAGAGACGGAGCCATGCGAGACTTCAGCGTAGGGATGGAAGATGTGGTAGAGACCGTTGATGCCGAGGGAGGGGATGCGAACGTGGCTGAAGTGGCGGTAGAATTTGATGTCGAAGTCGCAGCCCAAGTAGCCCAGGAAGCGGTTATCGGCGCCGACTCCCTCCACCCCGTAGTAACCGCTGTAGCCTCCACCAACCTTGGGGGTCACATTGAGGAAGCGGAGGATTTTCAGTTCAGTCGAGAGCTCGTGGGTGGAGTTGACGCGAGAGTACGCGGAGGTATTGAGGAGGCGAGTGTAGTACTCACGACGTTCCTGGTCGCGGTATCTGGCGATGCGAGCCTTATAATCCATGCGCAGATCGGCCGGCACAGTTTGGTGCATGATGGAGGCGCTGTTGCGGGTTTCATAGGCGATGCGCGTTTTCCCCAGCACCGTGCGAGCTCGGTAGTACGAGAATTCCGCACGTTCATCGGTGTCGTAGTAATTATTGGGAGCAAAGCGGGTGAAGAGCATCGTCTGACTGCGCGGGGAGACGCGGGCGAGGCGCACCGTGTTATCCGGCTTGTCATTGAGACGAGCTTCATCTTCGAAGAAATCCTGCAGCATGTAGCGATCGCTCACGATATTGATGTCGGTCGTTAGGGACCAGGGAGTCTTGGAGGGGAAGAGTTCAGAGAGGCGGTCGAGACTCCACATCGTTTGGGCGGCGATGCGGTAGCGTCCGTGGTGGATAGGGACGCGTTTGGCTCTGACGCGGTTGATGGAGGGATGCCTATCGAAGAGACCGTAGAGAGCGATTCCCTCCATATCCTTGTAGAGCTTTCGCATTTTCTCATCGGTCACCTCGACACCGCCGGCAACACCACGCCGCGCTCTGTAATCCAGCAAGCAGGTGGCAACGTAGTCGGCGACCGGGATGCCATTCTCCACGCGGCGATTGCCAAACAGGATCCCGTAACGATTGAGCAGGTAGCCGCCCCAGATGGATTTGGCGCCGGGGATGGGAAGGTATCCCTCGCGCGGGTTGAGGGAGTGAGAGATGGGAAACCAGCCGACGACAGGCACACGCATATCGGAGGAACTCCCCGCGACGCTGAGGCGGGAGATGACACCGTAATCGCCGGGGTGGATTTCAAGGCTTCCCGTGCCGACCCACATGCTGGGGGTCTCGACATCCTCCGAGGAGATGAAGGCATTGTGAATCATCATGTAGCTCTTTCCTTCGTCGTCCTTGAGATATTCCGCCTTGGAGCCGCGAATCAGAATGCCATTGACCTTGGAACGGATTTTTGTGACGCAGGCATACTCCTCTTCCCAGTCGTAGAAACCACTTTCTGCGTGGGTAAGAGTGTCGGCGTGGTAAACGGTGAGGGGACCGATGAGTTCCGCTTTTTTTTCGGGAAGGTGGGCGATCATACCCCGAGCGATGATCTCCTGACCATTGCTGGTGTGGACACGCAGGGGAGATTTGTCAATTGAGTATGTGATGGACTGAGTGGAGCTGTCGTAACTCACGAGACCATTGGAGTTATCGACAGTGAAGGCATTTGGGATTTGGGGAGAGAAGGAAGAATTAAGGACATCGATAGCTTGATCGGCTTGGGATTTGATGGGGTTGCCGGAAGCGTCGATCGATTGAGAGAAGGCTTGATCCGGCAGAGGAAGGAGAGGCTCGTTCGCTCGACCGGGAAGAGAGAAGCAGAGAGCGAGCGAGCAGAGGATGACGACGAGCTTAGTCGTACGGATGAGGGTGGAGACACCCTTTTCTGGAGGAAGGAGACTCATGAATTGACGGGAGGGGTTGCTGCCGTGAAATCTATTCCCTGATAGCGGCGGCGTATACGTTCCGGAGTTTCTTGCACATCGACCACAACCAGGCAATCTAGGACGCCGCCGAAATCGTTGTCGATGCCGAAAGAGACCATGCGACCGCCGAGGCGGAGGTACTGTTTGAGGAGAATGGGTATGCCCGAGTTGCCTCCTTCCAGATCGCTCACCATGGCGGAGAGAGCACGAGCATCCGGCAAGGCGGAGGGGATGAGTCGGGCATCCTCCGGAAGAAGGCCCAGATTGGTGGGAGGGAAGAAGGCTCGAACCTCCTTGGCTAGTTCCTCATTCATGCAGTGGGTCTGCAGGAAGGAGAGGATGAGGGAACGGGAGGCAAGACTGTAGTTTTGAGAAATGCTCACAGTTCCGTAGAGGAAGCGGTATTGGGGATTTTTGTTGAGGTAGCGACCGATGCCCATCCAGAGTGTGTCAAGGGAGGCGGGGAGACGTTGGTATTCCGGGGTGATGAAGGCTCGCCCCATTTCCAGCCCGCAGGAGAGTTTACGAAGGAAGTTGCGGCTGAAGTGGAAGAAGGCGGAGTTGTAGATGCCGTTGACTCCTTCGGGACCGCGGAGAATTTGGTCGGTGCGACCGATCCGATAGGCACCGGCGAAACGCCCCTCGTCGCGATCCCACATGAAAAGGTGGACGTAATGTTGATCCCAGCGGTCGAGGTCGCAAGCCCTTCCTGTCCCTTCGCCGACCAAGCGGAAAGAGCGCTCACGTTGGATGCCGATCTCATGCAACAAGTGGGGAATTTGCTCCGCCGTGGCGGCGTAGACGCAAAGAGGGGAGGAGTCTGTGGCGTAGCAGAGGCAATCTGCCGGCAGATTGCGCACTTCCTCACGTAGGACGTCGGCGCCCTCACTTTCATCGATAGGAACGGAGGGAGTGGGAGACAACGGTTTTGAGGGGGATGGGGAGGGAGGATTCGCGTAACGCAGGAGCATGCAGCGCAGGCGCAGGTAATCCGAGAGTTCCGAATCCGTTTTTCCTTCAAAGACAGAAGGCTGCACGGGAGGACCGAGCTTGATGGAGTGGCGCATCCGACCGTCACGCAAGATTTCCCGTGGGAGGAAATTAGCGCGCAGGTCACGAGAGATCATGCTCACGATTTGGAAGAAGACGCCGGTGTGGCCCGAGATGTGCATGGGTACCACGGTGGCGCCTGTTTTTCGGATGAGGGAGGCGATATTTTCCTGCCAGGGATCATCAACGATGCGACCGTCCTTGGGGGAGAAAGTGGCAGCGGAGCCACTGGGGAAGACGAGGATGCAATGTCCGGCTTTGAGCCAGCGGAGAATTTCTCGCATCCCCGCCATGTTGGCGCGTTTGGCTGCCTCTCCTCCGTAAACATCTACCGTTATCTCGTAGTCGCGCATTCCGCGCACGCATTGCAAAAATTCATTGACCACGATGCGGATATCGCTGCGTACTTTCATGACCACGTCACCGAACATGAGACCGTCGGACATACCGTGGGGGTGGTTGGAGACGATGACGCAGGGTCCTTCCTTGGGAATGTTTTCCAGACCTGAGAGGTCGTAATTGAGATTAAGGTATTTGCATGCAAGATGGAAAAAATTTTCCCCGGAGCCGGCATCCCAGTCATCATCAATTTTTTCGTGAGCCACATTGAGGGCGTGGAGCCCTAATTTCTTCTCGCCCCATTCAATCAGCCAGTCGGGCAGTGCATGACCGCCCTTGATGAGATCGGCTAAGTCCACCATCTTCGGTCGCTTGAATTTCATAGATCTACCATGTAGGGATAAGTTGCTGGTCAGGGCGGTTCTAAACAAAATTGTAACATAGGGACGGGAAAGGGTCAATATATTTACCATTTCCGATTTCCGATTTCCGATTTGAATTTTGGCGTGCCGTTGGCGCGGGAAATGCGAAGCTTTAGCTAAGGTGGTAGGGAAAATCGTGAGCTATTTTTAGCCAGAAAGGTTGGTGTTAATGCGATGCCGTGTTGCTGGCTTTGTTGCTCACGGACGATGAGGAGAAGACGCGCGACAATGGCGAGGGGGGGGGGCGCAGCAGAATTTCTCGAGCGTTGGTCTCAGTGGGAGAGATAGCGGAGAGCGAGACGGAAGGCATGCAGGGTGCTGCCGGGGTTTGCGATGTTTTTGCCTGCGATATCAAAGGCTGTGCCGTGATCCGGACTCAGGCGGAGGCGGGGCAGTCCGAGGGTCACATTGACGGCACAATCGAAATCCAGTAACTTGAGGGGGATGAGAGCCTGATCGTGGTAGGGGGCAATCACGGCGTCATAGAGTCCCTCCGCTGCATCGCGGTACACGGAATCCGGTACGCAGGGACCGTCCACCGAGGCGCGGGAGGCGAGTTGTTTGCGGAGGGAGAGAATGGCGGGTTGAATGATCATTTGTTCTTGGGAGCCGAAAGCGCCGCCTTCTCCCTTGTGCGGGTTGAGGGCAGCCACGGCGAGACGGGGGAGAGGATTGCCGAGATGGTGCAGGAAATCGCAGAGAAGGGAGCCGACCTGTTGAATCGTGTCGGAGCAGAGCAAGCGGGGCACCTGTTCGAGGGCGACGTGGATCGTGCAGAGTCCGACGGTGAGGTGTTTTCCAGTGAGGCACATAGCGAATTTTTCGACCCCGAGACGGTTGGCGAAAAATTCGGTTTGTCCGGGGAAAGGGAAGCCGATTTTCCGGAGATTTTCCTTACAAACCGGGGCGGTGACCACGGCGTCGATTTTGCCCTCCTTGAGGGCGTCGGCTGCGACCTCCAGCTGCTCCCATGCGGCTTTGGCGGAGTCGGCGCTCGGCTTTCCGGGCGTGCAGGGAAAAACAGATCCCATGGGTACGAATTGAGCCGGAGAACCTTGCAACTCGAGGAGAGCCTTACGGATGACCTCCGGTCCGACACCGGCTTGATCCCCGAGGGTGTAGCCGATGACGGGCATCTGTGCGGAGGGGCTCATTCCTCCACCTCCTCTGCCACATCATCATCGGGAATGGGTTGTACTTGTTCAGTAGGGACAGAGGAGGGAGGGGGGGGCGTTTTGGTGATGCGAGGGCGGTAGGAGCGACGGGTGTTGATGTACTCCTCGTGCGAATCTCTGGGTTCAAATCGGAGCTCGGAATTGACGGATGTGTGGTAAACCATGGTAAGCACGAGAGCCATGATTGCAATCAGCAGCAAAAGACCACCCAGGAATGACTTCATGCCGGCATTTTACACGATGCATCCTGAATAGCAAGCCCGGGATTTTGAATTTACGGGATCATCCATTTATTTTCAATCGTTCGTTTGGAAAGCAGAGAGGAAGAAACGGGGTTCGCGTCCTCCACCGATTTTTTCTCTTCCTAGGCCTCATGACGCGGACGGCGCGAATTCAAGCTTTCAGGGTCAGCTGTTGGATGGAGTCTTTCAATACACACGAGACTCCCCGCAGGTGGGGCAGAAGCGTGCTGTGTGGCGGGAAAGAGAAAGAGAAAAAATGAAAAAAAAAGAACAGACACATCTTGAAAAGTTGACAAAACCGTGTTATGATAGAATCAATCCGCCGGTAGATGGAGCGGGGTAGAGGCTTAAATGAGCCGGAAAAGAAAGAGAAAGAGAGAAAAATGTTAAATTCGTCATTGAATCCTGACCGTGCGACGTTGAATTTTCTCAACGCGTATTCTGAAGTCGTGCGCACGGAGGGAGAGAGGTTGCAGAAGGAGGGAGCGGTCACGCAGATATTCGGGAATCACCTGTTTATCCAGGGAAGGGTGGAGACCAAACAGGGAGCCTATCGCACCAGCCTGCGGCTCCAGGGAAACAGGTGGTACGGCTCAACCAATTGCGAGGATGAGGAGATGGGAGGGGCATGTCTGGTGGCAACGATGATCGAGAGGATGTATCGGGGCACGAGTATGCCGGAGAGTCCGAACGAGCTGAACGAGATACCGCTGTCGGACGTGTTGGAGGACAAGCTGGGGAGGGATTTGGATGCGAGGGAAGAGGACTATGTAGCCAAGTTGGAAAAGCGTTATCGACGATTTTCCATCGAGCAGGAAATTCATGACCACGACCTCGTGCGGCTCAATCCGCGTTGGGAAATCAGCGGGTATGACGCGTTAGAGCTCTGGCCCTCGCCGCCGCGCAATATTCTTGAATTTTGGAATTACATCGCATACGCCTTTGCCAAGAAGCGTATCAGCTTCCCGAGTTTCATGTCTGTCGTGACGGATTTGGGCAAGGTGCAGACCCGGATGCGCGAATGGGAGCACGAAAAAGAGATAGGCACGTGGTATGAGAGAATTCGCAGCATCAACGAGAGTCCCCCTCAGCCGCCAAGGCGCAACCTCCATTTGCGTCTTATCTCCACGATCAACGAGGCACATTTTGAGTACCGCAACGGGGACACCGAGGAATGGATACCGATCCGCGAGAAGAGCCAGTTGGATACACTGATGGAGCAATTCATCAGCGGGGCGTTCAAAATGGATCCTCAGTCGGATATTTTGCTCAACGTGTTGAGCGGATTCTGTGAACGAGAGGGAGCTGTGACGCTGGATCTGGATAAGGAGGAGGCTTGCCGGGTGATGAACCGCCTTTTCCATCAGCCTGCGTTGAAGGGCTACCTGCTCAATCTGGATGACTGCTACTTCAAGGTGGTCCGAGAGCCGCTCAAGTGGATCTGTATTGACGACCCCATCGTGCCGGATTGTTACGGGTTGCAGCTTGTGACGGCGGCGGGAGTACACGTCACTCACTCGGTGCGCCAGTTGCCCGGACAGGAGGAACTCTATCAGTCGGATGAGACCGTGTTTCCCGGTCCGCCGCGCTGGCTTGAGGGAACCGAGGTGGAGCCGCGCTATTCCATCCCGAAGTCGGTGATCGACAGTCTGGACGGCGTTGAATTCCTGCGCAAGATCGGAGCCACTCTGCCGCCCAGCATGCAGGAGCGCGTGGTGGATATCGAAATGATACCCACTTTCAACATGAAGATCGTGCAGGGTCTCACCAGCGCTGATACCGAGCACGTGTTGCTGGAGGTGACGGCGCAGGACAACAAGGGTCGGCGCAAGGAGCGCCTCGGTAAGGACGATTGGGAGGTGGTGGAGCAGGTGAAGGTGAAAGACGGTACGCTGCTGCGCTTTATCCGTGACTATCTGTATCCCATTCCGGGAATGATGGAGGAGATGGCGTTCACTTATGGTCTTTCACGGCGCAAGGAAGACACACCGGACATGATCGAGAAGGGCACACCCTCTCAGGATTATCATTGCCAACCCGTGTACGAGGAAATAGCCCAGTGGCTCTCCGAGATTTACCACCGCAAGGAAGATTTGCCTGCCCACGTCTTCAAGACACGTATCACCAAACAATTTCCGGAGAAGTTTGCCGATTGGGTGCGAGCCATTCCGGAGACCGTGAATGTCGAGTTGGACGCCAGCCTCAAATCCCTGTTGGCCGACCCTGTGGCCGCCTCCATTCGTTTCGAGGTCGTGAAGCAGGAGATCGACTGGTTTGACTTGCGAGTCGTCTTTGATGTGGAGGGACTCACCCTTACCAAGGAACAAATACGCTCCCTCGTGGCGGCGCGTGGCGGTTACGTGCGCATGGATGATGGAAGGTGGATGCGTTTGGAGATCAAACTGAACGAGGAGGAGCGCGATGCCGTCACCAAGTTGGGGCTGGATCCCTACGACCTGTCGGGTGAGACGCACCGGATGCACGCGTTGCAGCTGGCGGATCCTCGTGCAGCGGAGGTATTTGATCCGAAGGCGTGGGCAAAGATCACGGAACGTACATCCGAGATCCAGATCGACGTGCGACCGGACGTGCCGAGTTCCTTGCAGGCCACGCTGCGTCCCTACCAGGTGGAGGGTTTCCACTTCCTGGCCTACTTGGCAGTCAATGGCTTTGGCGGCATCCTTGCAGACGACATGGGCTTGGGCAAGACCATTCAGTCCATCACGTATGTGCTGTGGCTGCGGGAGGACTACGTACGCAGAAATACGAAAGGCAAGAAGAAGGTTCAGGTACCTCCGGTGCTCATCGTGTGTCCGAAGTCTGTCTTGGACGTATGGGCGGGAGAGACCGAGAAGTTTGCGCCGGGGGTGCGGGTGTTGGTGATTCGCAACAAGTCTCAGGCGGACGTGAATAACATCAAGGAGAACGTGGACATGGTTGTGATCAACTACGCCCAGCTACGTGTCTGCGGCGAACAGATCAACTCCATCAAGTGGCTCACGGTGATTCTCGATGAGGGACAACAGATCAAGAATCCGGACTCTAAAGCGGCGAAGGCGGCTCGTGAGATTTCGGCGTACAACCGACTCGTGCTCTCCGGCACGCCGATTGAAAATCGTCTGTTGGACATGTGGTCGCTCATGGCTTTCGCGATGCCGGGTGTGCTTGGCAGCAGGGCTTACTTCAAGAAACGATTCGACAAGAGAAAGGATGCTCAGAGCCAGAACCGTTTGGCGGCGAGACTCAAGCCTTTCCTGCTGCGCCGTACAAAACAGCAGGTGGCCAAGGATCTCCCGCCGCGCACGGAAGAGGAGGTGTACGCCAAGATGGAGGGTATCCAGCTGCAGCTGTACAAGCACGAGTTGCGTCGTATCCAGGAGGCTCTGCTGAAGATGGATTCCAACGATGAGGTGAAGAAGAACTCATTTGCCATTTTACAGGGACTCATGAAGCTGAGGCAGATTTGCTGCCACCCCGGGCTCATCAAGGACAAGAACGGCGAGGCGAAATACAAGAAGGCGGAGAGCGCGAAACTCAACGCCCTGTTCTACCTGCTGGACCAGCTTCGGGAGGAGGGTCACAAAGTGCTTGTGTTCTCTCAATTTGTGCAGATGCTCGACATCATCAAGGAACGCCTTGTCGAGGAGAATCGTCCGTTCCACTACCTCACCGGGCAGATTAAGGACCGGAAGGGCGTGATTGAGAGTTTCCAGACGACGAAGGAACCGAGTGTGTTCCTGTTGTCGCTCAAGGCGGGTGGGGCCGGCTTGAACCTGACCTCGGCCTCCTACGTGGTCCTCTACGACCCGTGGTGGAACCCTGCCGTAGAGAATCAGGCCATCGACCGTACGCACCGCATCGGGCAAAAGAACAAGGTGATTGCGTATCGCTTGCTCACCCGCGACTCCGTGGAGCAGAAGATTCGCATCCTTCAGCACCAGAAAAACCAGCTCGTCACCAACGTGCTGGGCGATGAAGGCTTTGCCTCTAGCTTGGATCTCAAGGATCTGCAGTTCATTTTGGCTCACGGCGGAGAGTCTGATAGTGATGAAGAGGTCGAGCTGGAAGAAGGGGATGAATGAGTAACACCGCTGTCAATTCCCTCCCGTGACACGAGTTAGCGTCAGTCTGTTGCTTTGGTGCTGCGTGGGGGGGATTTTCCTGCTTGTCGGCTGCGGGGAAAGAGGGGAGTCTTCCTCCTCCCGAGCGGCGAGGGAAGGGGTGCTGCTCATCGGCAATAACTCGGAACCTCAAAGCCTCGACCCCCACAAGGCAACCGCTGTCGCCGACGGAAAAATTATCTCTGCTCTGTTGGAGGGGCTTGTGCGTCCGGATGGGCAGGACTCCTCCGGCGTGCAGCCGGGCGCGGCAAGTTCGTGGGAACACAATGCCGACGCGACGGTTTGGACCTTTCATCTCCGTGGGGCGACGTGGAGTGACGGAGAGCCGGTGACCTCCGCGGACTTCGCGTATGCGTACCGGCGTCTGTTGCATCCTGAGTTCGGCGGACGCTACGCTGAGATGCTTTTCCCGCTCAAGGACGCGCGAGAGTACCACGATGGGAAGATTGATTGGGAGCGAGTGCGCGGGGTGCGTACTCCCGATGAGTACACGCTGGAGCTTCAATTTGAGACACCGATGCCGGGACTTCTGTCTCGGTTGTTGCATTTCACGTGGTTCCCTTTGCCGAGGCATCATGTGGAGGCGAATGGTGGGATGCTGGATCGGCGCAGTGAGTGGACACGACCCGGCAACTGGGTGGGAAACGGAGCCTATCTGTTGAAGGAGAGGCGAATCAACGACTACCTGAGCGTCGTGCCGAATCCTCTCTACTGGCGCGCTGCTGAGGTTCGCAACCGAGGCATTCGATTTTTACCCATTGTGAACGGCTACACGGAAACGCGTATGTATTTCGGCGGCAAACTGCATATCACTAACAACGTTCCCCCGGAGATGATCGACTATGCCAGGCATCGTGCGCCGGGAGAGTTTTGTCGCGATGCTTACTACTGTACCATTTTTTACCGATTGAACACATCACGCAGACCACTGGGAGATGCACGTGTGCGCCGGGCTCTTTCTCTGGCGGTGGATCGCGGGGCTCTGGTGCAGAGAGTGGTGCGCGGGGCGGGCAGGGAGGCGTACGGTTTTACTCCCCCCACGGTTGACTATCCGGGCATCGTTGATGCGACGGTGGCGGCCATGACGCAGGAGGAGCGCGAACAGATGGCGCGCGAACTCCTGAGGCAGGCGGGGTTTCCGGGCGGACGGGGATTTCCTCCCGTGCAGATTATGACGACATCGCGGGATGTGCAACGCGTGATGGCCGAGAGCATTCAGGCGATGTGGAAAGAGGTGTTGGGCATTCAAGTGGAGATACGTGCCTGTGAGTGGACGGCCTACAAAGCCTCCCTCCAGAATGGGGAGTACGACATTTCCTCTTGTTCATGGAGCGGTGATTATATGGATCCCTCCACTTTTGTCGAGCTCTGGCGGAGCGGTGCGGGCAACAACTGCACCGGTTGGGGAAATGCGGAATGTGATGCGGAGCTGGATGCTGCGGAGAAATGTGCGGACCAGTCGGAACGCTTGAAACACCTCGCCACGGCGGAAGCGATCGTGCTTCGCGAGAGTCCGATCATTCCCCTCTACTGGAGCGAGCGCACGTATTTAAAGTCGTCCCGCGTGAACGGATGGCATCCCCTGCTGCTGGACAACCACCCGTTGGATGCGATTGAACTCGATGAGGAGGGAGCTAAGCCATGATGCGGTTTCTTGCCAAACGCGTGATGCAGGGGGTGGTCGTACTCTTCGTGTTGGAGACCGTCACTTTCTTCCTCGTGCGAGTCCTGCCCGGCAATCCGTTTATGGGCGACCGCAAGCTGCCGGATGAGGTGCTCGCGCAGCTTAACTCGCTCTACGGATTGGACGCGAGTTCGTTCGTGCAGTACGCACGGTATTGGAAGGCCATTCTCGTGGAAGGAGACTTCGGTCCTTCGCTGGTGAGGGAGGGGGTGCAAGTGTCGGAGATCATCGGCAGCGCATTTCCCGTGTCGTTAGCTTTGGGCAGCGTGGCCATGTTGCTGGCGGTGGTGTTGGGCATTCCTGCCGGGATGCTGGCAGCCCATTACCGCAATCGTTGGCCGGACGCGCTCTTCATGCTCCTCGCCGTAGCGGGTATCTGCATTCCTTCCTTCGTCATCGCGCCCGTGTTGGGCATCACCTTGGGGGCACACGTGCCCGGACTCAGCGTAGCCGGATGGGACAACCCGCTGTGCATCGTACTCCCCGCTCTGGCTCTCGGCGCCGTGAATGCAGCCTACGTTGCCCGTCTTACACGTGGCGGCATGGTGGAGACTCTTTCCTCGGACTTCATTCGCACCGCTCGCGCCAAGGGAGCCGGTACGGGGCGCATCTTGTGGCTGCATGCCTTACGCAGCGGGCTGTTGCCGGCAGTCTCCTATCTGGGGCCTGCGTTTGCGGCGCTCATCACGGGGTCGTTTGTGGTGGAGACGTGTTTCCAAGTGCCGGGTATGGGGTTACACTTTGTGAATGCGACGACGGATCGCGACTATTTTCTCATTCAGGGATTGGTGCTGTGCTACGGAGTGCTCATCGTGGCGGCCAATTTGATTGTGGATGTGGTGCTGGCATGGATGAACCCACGATTACGTGCATGAGTAAGGTGAACTACATTGCGGGAAAATCCCTTTGGCAGGACGCTCTGCAGCGCCTGTTGCGCAACCGTGCCGCTATGTTTGCGCTCGTATTCCTGCTGTTCATGGCTGCGGCTTGTTTCCTGTTGCCTCTTTTCTCCTTCATCCCGAATCCGAACCTCACCGATCTCGACCACATCGCCGTCGGCTCAAGCGCAGATCACTTGCTGGGCACCGACCACCTCGGACGCGATATGCTGGCACGCGTGCTTTACGGCGGGCGCATCTCGTTGCTCGTCGGGGTAGCGGCCACGAGCGTGGCTTTTGTGTTGGGGCTGGTGTACGGTTTGATTTCGGGGTACGTGGGAGGACGAACGGATGCTGTGATGATGCGGTTCGTTGACGTTCTGTTTGCGCTTCCGTTCATCGTGTTGGTCATCGTCTTTTCGCTGAGCATTGAGGAACCGTGTCGTGAGCTGACGGAGCGGGTGGTGGACGCAACAGGGTGGAGTCGCGAAGCTGTGGCTCCCATCCTCGGTCTCATGCCTCTCTTTCTGGCCATCGGCGCACTTGGCTGGCTCACACTCGCTCGCATCGTGCGGACGCAGACGCTCGTGATCCGAGAGCAGGAGTACGTGCAAGCCGCACGCTCTCTCGGTCTCGGACACTTCTCCATCCTCTTCCGCCATATTGCCCCAAATCTCCTCGGCACCGTCATCATATATACGACCCTCGCTGTGCCGGGTATCATGCTTACAGAATCGACGCTCTCCTTCATCGGGTTGGGGGTGAAGGCGCCGAATTCCTCGTGGGGGACGCTCATCAAGGAAGGGGCTGATCGGATGGAAGTGGCGCCGGAGTTGCTCATCTATCCCTCTCTCTTCTTCTGTCTGACTCTCCTCGCGCTCAACTTCCTGGGCGATGGGTTACGGGATGCGCTCGATCCCAAAGATGTGAGGGATTAGGCGGCGGAACACCGATTATTTACGAATTACGAATTGGTTAGCGCGCTGCGCGCGGGGATGCGGAGCGGGAGCGTGGGCGAGCGGTGCTCGCCTATTTACGAATTACGATGGACGGAATCATGAACGATGTGAATGAGAGTGTCCCATGAGAGATGCAGAAAAATCAGATTTGTAACATATTGTGTTTCAATGAAAAATATGACGTTATGTCGATATTTCCCTAGAGCGGAGCCGGTTGAGGCTTGACAAGGGGCGGGGAAAACTGGTAAAGTAGGCATTGTCGTCGGGGTTGAGAGTCGATGAACCCGACGCTGAATTCTCAAAAACATATCGTGAACCACGCTCACAAATGGATGGGAGTAGCGCTCTGCCTGTTGATGGTCGGAGGAGCCTACGGAGCGGGAGAAAAGGCGGCAAAGTCCGGACAGACTTTGGTGAGTCGTGGTTTCGTCATGCCTGCGGCTCCGTCGCCCTCGGCGCGCCCGAATCCGAAGTTGCCGAATTTGGGACGGGACAAGCACGGGATGCCCTTCTATCATCCTTCGCAGTTGAACCGTGTCGTAAGGACCACGGCGTACACCCATTCCGAGATGGATCATCGTGGCTACGGGGCACGCAACGCCATAGGAACTTCGCTCAAGTATACCAACCAGGTACGCAGCGCGGCTGCCGATTGGTCGGTATATCCTCTGGGTACACGATTCCGCATCAAGGGGCAACCTTACATCTACGTGATTGACGACTACGGGGCGGCCTTGGTCGGCACGGGGACGATTGATATCTATCAACCGAACAAACAGCTCATGAAGGAATGGGCTCTGCGCGTGGTGGAGATTCAAATCATCCAGTGGGGATCTTCCAATTTGAGCATGAAAATGTTGGCCGGTCGCACCGGTTATCGTCACTGTGCTAAGATGCAGGCCTCTCTGCGTGAGCAGGACAAGCACAGGAAGCGTTGATGAGGGGGAGGGGAAAACGCATTAGAAATGCGTTTTCCATTTACGATTTACGATTTGGAAAGTTCGCGCGCTGCGCGCGAGAGATGCGGAGCGAGAGCGAAGGCAGAAGGAGGGAGCATGGGGCGGTGATGGTAGGAAAGGGACGAGGCGCCTATTTACGAATTACGAATTATTAATAATGTGCGCGTTGAGCAAATTCTCCCAATCATCAATGTGTGCGGATGAGTTCTCTGGATCCGTCATCATGATGACCGCTCGTTGTCATGATTTCTGATAGGTACCAACGATGATATCAATCAATAAGAGCATTCTCTCCGTTGCTTCATTTCTCTCAAATGCGTTTACTCTGCGGGGAAAGCTCCCCATGAGCTCCGCGACGGGTCAATCGTAGACCACGACCATGCGAGCGAGAGAGGGTAGGGCGGCTGAGAGTTTTTCGCTGAGAAGAGTGAGTTGCTCGTGGGAGGATTCGACGGAAATAGCAGGATCCGCCGGGATGGAGACAAAGCAGACGCGGCGGTTACCTTTGGAGAAAAGTCGGATGGAAGTCGGGGTCGGGGCATGAAGGTCACTCATGGCACGACGGACGGAGCTTTTCCAGTTTTCCGGGATGGAGGAGGAGAACTCCGGCAGGGTTCGGATGGCTGGTTCAATGTGGACGAAGACGTCGGCGGCGTTGAGGTGGCGTTTCACCTCCGAACGGAAGGCTTGAATAGGGACACTCCAAGCGCCTAATTTTGCACCGGAGGGAAGCTCCATGTCGGTGAAAACGAGGAGCCCCTGGTCGGCCTCCAACAAGCGCAGACTGTGTACAGCGAGGCGATGAGCGAGGGCGATCTGCCGGATGAGGAGGTCCGGTGAGTCGGGGGAGAGATCTTCCGGCTGGATATGGACGAGAGTTTCAGCGCCGGGAAGGGAGTTTTCGATGAGGCGTTCGATGGCATCGGCGATTTCATGGGCGGAGTCAATGTGCAATTCTCGCGGCATACCGACGACCATCTCGATATAGGTAGTGTTGCCTACGGCGCGGACGCGGAGACCTCGCAGCGGGTAGGCGGGCATATTTTGCTGCATGAGGGAGCTGAGACGAGAGTAGAGAGCGCTGTCGGTCTTGTCCATGAGGTTATTGATGGCGGCGGAACCGAGCACCTTGCAGATGTGAAGGATGATGCAGGCAACGACGAGAGAGGAGAAGACATCGGCGCGGATGAGCAGCCAGTGCAGCGGGGAATTGGGCGTTACCTGGGAGGAGAGGGCGGCGCCTGTGATGCCGACGAGTACGGCGGCGCTACTCCAGATGTCGCTGGAGAAGTGCGCTGCGTCTGCCTCGAGGGCGGCGCTGTTTGTTTCGCGGGCGATGCGGCGGAGCATGGCGGAGCGATTGATGTCCACCGCGAGGGAGACAATGATGACGAGGAAGGCCCACAGGGAGATATCTACTCGCAAGGCGGCCGGATCGTCGCTCAGCAGACGGGAAACAGCTTCACGGATGACCCAGATGGCAGTGCCGAGCAGGAGGAGGGTTTCAGCGAGGGCCATGAGATTCTCCACCTTGCCATGACCGTAAGGGTGATCTTCATCAGCGGGTTTGGCTGCGAGGCGGACGGCGAAGAGCGTGCCGAGGGCAGCCATGAGATCGAGGGTGCTATGGAGAGCTTCTGAGAGGATGCCGAGCGAACCGGTAGCGACACCTACAACGAGTTTTAGCAATGAGAGGACGGCACTCCAGAGGACTGAAGAGAGAGCGGCGATATTTTTTTTAGCATGTTGCTGCTCCATGACAGAGGAAGGATATGAAAAGACAAACGGAGCGGGGGGGGATTAAATCCCCAGAGAGGACATGATGCGACCGAGAGAAGCTCGCAGATCCGAATCATTCTGCATTTTTTTCTCGATGGTGCGCATGGCGTGCAGCACCGTGCCGTGATCTCTTCCGCCAAAGGCCGAACCGATGTCTTGCAGGGAACAAGCGGTGTGGTGTCGGGCAAGGAACATGGCGACCTGTCGCGGGTGGGCGATACCGGCGGTGCGGCGACGCCCATTGAGATCGGTCACGCGGAGGTTGAACTCATCCGCGACGCGTTGTTGGATATCGCGGATGGAGAGACGACCGCCGGTCTCCTCACGGAGGAAGTCACGTAGTTGGGCGCGGGCTTCCGAGACAGAGGGAGAATGATGGGAAAAGGAGGCAAAAGTGGCAAGACGGGTGAGAGCTCCTTCAAGGCGACGTACGGAGCGAGAGATGTTTTTTGCGAGAAAATCGAGCACCTCATCACCCACGAGATCAGCTCGCCAGGCGCGACTCTTGGCACGCAGGATGGCCATGCGCGTTTCGTATGCGGGAGGGAGGAGAGTGACGGAGAGCCCTTGCTCGAAGCGAGAGGTGAGGCGGTCGTCCATGCCAGTGACGTCAGCTGCGGGGCAATCTGCTGTCAGGACGATTTGTTTACCGCTGGAGAAGAGGGCGTTAAAGGTGTGGAAGAACTCATCCTGGGTCTTGCCCTTCTGAGCCATAAACTGGATATCGTCGATGAGCAGGACATCCGCCTTACGGTATTTTTTTCGGAAATTGGAAAGGGCATCGCCTTTCCGGGAGAGGGCATCGATATAGCTGTTCGTGAAGTCCTCACTGGTGACGTAGAGGACGTGGGCTTCCTCGTCGTGTTTGCGGAGGGCATTGCCGATGGCCTGCAGCAGGTGAGTTTTGCCCAAACCGGAGGCTCCATGAATGAAGAGGGGATTGTAGAGATGACCGGGTTTATCAACGAGGGCTTTGGCGGCGGCGAAAGCAAATTCACTGTTTTCGCCCACCACGAAGGAATCGAAGGAGTAGTCTTCGTTGAGTCCCGTGTTGAAAGGGGCAATTTTGCCGGTGGAGCGAGAACGCTTCTGTGTAGGTTGGGGGGCGAGGGTCCTCTCCGCCTGTTTGCTGCCGGCCTCAACTTGGGGCAAATCCAAAGGAAGAAAACTTTCTTGGAACAGAGGATCGGATTCGCTTCGCGGCGCAGCATCCACCTCCGGAGTCACTGACTGGGGCTGTTCGTCTTGAATCGGTCGGAATTCCAGCGTACGAGCCCCTTGCAGGATGCGCGTTGCAGAGTTGATGATAAAGTCGGCGTAATTCACCTCTACCCACATGATCGGCAAATCCTCCGGATACTCGATAATGAGTTTCGTTCCCGTGTCCTCCTTGAGTGAAAGTTTGCTGAAGTAGGATTCCAGTCCATAACTTCCCACGTCTCCATAACGACGCATATCCGCTACGATCCGTTCCCACGTCTCATTCTCGCTGCTCTCGGTTTTCATCCGTTCCTCCGTCTCTTTGTGTTCTTTCTCTCGTTTCTTTGTCTTCATCCGGGTGACTCGATCCTTTTTTCCCCCCCCCCCGAGTGGTGACGCCCCCAATTTGCCATGACCTCCCCTCTCTGAAAAGACTTTTTTTCTCCTTCCTCAATTTTCTTTTGAGACCCTCCGTTCCATGAGCGTTCCACACCCCCATTTTTTTTCGTTTTTTTCCGGCAAATTTAACTTTTGTTGACTTTTATTCATTCTTCAATTTTATCTATCCTTAAATGCTCTTCCAATTAACATAAAGCACATATTATTAAATATTATCAGACTTATTCACAGTGTGAATAAAAATCAAAAAAAGTCTGTTGTTCACAAAGAGTCAATGGGGAAAGAAAAGGCTGGAGTGGGTTGGGGAAATATGGTAGGATGGCAGGGAAAGAGGAGGAAAAAATGAAACTGAGAAAACGACCGAGAAGGAACAGGAAAAGTGAAGAAATAAGGGGGCTTGTGAGGGAGACTCATCTTGGGGTGGAGCAGTTAATCTATCCCATGTTCGTGTGGGAGGGAGGTGGTGAGGAGGAAATAGAGTCGCTTCCGGGGAACAAGAGGTGGAGTGTGGAGGGCATAGCGATGGAGTGCAAGAGACTCTACGAGGAGTTGGGACTGCGTTGCGTCGATTTATTCGGAGTGGTGGGAGAGGATAAGAAGAGCGCGGATGGCAGGGCGGCTTGGGATGATGGCGGAGTCGTGCAGCGAGCGATACGGGCCATCAAGCGCACGGTGCCGGGCATGGTTGTGATGACCGATGTGGCTTTAGATCCGTACAGCACGTACGGACAGGACGGGATCGTGAAAGAGTTGGAAGATGGGAGCATCGAGGTCATGAACGACGAGACCGTGGAGGCACTCGTGAAGCAGGCGTTGAGTCATGCCCGAGCCGGGGCGGATATTTTATCGCCGAGCGACATGATGGACGGGAGAATAGGGGCGCTGCGCACGGCGCTGGATGAGGCGGGCATGGAGAACGTCTCGTTGCTGAGTTACACAGCCAAATATGCCTCTTGTCTGTATGGACCGTTCCGCGGGGCATTGGGAAGTGCGCCCAAGAAAGGGGACAAGAAGAGCTACCAGATGGATCCGGCAAACAGGCGAGAAGCCGTGAGAGAAGCTCTGCTGGATGAGGAGGAAGGAGCCGATATCCTGATGGTGAAGCCGGCCACGTATTATTTAGACGTGATCGCTGAGTTGAGGGAGGCGACGCATCTGCCGATAGCCGCCTACCACGTGAGCGGCGAATATCTCATGATTCAGGCGGCGGCAGCGTCCGGTTGGATTGATGAGAAACAGGCCACGCTCGAAGCTCTGCTGAGTATCCGGCGTGCCGGGGCCGACATGATACTCACGTATGCCGCCCCGAGGGTTGCGCAATGGCTGCGCGAAGAGAGTTGAGCAGGAAGGAATCAGACGAGAGTGAGCGAAGGAGAGAGTATGAAGGAGAAGGTCAAGGGACTGCTGATGCGCAGTGATTTCTTGCTGATCATATTGACGGTGTTGACGAGCATTTTGCTCTACCATTATTTTTCGCAGGACGGGCAGGAATCACTGACTAAGGAGGAGATCATTCCGATCGCAGTGCAGGAGTCGGACAAGGTGAAGGATGAAGAACGGGAAGAAATGGATGCACCCCTCCCGAAACCGGGCAACCCCGTGCGCTTTCTCATGTACAATTTACAGAACTATTTTGTGCAAAAAGATTCGCAACGCTCTCCCCATCACCGCAGCTTCAAACCGGTTGCTGAGCGCGAGGCCGTGGCGGACAACATCGCCGACGCCAGACCTCATGTGGTCGGCCTCGTCGAAATCGGCGGACGAGCCGCTCTGCAGGATCTGGCGAGCCGCTTGGCAACTCGCGGACTGAATTATCCGCACGCATACGTGCTGGAGCGTTGGGGGGAAGATCGCGCTTTGGGCATTCTCTCCGTCTTTCCCATTACGACCAACCACTCTGTCGCCGAGTTGAAACTCGTCGGTCGCACGGACAAGCGGATGCTGCGCGGTCTCCTGGATGTCACGATCGCGACCCCGGATCACCGCAAGTTTCGCATCGTGGGTGTCCATTTGAAATCGCGCGTGACAAACGATCCCGGGGCAGCGGATGCTCAGAGAAACAGGGAGGCGCGCACGGTGGCTGAGCACGTGCATCGCGTCATGAAAAAACATCCCAATCTCCCCCTTCTCTTGTACGGAGATTGGAATGCCGGACCTACGGAATCGACTCTAAGCATCCTGACTCACGGCATCGCAAAGGGCAGCTCCCTGCGGAGACTCACGCCCTGCGATTCCCGCGGAGAATCATGGACTCTGTACTACCGCGCCAACAACGAATACTGCACATTTGACCAAATCTACGTGAACTCCGTCCTCTACAAACGTATGGGGCGTTCAGCGGGAATGGGGGTCGTCGATGGGCAAGACAAGAGGAAGCACAGCAGTGATCATCGAGCAGTCTGGTGCGACCTGCGGTGAAAACGGATCACCTTCTCCGTTCTGGGGTGTTTTGTCGCCTGCAACTTAAATCGTGTGCCCCATGCGGGTGCGTTTTGTTTCAAGGTAGCGACGGTTATCATCGTTGGCGGGGATGGAGATAGGGAGCTGCTCGACGATCCGGAGGCCGTGTCCGGAGAGTCCGACAATTTTGCGCGGGTTGTTGGTGAGAAGGCGGAGCGAACGGACCCCGAGGTCGCGCAAGATTTGGGCGCCAACTCCGTAATCGCGAAGATCGGGCGGGAAGCCTAGGCGGATGTTAGCATCCACCGTATCAAGCCCTTGTTCC
Source organism: uncultured Akkermansia sp. (assembly GCA_947628035.1). Classification (GTDB taxonomy): domain Bacteria; phylum Verrucomicrobiota; class Verrucomicrobiia; order Verrucomicrobiales; family Akkermansiaceae; genus Akkermansia. The sequence continues at coordinate 8,193 of CANQYL010000019.1, read as the reverse complement.
TGGAGTTTGTAGGCATGCAATTTGGCCGAGAGACCGATGCCGCGTCCTTCCTGACGCAGGTAGAGCAGCACCCCTCCTTCCCGAGCAATCCGCTGCATGGCCAGGTGCAGTTGGGAACCGCAGTCGCAGCGGCGGGAGCCAAAGACGTCACCGGTGAGACATTCGCTGTGGACGCGGCAGAGCACGGGACACTCCGGGTTGATTTCCCCGTGTACGAGAGCGAGGTGGGTGAGTCCATCCACCTTGGAGTGATAGGCATGGCAAGTGAACTCCCCGTAGTCGGTCGGCAGTTTGACCGTTTCCTCGCGCTCCACGAGTTTTTCCGTGTGCTGGCGACGGGAAATAATCTGAGCAAGCGAACAGGCCTTGAGCGAAAACTCGCGCTGGAAGGAGCCGAGCTCTCCGAGCCGTGCCATGGTGCCGTCGTCCTTCATAATCTCGCAACACACGCCGACGGGTTCTAAATTTGCCATGCGCAGGAGATCCACCGTAGCTTCCGTGTGACCGGCACGTCGGAGAACGCCACCTTCTCTCGCGCGCAGGGGAAAACAGTGCCCGGGCTGCACGAAGTCATCCAGCGTAGCGTGCGGGTCGGCGAGCTTGATGGTCGTGGCGCTGCGCTCGAAGGCGCTGATGCCGGTGGTGGTGCCCACTTTGGCGTCCACGCTCACGGTAAATGCCGTGTGGTGTTTTTCCGTGTTGTGGTTGGCCTGCATAGGGAGGCCGAGGGAATCCACGCGTTCGGGCGCCATGGGGACGCAGATGAGTCCGCGGGCGTGAGTTGCCATAAAGTTGATGTTCTGAGGCGAAGCGAACTGACCGGCGCAGATGAGATCGGCTTCGTTTTCGCGAGAGGGATCATCTGTCACCAGCACGAGGTGACCCAGCCGCAGCTCCTGAAGCACTTCCTCCAGAGGAGAGTACGTGATGGGGTCATCTCCGTCGGCCACGGGGACGTCGTCTGCCGGAGGGGCAGGGACGGACTCGTCGCGAGGGGCAGGGGGTGCAAAGCCCGCGACGGCGGCATCACAGCGATTGATAAAGTCATTCATGTCGAATACTCCATTTTTGGCAGAGAACTCAGGCATCACTTGTTGATTTTGGCCCATGAGTCGCGCAGACCCACCGAGCGGTTGAAGACGGGTTGCTCCGGGCTGTGATCCCGACGGTCTGCGACGAAGTAGCCGAGGCGTTCGAACTGGCAGATGAATTCCGGAGGGGCGGAGGCGAGCTCGGGTTCTACCACGGCGTCTTTCAATACCGTGAGTGAATTTTCGTTCAGGGAGGCTAAAAAGCCCTCCGGGTTTGCATCCGGCGCCTCATCCTTGAAGAGTCGGTCGTAGAGTCGCACCTCGGCGCGTACGCCGTACCTGGCAGAGACCCAATGAATGGCGCCGCGGCAGCGGATGCCCTCCGGCGGCATGGTCCCGATTGTGCCGGGAAGGACCTCCGCCTGGACCTCGGTGATGCGACCGTCCGGAGTCTTCGAGCAGCCGGAGCAGACAATGCAGTATCCTCCGCGGAGACGAACGCAGGCGCCGGGGCTGAGACGTTTGTATTTCTTCGGCGGGTCCTCCATGAAATCTTCCTGTTCGATCCAGACCTCGCGGGTGAGGCGCAGGGATCGTTCGCCGAGTTCCGGCATTTCCGGATTGATCTGCACGCGCACCTCTTCATCGTGCTCCTCCGGAAGATTGGTGAGCACGAGTTTCAACGGATGCAGGACTGCCATCCGACGTGGGGCATGGGCGTTCAGTTCGGCTCGAACAGCGTTTTCCAGGCGGGCTACATCCGTGTTGCCGTTGAACTTGGTGATGCCGACGCCCTCGCAGAATTCCACGATAGCCGGGGCAGGGTACCCGCGGCGGCGCATTCCGCAGATGGTGGGCATTCGGGGATCATCCCATCCGGAGACGTAGCCCTCTTCCACCATTTGGCGCAGTTTGCGCTTGCTCATCACGGTGTAGGTGATGTTCAGACGGGAGAATTCCCGCTGTTGCGGACGCGCCGGCACCGGACAATTTTCGATGACCCAATCGTAGAGGGGGCGATGGTTTTCAAATTCCAGCGTGCAGAGCGAGTGAGTGACGTGTTCCCATGCGTCCTCCAGGGGGTGAGCAAAGTCGTACATGGGGTAGATGCACCACTGTTTGCCGGTGTTGTGGTGTGGGTCGTAGGAGATGCGGTAGATGACGGGGTCACGCATATTCATGTTGCTGCTGGCCATGTCGATTTTTGCGCGCAGCACGGCGGCTCCCTCGGCGTATTTGCCAGCTTTCATGCGTTCAAACTTGGCGAGATTCTCCTCCACCGAGGTATCACGAAAAGGGGAATGCACACCCGGGGTTACGAGATCGCCGCGTTGCTTGCGCATGGTCTCGCGGTCTTGTTCATCCACGTAGGCCAGACCTTTTTTGATGAGCGCTACCGCACATTCGTAATAGAAATCGAAGATATTGGACGCCCAGTAAAGGTGTTCCCCCCAGTCGAAGCCCAGCCACCGGATATCCTCCTGGATAGAGTTCACGAATTCGACGTCTTCCTTGCAAGGATTCGTATCGTCAAAACGGAGGTGACAGACAGCACCGAGGTGGGCGTATTCCTTGGCGATCCCAAAATCGAGACAGATGGCTTTTGCATGACCGATGTGCAGGTAGCCGTTCGGTTCCGGCGGGAAGCGAGTGATGGGCGTCTTGCAGTGTCCTTCCGCCAAATCTCCCGCTATCCACTCACGGATAAAATCTCGTTTGTCCTCTGTTGCCATGCGCGCGATTGTACCACGTCCTTCCCCTCTGCGCAAGCCTCGAAAGGAATGCCCAGGACAAACGCATTTGAAATGCGTTTGCTATTTACGAATTACGATTTATTAATAATGTGCGCGTTGCGCAAATTTTACGAATCATCAACGCGTGCGGATGAGTTCTCTGGATCCGTCATCATGATGACCGCTGGCTGTCACGGTTTTTGATAGGCATCAACGATGATATCAATCAATGAGAGCATTCTCTCTGTTGATGCACTTCTCTCAAATGCGGTTGCCCTGGGGACACGTGTACTTTGCTCCCATCGGCACGCAAATTTTCTTGTCAAAGCTCGCAAACTGTGATTCAATCACTGCGTTTCCGCGCGCACGTGGCGAAATTGGTAGACGCGCCGGTTTTAGGGTCCGGTGGGTAACCCCATGGAGGTTCGAGTCCTCTCGTGCGTATTGTTGGCTGTTCCGTGACCGCGGAGTGCGGATTCAGTCCGCCCAGGTGAGGACGACCTTGCCGGAGTTGCCGGTTCGCATCACCTCGAAGCCATCTTTGAAGTCGGTGTAGGCAAGGCGGTGGGTGATGATGGGAGAGACATCCAGACCGGAATGGAGCATGGCGCTCATTTTCTGCCAAGTGCCGAACATCTCTCGTCCGTAGATACCCTTCATCTTGAGACCTTTCCAGACAAAGGTGTTCCAGTCAATGCCGGAGCCGCCGGGCTGGATGCCGAGTAGGGAAATGTTGGCTCCATACGAAGAGTGGGAGATGATATCCTTGAGGCAGGCGGGTGCGCCGCTCATTTCGAGACAGACGCCGTAACCTTCTTCGATGCCGAGATCCTTTTTGGCAGCATCAATCGAGTCTCCCTTGGCCACGTTCACCGTGCGATCTGCACCCAGAATTTTTGCGAGATTGAGGCGATAGTCGCTCAGATCCGTGATGGTCACACTCTTGGCACCGGCTTTTTTACAGACGGCTGCCGCCATGGAGCCGATGAGTCCGGCGCCTGTGATGAGGACATCCTCCCCCACGAGATCCCAGGAAAGCGCGGTGTGGGTGGCATTGCCCAAGGGGTCGAGGATGGAAGCTATCTCCATGGGGAGATCCTTGATGCGGATGACGTTCGATTGAGGGATGGAGAGGTATTCAGCGAAGCAGCCTGGGCGATTGACTCCGACTCCCTTGGTGTTGGGACAGAGGTGGAAGTTGCCTTTGCGACAGTTGTGGCAGTGACCGCAGACGATGTGTCCTTCACCGGAGACGATTTCACCGGGAGAGAACTCTGTGACGGCGGAGCCGACGCTCTCGATGATGCCGCAGAATTCGTGTCCCACGTGCATCCCGACGGGAATGGTCTGCTGAGCCCACGCGTCCCAATTCCATATATGCAGATCCGTTCCGCAGATAGCTGTTTTGTAAATCTTGATCAACACATCGTTCGGTCCCACCTCGGGCATCGGAACCTCCTTCAATTCCAACCCCGGAGCCGCCTCTGTCTTTACGAGCGCTTTCATGCGCGGCATCATACTCCCCCTGCCGGAAAATGCAAGTCCAAAATCAATTCATGGATGTTGCGCGCACATCCGTCCCAAGAGAAACGCGATCCTAACACGCAGTTATCGGCGGGAGATGTAGCATAATCCATTGGTTATGTATGATGTGTGATGGACGATGTGGATTTTAGCGCGCTTGCGCGCGGGGATGCGGGGCGAAGGTGCAGCGGAATTTTGAAAACAATGCTGGTTGTTGACTAGAAAGCGTCCGGAGTTACGCCATGCCATCTCTCCGGCTTTGCTTCCATCGTCCATGGCAAAGTGTATGGAAAATGGATTGAATGATGAGACCGGGGAAAATTTTCTTGGGACACGTGTGGAGACGAATGGGAGAACTGTTTTCTTTTGAAAGATTTTTTCATAGAGAACGTACATTAGGTATGGAGACCCCTCTGACTCGCGTCGCACCGCGGCGTTTGCTTTCGTTGGATGCACTGCGTGGACTTGACATGTTTATCATCATCGGGCTGGACAGCTTACTGCGGGCATTGGCGCAATATATGCCGGAAGGAGTGAGAGACGGGATATGGCGGCAGTTGGGGCATTGCAGCTGGGAGGGATTGACCGTGTACGATCTCGTATTTCCTCTGTTTGTTTTCATCAGTGGGGCATCGATGTATTTTTCGCTTTCACGCGCCGGGGAGCAGGGAAAGAGTCGCTGGACACTGACGGGAAAACTTTGGAAGCGAGCTCTCATTCTGTCGTTCCTGGGCATCTTGGTGAGTACGTGGGATATGTACACCTACTTTGTCTTCACTCCCTCATTGAACGGATTTCGTTACGCCTCGGTGCTTGCGCTCATTGGCATCAGTTGTGCCCTCGCCGGAACGGCTGCAATTTGGCTGAGGCGCACTTGGGTCATGATTGCGCTTTCCTTGGCAATCTTGGTCGGTGTGTGGAGCTTGCAGCACTTCGGGGGCGACATGACGCCCTCGGGTTGCATTAATGCGAAAGTGGACCAATGGCTCTGCCCCGGTGTCCTTCACAATGGGACATACGATCCGGAGGGGCCTCTCTGCATCGTCTCCGCAGCGGCTCTCGCCTTGTTGGGCTACGGCGCGGGGCACGTGTGCAGGTCTGCCCTCGGGATGGTGAAGCAGGTAGGACTGCTGGCGCTCATGGGGTGTGTATGTCTGATTTTGGGGAGCAACTGTGGGGCTGTGATCAAAGGGATATGGACCCCTGCGTTTGTGCTGATGGCGGGAGGTATCAGTTTCCTTTTACTGGCCGCTTTTCGAGTATTATGCGACAGGGGGAGAGTGGGAGAGAGACTGAGTTTGCCTCTGCGTGTGGTGGGAATGAATGCTTTGTTGATTTACCTCATCACGCATTTGCCGGGATTTGGAATGTTGTGTGAGGAGGGTTGCGATCTGCTGATGGGGGCGCTGACGATTGAACCATCGCTCCGCTCCGTTGTCTTTGCCGCATTCTATTTGATTGCTGCGTGGCTTGTCTGCTTCCTTTTGTGGAGCAAGCGTATTTTCATCAAGATATAAAGGGGTCGGTCGCCACGGGGGCATAAAAAACGGCACGTCCCAAGGAAAAGGAGGTGCCGTGAACGGGGATCGACTGTACGTGAAAAAGCCGTCCCTGCCTGCCGATGCAGGGCTCAGGACTTGTAACGCAAACGCTTCTTGTGGCGGTTCTGACGCATACGCTTACTGCGCTTGTGTTTATTAATCTTAGCCTTACGTCTCTTCTTCAGGGATCCCATAATACTTGTTAAACGGTTATTGAAACATCCGCATGATGCACGAAGCAGGATGCATCCGTCCATCATGTCGGCGCGCTATCAAACTACCTTTTTGAGCAAAAGTCAAGCAGAAAGAATAACGCCAATCTTTTTTTTGCACAAAAAACAGACAGTTTTGCCACCACCGACCGGGAGTTAACGTCGCTTTTCGCCCTTGATTTCTTCGAATTGTTATGTTGGAATCCATTCGTTTTCTGAACCGTAGAAGAAATAACTTGACCGATATGATAGGATATGGTAGGATAGCACCCATGAAGAGCATCATGACAGCTTGCGTGTGTCTGCTGGGGGTGCTGGTGGCCGGGGCTGACGTCGTGAGTGAGCTGCGTCCGGCGATACGGGATGCAGCGCGGGTGAATGGAGTGGATCCCGTGCTGATGGAAGCTATTATCCGACACGAATCAGGCAACGCTACCTCAAAAGCGGCTCGTACGAAAAATAATTTGGCGGGGATCATGGGACGCCGTGGTCAGCGTTCGTATGCCTCCAAGGAGGATTGCGTGAAACACCTCGGTTCCATCCTCGCCAAGTACAAGGCCCGCGGACGTGTCACCGTCGCTCAGATCGGAAGGAGCTATTGCCAGACTCGTAGTCCCTGGGCTGCGCATGTGCGGTCTTTCATGCGCAACATCCGGAACGGACGCTGGGGCGACGTCTCTTCTGTTTACCCCGCACCGGTAGAAAAGCAGGGTTGAGGTGGGGGCATTGTTGATGGGAGACACCGAACGACTACGCGACAATTAACGTTCTTCCCTCTCCTTCGTGGAGTCATTGTATACAGAAATGCGGCCCCCTTCCGAAGTAGAAAGCCGCACGGTATGCCTCATCAGAGGCAGGCTGTTTTTATGATCCGCCTTTGCTGAATCAACCCTCAGCAGGAGTCACCGCCGATGCGGGAATTTCCTCCTTGTTCGTAAAGCGCCACTTCACCTTGTTACGCTTGCTTGCGGAACGCGCTTTGCGCTTTTTCTCATCCATGGGGCTCTCAAACGCGCGGCGGCGGCGCATCTCTTCCAGAATCCCCTCGGTATCCAGCTTAGTCTTCAAGCGCTTCAGCGCACGGTCGATCGGCTCTCCTTTACGTACAGTTACAGAACGCATAGTCTTTTTCTTGGTGGTGGTGTTCGTCCCTTCAGAACGTGGCGAAAAGATATATGATTCTCCCCGACCTGTCAAGCGAATTCTCTCCCGACTGGAAAGAAAATCTCGTTCATCGTTTGTCTATCCTGCGTAAGCCATGGGGGAACGCTTTCCCGGAAACTCTCTCGTCCGTTCTCTTTTTCGGCTCACCTTCGGATGAATCGGGGGGCATTTTAACGCAAAAATGAGCCGATTTGAAGCTCGTTGACCCCAATTTGAATCAGTTTGTCTACGTGGGCGCTTGGCGGGAATGAGTCAAGGAAGTTTCGGCCTTACCGGGTTCGCTTCGATGAAGGAAGGAGACCGCGTTCGCGCAAACTCGCCAGTCGGCGGGCGATTGTGCGCTCGGAAACGTGCAATTTCTGCGCAAGTTGCGCAACGGTGGGGGCAGGAGTGGAGCGGAGCAAGGAAAGAATGCGTGATTCTACTTGTACGCGACGTTGCCGGGGAGAACCCGATGGGACGGAGCGGCGGGTGCGGATATGGGAAACGAGTGCGGCGCGGATAGCGGTGAGCATGAATTCAATAAAAGGGGAGCAGTCTGCGAGTTTCGTGCTGGAAGAAATCGCGGCATAGTAGGCAGATTGCGAGCGATGCACGAGGTTTTCCACGGGGATGTAGGCAAACACGGGATGAGCTGCTGCCAGCAAGAGCGATTGCCAGAAGCGCCCCAGTCGGCCATTGCCATCGGCAAAGGGGTGGATGAATTCGAATTCATAGTGAAACACGCAGCTGCGAATCAACCAGTGCGCATCCGTGCGTGAGAGCCAGCTGAAGAGATCCTGCACGAGACCGGAGACTCGGTCCGCCGGCGGTGCCATGTGCACCACTTCAGCACCGGAAAAGACGCCGACTCCGCTGCGGCGAAATTGTCCGGGAAAATCACAGAGACCGCGCATCATCACGCCGTGCACACGGAGCAAGTCTTCCACGGAGAGAGGATTGAGCTTCGAAAAGAGCGCATACGCATCCAAGGCGTTCTTTTCGAAGC
>CANQYL010000018.1 GCA_947628035.1 uncultured Akkermansia sp. | reverse complement strand
TCGGTCAGGTGCGCCGCGACCCGATGGCCATGAAGCCCTTCATCGGCTACAACGTGGGCGACTACTGGCAGCACTGGTTGGATATGGGCAAGAAGACCTGCGCTTGCAAGCTTCCCAAGATTTTCAACGTGAACTGGTTCCGCAAGGACGAGGAGGGACACTTCCTGTGGCCCGGCTACGGCGACAACATGCGCGTGCTCGATTGGGTGCTGCGCCGCTGCCATGGCGAAGTCGAGGGCGTTGAAACCAAGCTCGGCGTCTCCCCCGCCTACAACGAGCTGGACCTCGACGGTCTCACCGATTACTCCGAGGAGCAGTTCAACAAGAACATGGCGCTCACTCCCTCCGAGTGGCAGGCTGAGCTGGAAAGCCAGACCGAGCTCTTCGACTCCGTCGGCTCCAAGCTTCCCGCTGAGCTCGAAAGCCAGCGCAAGACGCTCATCGCCAAGTTCAGCTGAAGCTGATACGCAACGCTGCTTTTCAACCTGCCGTTCCGAAAAGGAACGGCAGGTTTTTTGTTTCGTTGAAAAGGAATCGTTGAGATGAAGCTCGAGAGGGGAGCTTCTCTCGCACCGGTTGTCTCTCCGGGAATAGAGTGCAGATGACGTTTCGCGGATGGCGGGATTCGTGCAGAACGGCGCGGCTGTTTTTACATCCGGTGAAAAATTCTCTTTTCAAAAGCGTTTACTCCGGAGAATAAGCGTTGCCAAAATCTTTCGGCTGTGGTATGCTCGGGCTGTCATGGAAGAAACTGTCCCCCCACACACGCACACGATCTCTGTTTTAGTAGAAAACAAATTCGGCGTACTATCCCGAGTGGCGGGACTCTTCTCCGGACGCGGGTTCAACATCCACTCGCTCAACGTTGCTCCCTGCGAGGATGAGCGTTTCTCCCGCATGACCATTGATGTGAATGAACATGGTGCCAAACTGGACCAGGTCATCAAACAGCTCCACAAACTCGTCAATGTCGTCGAAGTCACCGACTACCGGAATCAGCCGGCTGTCTATCGCGAGATTGTGTTGATGCGCGTGCTCTTCGGCGACAAGAAACAGGATATCTTGGAACTCTGCAACATTTTTGGCGCCAAGGTGTTGGATGCCACCCGTGAGACACTTACCATTGAGATATCGGGCGGAGAATTTCGCCTGACTCGCTTCTTGAATCTCATGCAGGACTACGACGTCCAGATGCTTCAACGCTCCGGCAAAATTGCCGTAGGCAAAGCGAAAGACTGAGAGCCGCCGGTCGGTTTCCCGAGGTCGTCCTGTTTATTGCAATTTGAGATTTTTAAGGATTTCCTGCGTATTCTCGCGCTGGAGGAAAGTCTTAAGGTGAGCGTTCTCTAAAAGAGTTACGAAGCGTTTTTCCTCCACGAGGGTGCGCAGACCCTTGTCTCGGAAGAGATCGAGGAAGCGCGAGGGATGCGGCACACCGGAGTGCTCAAGACTGGTCTTGTAGAATTGTTGCATTTTCTCCTCATTCAACGAACAGCCGTACGCCACAAGGCATGCCAGATTCGTCTGAGCGACGTCATCCATCGGGTTGATGCGTGCCAGCCATGAAGTGAGCGGAGAATGATGCAAGGCGTTCTTGAAACGCGTCACCCAAGGGAGAGGCTGAGGGGTTCCTGATGAGGCGGGCGTGGCACGGTCGTGATAGTAGCTGATAAGGGAGACATCCCCGTAGTAGGAAACCCCGACCATGGCTACCCAGAGCATCAGCGTGCACATGAGAGCCGTCGTGAGGATGCCCCCGGTGGAGGCTCCTCCTCTGTGCCAGGAGAAGAGCTGAGAGAACCAGCTCATCCCGTGGAAAAACACAGAGAACACAAAGATGGCTGCAACCCACGCGCAAACTTGCACCATCCAGGGTTGTGGCGTGCTCGTGATGAACGAGAGGAACGTAAAGCCGTTCTTCTGAATAAAAATCCAGGCAGCTATGGCTGTGATGACGGCAATGGCCAGCAAGAGCATCTTGATGACTCCCTTGAGCAGAGAAAATGCAATGATGCCTATGAGCACGATGCTCACGATAATGGCCATGGATGGTACGGAATCGAGTGATGGCATGTTAAGTATCAGGGTTGTTGTTATGGATTGGAATTGAGAAGACGGGAAAGCGTTTCGCGGGCGGCTGTATGTTGCGGGTTATTGCGGACGGCGCGCCGCAGCGCCGTCTCTGCAGCAGGTTTCTGCCCTGCCTCCAGCAAAATGAGTGCGAGCCGGTATTGTACCTCAGCATCATGAGGAGCTACTTTCACGCAATCCAGCATCTCCTTTAAGGCGTCTCTTGTCCTCCCCAGCCGCGCCAACAGCACCGCTCTGTCCATGTACGCTACGGGTGATGCCGGATCCAGTTTGATTGCCCGTCCGTACTGCTCCAACGCCTCCTGTGTATCGCCACGCGCAAGAGCGAGCATCGCCAGTTGCATCGCGCCGGAGGGTTGATCTGCCCGATGGAGCGCTGCTGCCTCCACCTCCGCGAAAGCACGCGTTCCCCTGAGCTGCTCATATCCCCGTGGCAGAAGGGTCCACACTGCAGCTTGCCGTACAGCGCGCACGGGATCCGTCAGCAGTCTTTGCGAGTGTTCCCCCGGTATAGACGCAGCAGCAGCGCGCACCATGGCATCCTTGTCCTCGGCAGCATGAGCAGCAGCAGCCTGCACGGCACGACGCAGTTCGGGGGTATCTACCGGCGCCCTGGAGAGATGCTCCAACAAAGTGGAACGCCACGCCGGCACGTCCTCCCGCTCCAAAGCAGCGAGCAGCTCCTGAGCATTCCCCTTCCCATGCATGGCGGCGTGTACAGCCAATGTGCGCGGACGACGAGCTTCCATCTTTTGCTTGGGCAAGGCGCGGCGCAGAGCTTCCGACGCCCAGGCATCATCCTTGTTCCTGTGGCACATCGTGCAGGAATTGGGCACGGGGATTTGAGTACTCAGCTCGGGATCCGGTATATTCATGGAGTGGTCACGCCGCGGGTCACGCGCCATGTACTTACTCTCGGGCATGTGGCACTCCACACAACGACCGCCCAAGGAATCCTTGGGACAGGTTCCCTCCGGCGCGCCGGAGGAGAGCGGAGCTTTGGTGCCGTGCACTTCCACACCCGTAGCGTGGCACCGCAGGCAGAGGCTATTGTCCTCCACAGGCAAAATAAGTTCTCCGCTCGCTTTGTCGTGGCAATCCAGACAAGTCACACCGGCTGCCCCCATGCGGCTCAGTCTGAAACCTGTCTCTACGAACACTTCATCACGCTGCATCCCATTCGCAAAAAAAACACCGGGAACCAGCGGCAATTCCAAACGGAAATGATCTTCAAAATCATCTCCCGGGCGGAACGAATCATCAAATTCTTCGCTACGCGCATGGCAGGAGGCACACGTGTCACGCACCTGTTTTTCCGTGAATTGCCGCCGCTCACGTGGCACGAGGCATCCATCTTTCACATCCGGATTAACGGACGCCGGATGACAACTGATGCACGTCACGCCCGGCTCCTTCCACACGGAGCGGTATGCATCACTCTTCATATCGTAATTCTTGGAAAATCCGCTCGTATGACAACGCGCGCACTGCGAGTTCCATGTCATCCCTCGCCCGGTCCAATGCCCCCAATCCCCTTCCCTTCGCTCGGCACTTCCCTCTGAACGCAATCGCGCATCATCATTAAAAACATCAAACCACTCCCTCTTCTCCGTGTCCCATGCCGCACTGAGGACCTGTTGTCCTCCCCTCTCTCCCTCCACCAAATACTGTCGTAAAGGCTTGTGTCCCACAACGCCCACTACCGTCAGCAAGTGATCATCCGACAACCTGCGCACACTGTATTTTCCATCGGCGCTGCGAGTAAAACACAAACTCTCTCCATTCGTCTCCTTCACCTGTCCGCTGAATGCGGGGAGATCAACTTCCTCGCGCATCTCACGAAACGCACGCGCGTGATCGCTGCGCAACCACGCATGGTACTGAGCAACGTGACATGCGGCACACCGCGCGCTGATCGGCAGCTGCGTCATGTCCGGAGCCTCCTCATCTTTTCTCTCACACGAGCACAGGCACACGGTCACCACCCATGCAACACACACCCTCACTCGCCACCGTTCTTTCGCGTCCGGCTTCACGACGTTCTTTCGTTGGAAATTGTGTCCGGCTCCCTGAGACGCAGGACAGATATCCCCGGTACCGTGTAACGGCTCCCATCCAGCCGGCTCAATAAGGGAGACCCATTCCCATCCACCCCCTCAAAGCAACCCGTATAAACCCCATCATCCGTCTCGACTTCGACTTGCCGTCTCTCCCCCCATGCTGCCGCAAGTTTTCCGGACAGGGTCTCTAGCCCTCCCTTCGCGAAAGCCTCAAATTCTGCAGCCAAACTCTTCGCCATCAGTTCGCTCAATTGTGACGGAGTCGGACACTCCTTCACGAGATCAGCCAAACGCGCGGGAGGGTCCTTTATTCTTTCGGCTAAATGCCCAACCTCGTTGAAAACATTGACCCCAACGCCCACGCTCGCCATATCCGTCCTCGGTCTCTCCACCAATATACCAACCAATTTGGAACGCCCCACCATAACGTCGTTCGGCCAACGCAACCTCAACCCCTCTATCGCATACCTGCGCAATACCTCTATGACACTCACCCCGGCCACCAATGGAAGCACCCCCGGATCGCGCCCCTTCGCCAAATCCAGCGGCAAATTGTAACTTGCCCACAGTCCTCCCTCCTCCGCATACCACGTCCGATTAAATCTCCCTCTCCCGCCCGTCTGACGCACCGCCCTCACCACGGTCCAAGCATCAAACTGTCGCGCCACATCTAAGGTGGATGTGCATTCTTCCAACTCTTCGACTTTCCACTTCACGAGCGACATTCTATCCCAATTTGTTTCGTGCGTCCAACTTATTATCACGAAAAACCGCGTGTCCAAGTTACGGACACGCGGTATCAGGCAAACACTTGCCGTTCGGTACTTGGAGGTATTGTGTTAGCCTTTGCTCACTGATGTTACAGGCATCCTTTCCACTCCTCCATTCTTGAATTGCTCAAAGACGGTACGGGGATCATCCGGCGTTTTCTGCAGCGCCTCAAATATTCGATCTCTCATCTCAATCGCAGCTTGGAATGCAGCTTCCTCGCTCCCGTACTGCCGGTCGGAGAAATACTTGGTGAATTGATTCCACTTGCGGCAAATACTCAGGCGCCAGCCTTGAAAGGATGTCGTCTCGTAGGTGTAGCGTGTAATGTTTCGTTGAGTCATATCCGTGTATTTGTTGTTTGAATCTGAAGCAGGCGTTAAATGCCTGCCGGATATAATCTGTCATAGCTCTCGGATAGAGGCAATCTAACTCGCTAAATGTTTGTGTGTAGCGCCATATTTTCTATATGTTGGATAAGCTTATCATTCTCTATCAGATGTCACCAAAATTATTATTTGCGCTTGCATGCAACGCCGTTATAGTGCATAACTTTCGGAAGTATGAAGGATTTGCCCGAGCATAAACCCGCGTGGCTGAAAGTGAAGCTGCCGAAAGGAAAAGTATTTTCCGAGGTACAGGAGCTTGTGAAAGGGAATGCTCTCGTCACTGTCTGTGAGGAGGCTCTGTGTCCCAACCGCGGCGAATGCTGGAGTCACGGCACCGCTACCTTCATGCTGTGCGGCGATGTTTGCACTCGAGCCTGCGGCTTCTGCGCTACACGAACGGCTCATCCATCCCCTCTCGACCCCGAAGAACCCCACAAAGTCGCCGAAGCCGTGGCGCGCATGAAACTGCAACACACGGTCATCACCATGGTGACGCGAGATGATTTACCGGACGGCGCCGCTGCCCACATAGCTGCCACCATTTGTACCATCCGCTCCGCTTCGCCGCAGACTATCATTGAAACCCTTACTTCTGACTTCAATGGCAAGGAAGAGTCTCTTGCGCTCGTGATGGATGCGCGACCACACATCTTCAACCATAATGTGGAAACCGTGGAAAGACTCACCCCTCTCGTTCGATTTCGTGCACAGTACAGACGCTCCCTGCACGTGCTGCAACGCGCTCAAGAGATGGCTCCCGGGATGGTGGTGACAAAGAGCGGCATCATGCTCGGTCTCGGCGAAACGCGCGATGAAATTGAGCGTACGATGGACGATTTGCTTGAGCACGGGGTAAGCGTGCTCACGATGGGTCAGTACTTGCGCCCCGATGCACGTCATTTGCCCGTCATCCGCTATGTACGACCCGAGGAATTCGACGAGCTGCGCGACGTAGCCCTGACCAAAGGTTTCCGCCACGTGGCCAGCGGTCCTCTCATCCGCTCTTCTCACCATGATGCCAATTTCCGACCTGAGCAAGACATCATGGATGCTCTTCAGGCAGACCTCAGAAAACGCGGTATGCTCAATTGAGAGAGACGGGATCCTCAAAGCGCACGTAGGTCGCTTTTCCCCGTCGCGCCGGAGTCGAACATAAACTATCGCCGTACACCCGTGCAGTCACCACATGCCCGCGTGCATCCGGGAAAAGTTTCAGGGGGAGTTCCGCATCAGCCAGAATTTCTTCTTTCGTTCCCTCTGCCGTACGCAATATAATCCAGTTGAGTCGTCCCTTAACGTCACGATACCAAAAATGAGGCTTCAATTCCGGGGTATCGTGGAAAGCCAACACCTTTCCTCCTTTCTCAACCACACGCCGTGACAGCTCCGCCAACCCGGCGCATAGCTTCTCCCACTCAGACAGCGGGGGCGTGGCATCCACGCGAAGTTCCTTCTGCGGTTCCACCGGCTGCAAGGTACGCACGTCCCACAGATTCCAACTCTGCGACGGTTCTGTCACGTAGTTCCTCTGAGCAGGAAACAGGCATGGCACTAAGTTGTGCTTCTCGGCAAAAGCAACGAATCGTTCCAAGCCCGGCATCTTCTCTACAAGATTCCTCAGAGAGCCTCCGTTATTGGGGTGAAGTTCCGTCTCTACGGCGCACACAGCGTACACCCGCTGAGCGTACGCAAACGATAGATCACAGTATGAGGGCTCATCTCGGGTGAGCTTCACCCATCTCGCTACGTTTTCCTGCTCTTTTTGCGTTCCTTCCTCCCCCTCGGATGAAATGGGTTCCTCATGCCCGGCATGCAGTCGCAGACACTCACTCAGATAGGTGGCGGCATATCTCTGCAACAGTGTCTGCATGGCAGGGTGGGGCGTCAAATGCCCACGTTTCGGATGAAAAACGGTAGGTTGCGCATTACTCTCCTCATCCGGTACAAAACTCTCATTTGCTCCGGAAGGCAGTGTTTCAATTGCCGCTATCTTTGAATCCCTCATGACCACGATCCCTGCACCAACCCTCTTCCCATAGCACGTAATCATGAAGCATGGTCTTCTCCTCTTCTCGTGGAGGATCGTTCCCGTATCCATGCTCATGCCCGGCCAACCACCCTGCTTAACCCAAAGTTCCTTTCTCTCGCTCATATAGCGCACAAAAGCGGCACGAGTTTCCAACACAGTCCCGTTCATGCGGCTGGTGTAGAGCATATCATCATGAGCCATCCTTTCAAATTCATCCCACTCCTGCGTGCAAATAGCAGCAATGATCTCCCGACACGCCGATGCCTCTTCTGCGTCTGTTTCCGCTCTTCCCGATCCAATCTCCCCGGCTCCTGAACTCCCCACTAAGGCATCCGGTGAAGCATAAAGTTGACCCTCACACTCTATCACATCCCCCACCCGCGGCACTTCCTCCCCCACCGCCCCGGGGTTCACAAACACCTGAACCCTATCCTTCTCTCCCCACGGAAGCACCTGCGCACGACATAGCAACATGTCACATCCATCCACCTTTTCTTTCTCCACATCCAGCACACGCACATTCATCCTCGTGTGAGCCGTAAGAGTACGCTGCACCGGCGCCGGATGATTCTCCGCTCCCGGCATCGAGAACGAGAAATCAGCCGCTGACTCACTACCGTGTTGACGCTCATAATCAGATTTGGCTTTCTCCAGCAACCGGGAACTGATGCTGCCCGAGTCATGTCTCTCCACCACCCGGCTTCGCTCCGTCACTAGGCTCAGCGTCCAGCGATACGTCTCTCCCTCCGGAAGAACCCTTGGAAACAGAACGGTCTCCAAGCTCTCTGCCCACAATGTACTTCCCCCTCCCGTCCTGAGTTCCACGAGCCCCTGCTCGGGTGCGTCCCTCAGCACGCAGCTTTGCACAAGCTCCAACTCTGACTCCGGTCTCTCGCCATAATAGAAAAACGCGCGGGAGAAAACAAGTTGTCGAGAACTGTCCTCTCGATGCACGAGCATGAAGTGAGTTGGCGGCTCTCCTCCAAGGACAGCATAGAAGTTTCCTTCCCCCTGGCGCCGATCCACAAAAACCCCATGCACGCTAAATGCCGGCAAAGACCCATTTTTCATGATATGCGGCATCAGCACCTGACGTACTTTAAACAATGCCGCCCCTCCGAACACGGCACTCAATCGGTCCCTCCGCAGGCGACGCGACATCGGCAGAAACTGCGCACTTTGCGCATCTTCCTTGCACCACTTCCCTTCCTGCTTCACAGGCACCGGTCCGAGGAAACAGAGACTCCGTCCTTCATCTCTCATGAAAAACGATGCGTAATAGACACTCGCGCGCGCACTCTGCGCATCACACTCATCACAAAGCTCCTCACTCAATGCCTGTAACCCCATAGCCTCCGTCGCATACAACGCCAAGCATATATACACCATTTGGCGATGCAACACGGCTTTCAAAAGAATCTCCTCGCCCTCCTTCTTGCCTGCCCTCACCGGCGTAATCTGTGCGAAGCCCAGCTCCCCCAACCGTTCCGTCAACCTTTCCCGGTAATTTGTCAAAATAATGACGTTGTTCAGCCGAGTGTGCATCTGCTGTACGGACACCTTTGCTATCTGTTGTACAGGGATGTGATCTTGCATGATGGAAGATGATGCTGGTGTGTTTGTCCAAAGGGAATATCAGAGCAACTTTCGCTCTACCATAGCGTACGCGTTGTGGTTGTGGATTGACTCGTAGTTTTCTGCCTCCACGCGATACCAACTGAATGCATTGTGGCGCTCTGTCGCTACTGCTACATTGCGAACTAAATCCTCCACAAAAACCGGATGCTCATACGCGTGATCCGTCACGTGCTTTTCGTCCGGTCTCTTGAGCAAGCTGTATAACTGACAACTCCCACAATCCTCAATCATGTCGATCAAATCCTCAATCCACACAGGCGCCCCGGCAAATCTCACGGAATACGTCACCACGCCGCGCTGGTTGTGTGCCCCATGCTCACTCATCGCCCTTGAACAAGGGCAAAGCGTCGTCAAGGGAACCCGTATCGTCAGCGTGAATTGCTCACTTCCATCTCGCTCCGCATCTATGACAAAACGCACGTCGTAATCCATCATCCCCTCCCGATGCGTCACCGGCGCCTTCTTCATGCGGAAAAAAGGAAACTCTATCTCTACGTGCGCACGTTGCGCATTAAGCTTCTGCAAGAGCCTGTCGGGCAATCGCACCGCAGAATGAACATCCAAATAGCGATGGTGCTCGTGCAACGCCTCGATGAATCGACTCATGTGAGTACCTTTGTACTGCTGCGGCAGATCGACCATCAGGGCAATAGTTGCGACAGTCGATTGAGTTCGATGTTCCTTATCTCTTACAACTATAGGATAACGAATCCCGCGCACCCCCACGCGATCAATGGAAATATGGCGTGAGTCATGCTCATTCTGCGTGTCTCGTAGCTCTTTCATATCGGCTGTGCATTTCCACTTTGATGCATCCCCTAAAAAACGAAGAGCTTGCAGCGAGGTAACTCTGCAAGCTCCGAATTTTATTCAGTCAACCTGTACGCCACTTTCAACTCTGAGCTGTTTCTCTCCTGCTCATGGCAGCAGATTCACCGCCCTGGCTCGGCGTATCTCTCTCGTGATCTTCCGATGGGTCTTTGCAGATACTCCCGTCACCCGGCGCGGCAAAATTTTCCCCGTTTCTGAGGTAAACTTGGAGAGGAATTCCGGGTTGCACATATCAACCGCTCCCTGCGGAATGTCAATGCGACGATGAGGCATTGATCGGTTACACGTACGGAAGCGTATCCTGCGCTCCACGCTCTTAAATTCGGTCATCATAGCTGATTTTCGTTTGCTCTTAGTTGCCAACTTATCGCATCTCACGGTGCAACGTGCGACGCTTCAAGAAAGGATTGTACTTCACCTTCTCCAGGCGCCCTGGCGTACGCGGACTCTTCTTGTTGCGCGTTGTGACGTAGCGCGATGGGGTCTTCCCCTCCGCTTTCGCCTCCGTGCATTCCAAAATAATGATATCTCTTGGCATAGTTGCGATTTGTTGACTCGGAGCGGTATTCTACACTATTCTTCGTCTTCGTCAAGCGAAATCGTTGAATCAATAACTTTTTGCAATCCGGAAAATCCTATATCGCCCGTATTCTTAGAACGGAAGCCCGATGCCGTCCCGTACTTTTTTTCGTACTCCTCCTGGCATTTCACTGTAAACCTGCAGTACGGTCGTGCCTGCAATCTCTTTCGTGGGATCGGCTCTAGTGACAGCTCACACACACCGTACGTCCCCTTGGCTATACGTTCCAGTGCTGCGTCTATCTCAAAAAGTAATTCGCGATCCTTGTCCAGGCGCAAAATAGTGATATCCCTCTGCTCAGCCTCACTCCCTGCATCCCCTATGTGCTGTCCGGACGAGGATGAAACATTAGACTCCCCACTGCGCAAGTGATCGCGCGTCACGTTCTGCATATTGGGCAGAAGCTCATCGCGCATGTGCATGAGCAATTTTTTCTGTTCATTGAGAAATGGTCTCCAATCCGGCGTTGAACGCAATAAAGCGAGCGTCGCACGAATCTTCTTGCGGCGCTCGCTCTCTTTGGACAAATTCGGCGTGGGAGAACCCTGCGCCGCGGTCCGCTGTTGTTTACCGATAACTTCAGATTTCTTCGGAGCGGTTCCTTGGGAGGGTGCCGGACGAGTCTCAACAACCGAACCCGAGACCTTCCGAAGAGCCGAATCAGACGCTATCACTTTTTTTTTACGGCAGCCGGCTTCTTCGCAGCAGCGGGCTTCTTGGCTACCGGCTTCTTAGCGGCGGGCTTCTTCGCAGGAGCGGGCTTCTTAGCAACCGGCTTTTTAGCCACCGGCTTCTTGGCAGCAGGCTTCTTTGCAGCAGCGGGCTTCTTCGCAACCGGCTTCTTAGCGGCAGGCTTCTTCGCAGGAGCGGGCTTCTTCGCAACCGGCTTTTTAGCCACCGGCTTCTTAGCAGCGGGCTTCTTCGCGGGAGTCGGCTTCTTAGCCACCGGCTTCTTGGCAGCGGGCTTCTTCGCAGGAGCGGGCTTCTTTGCAGCCGGCTTCTTTACCGTCTTTTTTGTTGGTTTGGTCGCCATGGGTTTGGTAGTTTATTTTTCTGCACTGCGGACAGTACAAATCGAACGAATTGTTCGGTTACTTTGCTACTATCACAAAGCAAGATTTTCTTCAAGAAAAAATTGCACTTTTATTCAACTTTCTTGTTCTTTCTGCACAACGCATTCTCGATCTCTTCGCTTTTTCTTCGATTCTTTTCCCATGATTTTTTTAGGAGCCATACTTGGTTGATGCCCTGCAAGCCTTATGCCACGCGGCTTCCGAGTTCTTCCTTCTCAGCAGACATACGCGTTACTTTCTCCGATCTCTCCTCACACATCAAGACGGCGCATTTCGCACACAGACTTGACTCTCGCTCTCAAGCGGAGTATGCTCATTCTCGATGAATACGCCACTTTTTAAGCAGTTGTGTGAAGCCTCCGGCGCACCCGGTTTTGAGTATGAAATACGTGACCTGATCATGCGTGAGATGAAACCTCTGGTTGATGAATTGCACGTCGACAATATCGGCAACATCATCTGCCTCATCCACGGAAAATCTCATGCAAAAAAAGCGCTTTGCGCGGCACACATGGATGAAATTGGTTTCATCGTGCGCCACATCGATGACCAGGGTTTTATTCGTATTCTTCCTCTCGGAGGATTTGACCCCAAAACCCTCACCGCACAGCGGGTCATCGTGCATGGTAAAAAGGATCTCCCGGGCTGCATGGGAGTGAAACCCATCCATGTAATGACTCCGGAGGAACGCACGAAAATGCCGCTCCTCACCGATTATGTCGTTGACCTCGGCATGACCAAAAAGGAGGTAGAGAAATATGTGAGCGTAGGAGACTCGATCACGCGCATCGGAGACTTCATTGAAATGGGTGATTGCGTGAATGTGAAGAGCATCGACAACCGTGGTGGCTGCTACGTGCTCATCGAGGCCATCCGTTCCATCCGCCGAGCGAAGCAACTCCCGGATTATGATGTGTACGCTGTCTTTTCCGTGCAGGAAGAGGTCGGTCTGCGCGGTGCCCAAGCGGCTACCATTCAAATCCAGCCTGACTTTGCTTTCGCCTTGGATACTACCATCGCCTTTGACACCCCAGGTTCCTCTGCTCATGACAAATGCACCGTGCTTGGCAAGGGGGTAGGAGTAAAAGTCTATGATGGAACTCTCATCACGGACACGCGTATGGTGCAGTACATGACAGCTCTCTGCACGGAAAACAAGATTCCTTTCCAGCCGGAACTCCTGGCTGCCGGTGGTACAGATGCCGGAGCTCTCCAGAAATATACAGCCGGGGGCGCCATTACAGGCGCTATTTCCATCCCGGTGCGCAATGTCCATCAGAGCATTGAGATGGCTCATAAGGGGGATGTTCAAGCGTGCGTGGAGCTCTTATCAGCCTGCCTTACCTCGCTCACACGCTGGGATTGGTCATGGCAGCGCAAGACTCGCAAACTTGCTTCACCCAACAAACGCCGGAAGTGATTCCTAGCGACTCCTGTGTCGTGGACTATCTGTAGTTTCATCTCTCGATGGCAACGGATAAATATGTTTTTCCTTTACTTTGTGCCGCAGATTTGCTAGAAAAATGAGCATCATGGAGATGGAACAAAGAAGTATCACCGTTGATACCATTTCGCCGCTGTTTGAGCAGAGTTTCGGACACAACCCTCAAGTCATTGCAGCCGCACCGGGACGGGTAAACCTCATCGGCGAACATACCGACTACAACGACGGTTTTGTGTTGCCTATGGCTCTGGAGAAAATCAACGTGGTGGCCGTCGCTCCCTCGCCCACGGGAAAACACCGATGGATCGGTTCCCCGGGTGACGCCGTCATTGAGCTTGATTCTCTCTCCGCTTCTTCACCCGGTGATCCCTTTTGGAGCAACTACGTACGCGGAGTCATTTGCATGCTGAAACGCCGAGGAATCGACATTCCCCCCTTTGATATGCTGGTCGATTCGAATGTCCCGCGCGGCGGGGGACTCTCGTCCAGCGCCGCTTTTGAGGTATCGGTCTGCACGGCTCTCGCTGCTCTTTGCAAGGTGGACATCCCTCCGACAGAACGCGCCTTCATAGGTCGTGAAACGGAGCATGAATTTGTGCATGTCCCCTGCGGCATCATGGATCAATTTATCTCTGCGAATGGCAAGAAAGACCACGCTCTCGTACTGGACTGCCGCGATCTCTCTTACCGCTACATCCCCATGGTGGATCCTCAGGTGAGTGTGCTCGTTATCGATTCCGCCGTGAAGCATTCTCTTGCCGACGGAGGCTATGCCGCCCGTCGGAAGAATTGCGAAGATGCCTGTACCATCCTCGGCGTACCCTCACTGCGCGAGGCTACTCTGGAGATGCTTGAGGAAAACAAGTCCCAGCTCGGAGACCTGTGTTACAGACGTGCGCGCCACGTGGTTGCGGAAAACAGACGCGTGGCGGCATTTGCCTCTGCAGTTGAAAAGAAGGACTGGGAAGCCGCCGGCATTGCCATGAGTGGTTCCCACGCGTCACTTAAAGATGATTTCGAAGTCTCCTGCGCGGAAGTGGACACGCTCGTCAACCTCAGTTACACAATCCCCTCCGCCGAATCCGTTTACGGAGCACGTATGACCGGCGGTGGATTCGGCGGCTGTATCGTTGCTCTCGTCAAGAGTGCTGATGTGGAGAAAGTGGCGCAGGAAATGTTGGATGGCTACCGGGAGGCTCTTGGAATTGAGACTTCCTATCTCGTCACCCGACCCGGTGACGGCGCACGCATCCTTTTCCAGAATTAATCTTCACTCAACCCCCTCCTTACCTATGAAAACCATCAATACCCTCCTTGCTTTGCTTGCCATCGGCGGAAGCACCGCTCTTGCCCAAGACGTCGCTGAAACGCAAGCTTCTTCCGTCGATGTCCTTCCCGTTTGGGAAATGGTCGTCTTCTGTATCGTCGTAGTCGGCATCATTGGTCTCGGTATTTGGAAGTCCGGCGATTCCGGCAACTCCACCGAGGGTCAAGAAAAGGGAGGAGCAGAGAGTTACTTCCTCGCCGGGCGCGGATTGAGCTGGTGGCTCGTCGGTTTCTCCCTCATCGCAGCCAACATCTCCACCGAACAATTCGTTGGCATGAGCGGCAAAGCTGCCAACTGGGTCGGTCTGGCCATCGCCGGTTATGAATGGCTCGCTGCCATCGTCCTCGTCATTGTTGCCTTTACCTTCCTCCCCATGCTGCTCAAACGCGGTGTTTACACCATCCCGCAGTTCCTTGAGGAGCGCTACAATGGCTCCGCTCGCACCATCATGGCCATTGCCAACCTCGTTATCCTCGTGGGTGTGCCCACCGCGGGCGTCATCTTTGCAGGAGCAAAAGTTGTCTCCGGCTACTTTGACCTCTCGATGTCCACCGGATGCGTCATTATCGGCGCGTGTGCGACTATCTATGTATTTGTTGGCGGGTTGAAAGCATGCGCATGGACCGATCTCATCTG
The DNA here is from genome assembly GCA_947628035.1 of uncultured Akkermansia sp. Taxonomy (GTDB): domain Bacteria; phylum Verrucomicrobiota; class Verrucomicrobiia; order Verrucomicrobiales; family Akkermansiaceae; genus Akkermansia. The sequence goes on along the minus strand of CANQYL010000018.1, from coordinate 16,070 downwards.
GGGTGCGGCCCTCATCATAGGAGGCGGAGTCGTCGCATGGTTTGCTCTCGATGCGATCGGTACGGCCAACCCGGATGAACTCATCCGTACCGCTTCCGCCACTTCCGGCGCCACGGTAGATTCCCTCCGCAACGCTTCCGGAATTGAACGTTTCCTCGCCCTCAACGGTGGAGACGCCATCACTGCGACAAATGCCGTAGGGGGCAAGCTCCACATGATTCGTCCCGCAGATGACGGTGAAATCCCCTGGACCGCCCTCTGCCTGGGTCTCTGGATTCCCAACTTCTTCTACTGGGGTCTCAATCAGTATATCATGCAGCGCACCCTCGCTTCCAAGAGTCTCGCGGAAGGACAGATGGGCGTCGTCTTTGCCGCGGGTCTCAAGTTGCTCATCCCGTTTGTGGTGCTCATCCCCGGCATTCTCGCCTACAACCTGTACCGCGATGATATGCGTGACGGGGCGGAACGGAAGATGGTCGCCATCATCGAAGCCGCACAAGATGCGGAGCAAGCCGGGAAAAAGCCGCTCTACAACGTGACTGCGGATTACCTCATGACCGACGTCGAAAACGGCGTAGGCTTCATTGTACAAAACGCTGAGTCCGCCGCTTCTCCGGAACAGGCAGCTCAGATCAAAGAACTCTCTGACGACCTCATGCGCGCGGCTACGGCTCTTAACATCGAGGGAACGGAGCACCAGATCCCCGAGCTCGCCGCCAAGTACGCTGTCTCTCTTCCTGAGAAGGCTGTTTCACCGAAGGCAAAGATGGTCGTCGTAGCTGCGGGTATCGCCGATAAACTGGCTACCGCCAATGCCAGCCTTCTCAAAGAAAAAGCAACCGCCGGCTCCGTCTTCGTCGCAACAGAAGCGATCAATGGATACGACTATGACTCCGCCTTCGGCACCTTGCTCAAAAGGTTGCTGCCCGGCACAGGATGGGCTTGGTTCGTGCTGGCCGCTCTCTTCGGCGCCGTGGTCAGCTCCCTCGCTTCCATGCTCAACAGTGCCTCCACTCTCTTCACGATGGACATCTACAACAAGCTGCGCAAGTCCGCTTCGCAGCGTGAACTCGTGCGCATCGGCAAGTTGGGCGTCCTCGTCTTTGCCGCTGTGGCTCTCTGGCTCGCCATCTTCCTGTCGGACAAGCTGGACAGCATCTTCAGCTATATCCAGGAGTTCCAGGGCTTCCTGAGTCCGGGGGCGCTGGCGGTATTTGTTTTCGGTTTCTTTGTGCCGAAGTGCCCGCGCTATTTTGGTTGGCTTGGAATCGCCATCAATGTGGTGGAATATGGGGCTCTCAAACTTCTCTTCCCGTCTATGGCCTTCCTGAACCGCATGGCTGTCTGCCTCATCACCATCATGGTGATCGGCGCCCTGCTTACTCTGCTCAACCATCTCATTGGCGGCAAGGCGGTCGTGCTGGAAAACAAGGGAATTATCGAAATGAAATCCTCCGGTCGCGCCAAGGCGTTCGGCGTTGTGGTCGTTCTCCTCACCCTCGCCCTCTACGTCATCTTCTGGTAAGCCTCACTACGACCAGTTTTACCCATCGACCGGATCCCCGCCACATCCGGTCGATTTTTTTGTTGCACACACCCCTACGTAAGCGGATATAAATCGGCATTGACGCTTCCGATAAATATGTTACACTGACTCTGTACCATGGCAGCCGCAGTTTCTATAGAGTGCGCAGAACGTATTCCGGAAAAACCGACGCTCATTCTTCCCAACAGGATGACCCTTGCTGCCATGGATGCCCTCCAGAAAGCTCTCGGCGGGGCGGATAAAGTCGCTTGGCTCGTGGATAGTTCTCTTCCACCGAATGCCGAAATCATGACCCACCTGCGTGCCACACACGCCGACGGCATCCAGTTTTCTTCTGTTCGTTCCGAGCGCTCTGTCGTGCGTGCCCAAATCAGCACCAAACTCGCTAAAAGAAAACACGTCATTTTCCTGCCCGGTCACCCTGAACAAGTCCCTGCCTGTCTTGCCGATGTTCTGCCGGATCAACTCAATTTTCTGCTCGAAGAAAGCAGTTCCCCGGTGCTACCCATCTACATCGCTATGCTGCGCCGCGACGGCGACGATTTCATCCTGACCTCGGATGACGCACACAGTGAATTAACTTTACGCTTCCTCTCCCCCATCTTGCCCGGGTCCGCCTCTCCTCAAGCTCTATCCACCCTCTGGGGCGAAACGTGCATCGAAATCATCCATCAACTTTCCTCATCTCATCCGTCCACTTTAGCACAGACTCTTCTGCACAGTCTCATTATCCATCCATCCTCTCGCATCATCGACGGAGTGGATGAGCAAGTGATGACCTATCGCCGTCTGCTCACTTTAGCCGCACCCATTGCTCGTCATTTACGTCGGCACATCAGATCCCGCCGTGTAGGCATTATCCTCCCGCCCGGACATCTTTCCATTATTGCTAACACTGCTTGCCTTCTCGCCGGAATTACTCCCGTTAATTTCGATTTCTCCTACACGCCGACAACCTTTACCTCGGCTGCCAAGCTGGCTGATGTCACACTCCATATCTCCAGTCGCCCCTTCATTGAGAAACAAGATCATTTTGCTTGGCCTCCATCTCGAGACTTGATCTTCATTGATGATTTACTAGCTCTCCGAGGTCTCTCCTTTCGTCGAATCACAGACTGGTTTGCCGGCAGAATGAGTGGTCGTTGCATCTCTGCCTGGATCGACACTCCCACCCAGAATGACCGGGAGGAAGCTCTCTGCGTTTTCTCCTCCGCCCAAGAAGGCAGCAAACCTTGCTTTGTTTGTCACAGCCACCGAGCCGTCCTCACGGGGTGGCGCATGGTGCGCAGCCGCTTCCTACCGGAACGTTCAGATGCCTCTCTGAGCACCCTTCCCTTCCATCACCGCGCCGGTCTCCTCCTGGGACTGATCTTTCCCCTCCTTTCTGGGCAAGACATCATCACCTATCCTGAATCTCATTCAGGAAAACGAATCGTAGAGTTAGCGCTCCAGTTCAAGCCTGCCTTGGCTGTTCTTGCTCCGGATCAAGTGCCTTCCCTTCTCTCCGCTGTTCGGGACGGTGAATGGCTATCCTCCTGCTACACGATAGTAGCAGGTCGTCTCCCCTCCTCTACCGCCAAGCGAGCTGTGAGCGAATGCGGTATCAATCTCTGTGAATGCTACTTCCCCATCCACGCGACCATGCCCGTCGCCTGCAGCATCCCCGGCGACGATTTCATGAATCCCAATCGCGAAGCTGCCCGTAACCGCATTCCATCCGGTGAACTCGGGAGCTCCGGTCTGCTCATGCCCGGCCTGATGTTGCGCCTTTCCTCCCTCCATTCCTTCTCATCCCCACCTCTGAAAAATTCTCCGGGACTCATCTGGCTGAAAGGACCGGCCATCAGCGCCTCTTCCTCGGCTGATAGCCTGTCCTCTGATCACCCTGCGAAATCTCCCGCCCCGATGCAGTGGATATGCACAGATGACTTGGGACACTCCCGCCCGAACGGACTCATTGACATTGATGGACGCAAGGATCGTTTCTCCCTCATCGGCGGAGAACTCATCTCCCATGAGTACGTGGAAAACACCCTGAACCGTATCCTGCACGTTGACCCATCCGATCCCACACCTCGCATCGCTGTCATCGGTCTGCCATCAAAGAATGAGAGAGACAGCGATTCCCTCATTCTCCTTTCTACGCTGCACAAAGTAGTCGGTCCCCACGATGCCATCACCATCCGCTACGCCATGGCCAATGCACATATCTCCGCCAATAACGCTCCTCAACAAATCCTTGCCCTGCGCGCTATCCCGACTCTTCCCGGCGGTCACATTGATTACAACTTCTGCCGCTATCTCGCCACGCAGATCCTGAAATCGCGCCACCGTTGACCCTTCTCTCGCCCGCGCAAAGAGTGCGGCTTCACTTCCGATCAGAACCTCGGAGCCAGTGATCACCTCTGCGCCACAATAGCCTCGTGCATGAGCTGAGCCACCTTGTGACCACTCAGCAGCATCCCGCCAAAAATAGGTCCCATGCGAAAACTCCCGCTCACACCATTTGCCGCCATTCCACTGACAAACAATCCGGGGTATATCTCTTTCGTGTTTTCCAGCGTTGTACGCTCCCCCTCCATCGCATCCATGCTCATCTCTCCAACTACTCCACCGGTTGGGGTCTGAAGCTGCACATCATTTTTCCTCGCCACTGTGCGCGCTATCTCACAATCATGACCCGTCGCGTCCAACACCACTTTTGCCGCGAAGGTCAACGGATCTACGTGCATCTTCTGCAAAAGTACCGGAGTCCAGTTCACCACCACGCCGCCTACGCGTCCCTGCTTGTACACGACATCCTCCACAGAAACGCTATTAAAGACTATAGCGCCGGCTTCCGTTGCGCGGTACAGCAATCCTGCCGTAGCGTGCACAGAATCCATAAGATACGTACCATTCTCATGCTCGCGATAGCTCAGATGCAGTTCCTTCACAATGGGCATCGCCTCCTCCTGCACCACGATATCATTGAAAAGCATGGCTCCACCCCACATACCGCCTCCCGGCGCCAACTTCCTATCCAGCAGTGCTACCTTGTGACCGGCCTTCGCCAAATAATACGCGGCCACAATGCCGCTCGGTCCTCCCCCTACGATTGCTGCATCTAACTCCAGACTGCGCGTTAACTTCCCAAAATACGACTCAATAATGCCGCGTGATATAAGCGTTTCCATGAGTCTATCCTATGCTCTCACAAGTGATATGTCAAGCCCTCGGTCCAGGACAAACGTATTCGAGAGAGCTTCATCAACGGATAGAATGACCTTATTGACTGATATCATCGTTTATACGTATCAAGATCATGTCAACAAGCGGGCATCACGATGATGGCTCTCAAGAAGACTCTGCTTACGTTAACGATTCGAAAAATCTGCGCAATGCGCACATTATTAATAAATCGAAATTCGTAATTCGCAAATCGTAAATAGGCAACCGCATTTTCTAATGCGTTTGCCCTGGCCCTCGGTCTTGACAGCTCGTCTCTCTTCGCTCATAATGTCGCGCGTCATGCTATCGCTCTTTGACACCTGCACGCGCCGTGTTCTTCCCGTGGAACCGCAAGATGGAAAAACCCTGCGTTTCTATTGTTGCGGTCCTACCGTTTACGCCGCTGCTCACATCGGCAACTTTCGCACTTTCGTGGCGCAGGATGTCTTCCGACGGGTCGTGGAGCTTGGCGGACTGCGTACCAAACATGTACGCAATCTCACGGATGTGGATGACAAGACGATCCGCAACTCGCAAGCACAAGGCATCCCTCTGGCGCAATACACCGCCAAGTGGACGCAAAAATTCCACGAGGATTGTGCAGCTCTCAACTGCCTTCCTCCCCACGTGGAGCCTAGCGCCGTTGCCCATATCTCCGAGCAAATCCTGCTCGTCCAGCGCCTCATGGATTCCGGTCACGCCTACCGCAGTGACGACGGATCCGTTTACTTTCGCATCTCTTCCTACGCTGACTACGGCAAGCTGGCTCACCTCGATTCCCAAACCCTCGACCTCGGCAAGACTGCACAAACCCGTGCCGACACGGATGAATATGAAAAAGACAGCGTGGCGGACTTTGTCCTCTGGAAGGCCCGTCGCCCGGAGGATGGCGAGAATTTCTGGCCTTCTCCCTGGGGCGAGGGACGTCCGGGTTGGCACTTAGAGTGCTCCGCCATGAGTCACAAGTACCTCGGTGATTCCTTCGACCTGCACTCCGGCGGGGTGGATCTCATCTTCCCCCACCATGAAAACGAAATCGCTCAGAGCCGCTGTGGCTGTGGCGGCTCGTTCGCACGCCTCTGGTTCCACGTTACCCACCTCCTCGTGGACGGAGCGAAGATGAGCAAGAGTCTCGGGAATATGTACACGCTCGACGATCTCGCCAAGCTTGGTCACAGTCCGGCAGCACTGCGCTATGTCCTGGCCGGGGCGTACTACCGCAGACCGCTTAACTTCACGCTTGCCGGTATGCGAGATGCTGCCATAGCCCTTCGACGTTTACGGCGTTTCGACGACACCCTTGCCAACCGTTGTCCCGCCCAGGCGGAACCCACCTACAGGGATCTTGTCAAAAATCCCCCGCAGCTTGGCTCTTTCCAATCCGCCTGGGATAGCCTGCAAGATGACCTCAACACCCCAGAGGCTCTGGGGCACGTCTTCAGCGCTCTTCATTCCATCAAACCCTCCGAACTCTCACCGGATGCCGCCGCCGCGACTCGACGAGCCTTCCGTTTTATCATTGAAGCGCTCGGACTTATCTTACCTCCGGACGATGAACAGCAATCCGTCGAGGTACCTCAAGAGATCCGCTCTCTGGCGGAGGAACGCTGGGCTGCCCGACTTGCCAAGGATTGGCAGAAGGCGGATGCCCTGCGCTCCGAGCTTGCCTCACTCGGATGGAGTATGAAGGATGGTCGTGACTCTTACCAACTCACCAAAAATTGACTCGCCCATGGCCACAGATTTTTCTCTCCTTGGCAAACACAGTGAATTCTTCCGCTCACCTGACGATGCAAAGCTGGAGACCTTTCCGAATCGTTCTCCTCAGCGTCCCTACGTGGTGACGCTGGAGACAGAAGAATTCTCCTCACTCTGTCCCGTGACCGGTCAGCCGGATTCCTGCTCACTCTCCATTTCCTACTGTCCGGCGGACAAAGTCATTGAGACGAAAAGCCTCAAGTATTACCTCGTCTCCTTCCGTAACTATCCAGCCTTCAACGAGCAAGTCATCAACCGCATTTTGGACGATCTCGTCGCGGCCGCTCAGCCCCGCTGGATGCGGATAGTCGGTCGTTTTGGAGCCCGCGGCGGTATTCGCCTCACCACGACAGCCGAACACTACCCCGAAAATCGTCCGTCTTGATTCTCCATTCTTCCTGCTATGAAATGCATCGTGTTGCTCTCTGGCGGAGTTGACTCCTCCACGGCTCTCTATTGGGCATACAAGGAGCACGAACTGATCGCCGCCATCTCCTTTGATTACGGCAGTAACCATGCCGAGCACGAGCTCGCCTGCGCCCATTTCCAAGCCTCTGCTCTCGGCGTTCCTCTGCACACGATCGACCTGCGTTCCCTCGCGCCCCATCTCTCCAGCTCTCTGCTCAGCGGAGCGGATGCTATCCCTACCGGGGATTACGATGAATCCAATATGCGCTCCACCGTCGTCCCATTCCGCAACGGCATCTTCCTCGCCATCGCAGCAGGAGTCGCGGAAAGCGCCGGTGCCCACTCGCTTGTCATTGCCGCTCACTCAGGGGATCACGCTATCTACCCCGACTGTCGGGAACCCTTCATGGCCGCCATGGCAGAAGCCATCCGTCTCGGCTCCTACGCCCAACTGCAGATCCTACGTCCCTTTATCGGCATGAATAAGGCGCAAATCGTCTCGCTCGGTGCCCATCTCGGCGTTGATTTTGCACACACGTATTCCTGCTACTGCGGCGGAGAAAAACACTGCGGGAGCTGTGCCACCTGCAGAGAACGACGTGCCTCCTTCGTCTCAGCCGGGGTGCCTGATCCTACTATTTACTCCTCCTCCTAACTCACGGACATTCCCTCCGCTTTCCATACAGCCATGCCCAGCGCCTACATCAAAACCTACGGCTGCCAGATGAATGAACGCGACTCCGAGCAAGTCGCCGCCATGTTCCTCGCAGGCGGCTACGAACTCGTAGATGATCCCAAGCATGCCGACGTTGTACTCATCAACACGTGCTCTGTGCGTGAGAAAGCCGAGCTCAAGGCACTTGGCAAGATGGGGCTGCTTTGCGCTGCCTCGGTGAACCGTCCCTGGGTTGTCTTCGGCTTTATGGGGTGCATGAGCGAGAGCCGCGGCAAGGAGCTTTTCCGCGAGATTCCACGTCTCGATGTCGTTACCGGCACACACCGCTTCCACCGCGTTTTCTCTCTTTGCGATTCTCTCTTGCGCGGCCGGCTGGAAAACCCTCCCGTTGTCCCCCTTCGCTACGGAGCACACATCTGCGAAGTACAACCGGATGAACAAGCGCACAACTTCATCCGCGACCACCTTCCTATGCGCACCTCCTGCTCTGCTTTCGTCTCTATCATGCAAGGCTGCGAGATGCGCTGCTCCTACTGCATTGTTCCTTCTACCCGAGGGGTGGAACGTTCCCGTCCCGCCGCCGACATCATCGCCGAGATTCGTGAACTTGTTGCCAACGAGGTTAAGGAAGTAACCCTTCTCGGACAAATCGTTAATCGTTACGGAAAAGATGAGCCCCCTGTCAACGGACGCAGCTCCTTTGTACGCCTTCTGGAAGCCGTGCACGAAATTGACGGTCTCGAACGCATCCGATTCACCTCCCCACACCCCATCGGCTTTCGCGAGGATCTCGTGCGAGCCTTTTCCTACCTTCCCAAACTCTGCAGCCATATCCACTTCCCCATGCAGAGCGGTAGTGACCGTATTCTTCAACTCATGCGCCGCCCCTATAAGCAAGCCAAGTACCTCGCCCTCTGCGATGCCATGCGCGACGCCCGCCCGGATCTCGCCATTACGACAGACATCATTGTTGGCTTCCCGGGAGAAACGGAGGAGGATTACCTGCTCACCAAACAAGCGGTCGAGCGCGTGCAATTCGACAACGCTTTCATTTTCCAGTACTCCCCGCGCCGCGGCACTCCCGCTGCCGAAATGCCGAATCAAATATGCCTTCGCGAAAAAGAAGCTCGTAACCACGATCTCCTCGACACCGTCAATCGTATCGCCGTCGCCCGTAATGCCGCCCTCGTCGGCACCCACCAAACCATCCTCGTCGAAGGTCCTAGCAAAACCAACCCCTCTCGACTCCAAGGACGAACTTCCCAAAATAAACCCGTCATCATCGAACAAGGCTCCGCCCGTGCCGGTGACCTCGTCCCCGTCCTCATCTCCGAATCTTCCGGCTTCACCCTCTACGGCACCCCCGTCTCATTGTCCCCACACGACTTGAGCGACTCACCATGAGTTGTCTTCCACGGACTTGATGTTCCATGAACGACGGGAACAAATCCCGGTGGTCTGGCGTACCGGTCTCCGTTCTTCACATCGACTCTGCCATGGCAACGGATGCGGAGAAGGGGAATTCAATATCCTCCTCCAAGAGCGGTGGAGAGGCGGGCGAGAACGATGCGAATTTGCTGGCGAGCAGAAATGAGATTGAGTTCGGCATTGAGCCACGAGCGCTCTGCCGCCGCCACGTTGAGGTAATCCGAGTAACCGCTGTTGTAGAGGCGAAGGGAGAGTTCTGCTGCCTCCTTGCCTGATTTTGCAGCCTGCTCGTATTGCGGAAGCTGATTGGTGAGGCGGGCATAGTCAATGAGACAGTTCTCCACCTCAGCAAAAGCAGCCAGCACGTTCTTGCGATATGCCTGCGTACTTTCCAATTGTGCTATGCGTGCCAGTTTCACATTTGAGCGCAGCTGTACACGATTCAGCAGGGTCTGCGCCACAGAGGCGGAAAGGCTCCACCCCGCCCCGCGGAAAAAGTCGGCGAAATCACTGCGCGCGCTGCCGGACGTACCACCGGTGAGACTGATGTGAGGGAAGAGATTAGCAACTTGTACTCCGATGTTTGCCGTAGCTCGATGTAAATTATACTCCGCGGCAAGCACATCCGGTCTGCGACGTAGCAACTCGGAGGGCAATCCGGTAGGAACTCTCGGTATTTTATTGTACACGGTCGGATTCGGAAGGACGAGTTTGATGCGATCCACAGTAGTCCCCAGCAACGTGGCGAGCGTGTTCTGACAAGTTTTGATATTTGCCTCATACAGGGGAATTTGGGCGCGCGTGCTAGCAATGGTAATCTCTGCTTGTGCAAGATCAAGCTTATTTTGGAATCCTGTGGCAACACGCTTGGAAACGATATCGAAAGTTCTCTGTTGGTATTCTAATTGTCTGCGCGCCGTTCTCAAACTCTCCATCGCCGATATCCACTCAAAATACGTCGTTGCTATCGATGCCGCCAATGCCGTACGGGTCGCCAACGCCGCCGCCCGAGCCGATCCTATATTCGCCATGGCCGCCTCAACTTCCCGCCGAGTCCCTCCCCACACATCCGGCGACCACGCAGCGGAAAGACCTCCATTCCACTGTCCATGCGAGACCACACTCTGATAGTCACCACCGTTCGACCCGGCCATACTTGCGCTTACATTGGGAAAGAGGTCTGCTTTTGTACTGCGCAATTCTGTTTCAGCCCGTGAGATTTCCAAAGCCGCCGTCACCATGTCAGGATTTGCTGCAAACCCTTGTGAAATAAGCTGGCTGAGTTGAGGATCCCCAAAACTTTTCCACCAAGTTGACAGATCCTCCGCGTTCCCGGCGGGCGGCATGGCGTTTACCCATGTCACCGGCAATCCCTGATCCGGAACACCCAGAAAATTGGGACCCAGCTTGCAGGAAGTCAGCAAAGCTGCTGTGATGAAAATACTTACGAGTGCTGCTTTCATGCCGTTCTTCTCAGTGCTTCTTATTCGTGATGAAGTGCGTCAATAGGATCCAGACGGGAGGCTTTGTACGCCGGGTACCAACCAAAGATGATACCGATAACGGCCGCTACACTCACCGCAAGAACCATCGCCATCGGCGAGGTGGCCACAGGCCACCCATTGTGCTTGCTGACCAATTCGGATGCCACTCGCCCAACGGCGATCCCTATCAAACCGCCCGTTAAACATAACAGCACCGCTTCCAGCAAAAATTGTTGCATGATATCCCGGGGTCGAGCTCCCACCGCCATACGAAGGCCTATCTCACGTGTCCTCTCCGTCACCGAAACCATCATGATGTTCATAATACCCACTCCTCCTACCACAAGAGAGATCATCGCCACTGCTATAAGAAGCTTGCTCATGGTCTCACTCGTTCCTGTCACCATCTTGATGAACTGTGAACGATCACGCATCTCAAAATCATCCAAAACCCCGGGCTCCAACTTGTGCTGTCGTCGCAGAACGGGTGTCATCTCATCCATTGCAGGCGTGGCGCTCTCGCTACTGCGTATCTTGACCAGGATTGAATCTACCGTCCTTGTCCGCAGCGGATGCGGGGCATTCGTGTATGGCGCTAAGTCACTCCCGGGATAAAATGAGACCGCCGAAGTCGAAAATGTATCCGTTGAGGACACCTTGCTTGTGCTGTTTGCAGCACCTCCCTTATTCACGGTTGCCGTCCCGCTTGCCCCCATGAGTCGCATACGTATGCTCGTCCAAGGCAAAATGAGACAGTCATCCTGATCGTTCCCCATGCCGTCCGCTCCCTTCGCCGCCAGCACACCGATCACGGTAAACGCTACGTCTTTGATGCGTATCTCCTGACCGATAGGATCCTGCCCACTGTAGAGTTTGTCCGCAATGGTTCTGCCGATAAGGCACACACGCGCCGCCTCGTCCACCTGCTTCTTTCCAAACGAATGTCCGCGTTCCACTTCCCATCCTTCAATATCCAAATAGTATTCGTTGCCGCCCTTAATGGAGTTGGGGCTCCAGTTCGTATTCCCCACGATGACCTGTCCACTTGCCCGCACGTACGGAGAAGCGCACACGACGGTATCCTTGCATTCATCCATAATGGCCACCGCATCCTCAGGGTATAACGATGCCCTTCCTCCCATACCGGAGTTGACACCGGAGGTGCTGACCGACGCCCCAAATATATTGACCACATCAGCACCAAGATTGGAAAATTTGTCCTTGATTTGCTGTTTGGACCCCTCCCCTATCTCCATGATGGCCACCACGGCTGCAATGCCGATGACGATACCCAGTACCGTCAGCGCTGCCCGCATCGGATTACGCACCAACCCACGCATACATGTCAGTAGGAGATTCCACATTTTCATTTGCGCAGTGTGGCTGAAAGGTCATCCGAAACCCCCTCCATAATGAGTCCGTCGCTCATGTTAATCGCCCGATCCGTGAAAGCCGCCGTCTTGGGATCATGTGTCACGATGATCACAGTGATTCCTTGCTTCCGATTCAATTCCCGAAACATATGCATCACCTCCACGGAGGTTGTTGAATCCAAGTTCCCCGTCGGTTCATCCGCCAACAGAATACCGGGGGAATTAATCAACGACCTTGCTATAGCCACCCTTTGCTGCTGCCCACCTGACAACTGAGCAGGCGTGTGATGCTTTCTGTCCTCCAGCCCCACCAACCTGATCAATTCCAAAGCTCTCTCGCGAATCTCCTTCGTGCTTTTCACTGGGTGGTGGTAATACGCCGGCACCATGACATTTTCCAATGCCGTCGTGCGCGGCAACAAATTGAAATTCTGAAAAACAAAACCTATCCTCGCATTGCGTAAACGTGCCCGCTCATCCGCATTCAGTCCGGCCACATCCTTCCCGTCAAGCAAATATTCTCCACCACTCGGATGATCCAAACACCCCAATATGTTCATCAAAGTGGACTTTCCACTACCCGACGCACCGGTGAGCGACACAAATTCCCCCTCCTTGATGCTCAAGGTGATCCCCTTCAGCACAGGTAAATCAATCTCCCCCAAATGATAAACCTTGGTAATGTTGCGTAGCTCAATCACGATACCAAATTCATTCTGCCACCTACATCGGAGGCGGACCCGGGCGACTATTCTTTACCTCCTGACCTGGCTTCGGCTCGGCACCCCCCGCCGTGCGTTCCCTTCGCTTTGGTCGGTTCATTCCAAAGAGATTCTTCTCTCCCTCTACCGGGGCAGCGCCCGAGCCTCCATCGCTTTTTTGCACGGCTATGACGATGGTATCCCTCGGACTCAAAGTGTTTCCATCTGCCGGACTTACCACACTTCTCGTCCCATCTCCTTCCCCTCGCGTGACAACAACAGGCTCGATTTTCTCCCCCACCAATCGCCAAAGCACGGCCTTTCCTTCCCCGGGTGACGACAAATGCTCAGCCCCCGCTAATTCCCGTGGAGGTATGAAATCAAAAGCGCTGTCTTGCACCATCAGACAGTCCTTGATCTCCTCGACAATAAAATTCGCATTCGCACTCATGTACGGCAACAGCTTGCGCTGGGGATTCTCGACATCCACCTCCACGATGTACGTCACGACATTTGAACTCATCGTAGCGTTCGGTCGTATCTTGTTCACAACCCCCGTAAAGGTTTCATTCGGCAACGCATCCACCGTGTAGCGCACCTCTTGACCCGGATGCACCTTCGCTATGTCTGCCTCATTCACACTGGCCCATATCTGCATATGTGTCAGATCCCGTGCCACTAAAAACAGCGTGGTCGCATTCATGCTGCTTACCACAGTCTGCCCCACATTCACTTGACGCACGACTATCGTGCCATCTACCGGTGTCGTGATTCTCGTATAGTCACGATTCCGCAACTCCCGCGTCAGTTGCGTCTGCGCACTCTGCAACGCCGCCTCCGCATTAGCCTGCTGCGCCTGCGCTGTGTTCAACTGCGCCCGCGCACTCTGTAACGCAGCTGCTGTGCTCTCAGCTGCGTTCACGTACTGATCATACTCCATTTGCGAGAGAGCCTCACCCACTCCCAATTTCTCTGCCCTCTGCATATCCCGCTCTGCTCTGTTTTTATTCGCCTCCGCCTGTGCGATACCCGCCTCCGCTTGAGCCACGGCCGCCGCCGCCGACAAGATTTGTGCCTTTGCCTGCGCCACACTCGCCTCCGCTCTCTTGATATCCAGTTCCACCAGGGTATCATCGATGCGCGCCAGCAGCTGGCCCGCTTTCACCTCACTTCCGTAATCCACTCGTTTTCCTCTCAAATCCGTTCCAAATTCCTTGATCTCACCTGTCACCTGCGCACCCACGTCCACTAACTCCTGCGGCTCCAAGGTTCCGGTCGCCTGAACCTTGTTCACAAAATCACCGCGAACCACGTGGGTCGTCACGTAATGCAAACGCGCCTCTTCCTGCTTGGGAATAAAATACCAAAGCGCTGTAGCCAGCACTACAACGACCAACACCACTGATACTTTCGCTATTTTTTTCACGGATTTGAGCTAGCTGTTACAGAACCTCCCCGGGGATGGCGATCCGCACCTCCCCTTCTCACCAGAGTACGCACTCCCTTCCTCGTTTTCTACACCACCACCCCTCAAAAATTGCAATTGCAGCAAAATCCCGAGTCCCCCATCTCTCGCACCGCCATGCAGAGCAAGACAACAGAAGAAAACTTAATCACACACACACCTCTCAAAACGGGATGTCATCCTCTTCCTCGGCGGGAGCCGGCGCAGGACTTTGCCCTCCTGCCTGTGATGCGGTTCCCTGCCTGTAGCCGCCGGAATTATAACCTCCTTGCCGCGGAGCAGCTGCTCCGCCCGGAGCGCCCCCATCACGCCCACCGTTCAACAACTGCAAATTCTCTGCGATGATGCGAATCCGGCTACGCTTCTGCCCCGTCTGCTTGTCCTCCCAACTATCCATCTGCAGACGCCCTTCAATAAACACCGGTCTTCCCTTGGACAAATACTGCGCCGCCACTTCCCCCGTGCGCCCCCAACACGTTACATCCAAGAAAGTCGTCTCTTCCCGTCTCTCTCCGTCGTTGGGTCCGGTCGTCACACGGTTGACTGCTAACCGTAACTCTGTAAGAGACGATCCCCTTGGCGTCGTTCTCACTTCCGGATCAGCCGTCAAATTTCCAATGAGCATCACTTTATTCAAATTGGCCATATCGTTAAGTCTAGTTGATTTTTGTTAGTCAGAAAGAATATTTTTCATTCTACGCAACCTTCCTGCCTATGGCAAGAAAAAAACAACCCTTCCCACAAAGAAAGGAGGGAAATGATCGTCCACCTGCCCCTCAAAAAAGATCAATCCACTTTCTTAACAACGACTTCGGCGCCGCTCTGGGTCTTATAGGTACCGCAGTGTGGACACGCCGTGTGCCCCGGGACTGCCGCACCGCACTTCGGGCATGAGCCCAGTTTAGGAGCCTTCCAAGCCTGTGCTGCCAGGCGGGAGCGCTGCTTCATCTTTGACGTTCTGCGTTTCGGTGCTGCCATTTTTGTAGAGGGGTTACGTTGATTTGTCCCGATTCTCTGCTTGGGGCTCAGGCGCTTTAATCTCATCCAGCGCGTCCCACACGCTTTTAGAACTCGGGGTGCCAGAGTTTACACCCGATAGGGGGGCTTTGTCCAGTCCAAAATTTCCCATTATGTCATTTATTTGACATTCCTTCCCCACCAATTCACATTTCGGGTACGCCGGTATAGACAAAATCAACTCCTCACGGAGCATCTCACTCAAATCCACTTTATCCTCCTCTCCGTTCATCTCTATCCCTTGCTCCACACGGGCTACCGCCGTATAATCCAGCTCCTCCAAACAGCGATCACATCGACCATGCATCGGTACCTCTGCCCTCATCTTTACCACGATCTCCTTATCGTACAGTCGAGCCTCAAGTACGTAACTGATCGCCCCTACACTAGTCAAATTGCCCTCCTGAGGATCCAGCAATTCGCTGTCCACCTCCCCGCTTTGCCTCACTTCTCCTTCCTCCCTCAACTTCGCCAACGATAGGATGACCCGCTTTTCCATGCTCTCATCCTACGCTTTTCCTATCTTCTTGTCAAGTTGTCGTATTCTTCCTGCAGGGTAAACGCATTTGAGAGAAGTGCATCGACAGAGAGAATGCTCTTATTGATTGATATCATCGTTGATGCCTGTCAAAAATCATGGCGACAAGCGGTTATCATGATGACAGATCTAGCGAACTCATCCGCACACGTTGATGATTCGAAAAATTTGCGCGACGCGCACATTATTAACAAATCTAACACCTCTAAAAACTCGTTTTTTAGATAGCGGGCAATCGATGGTGCGTATCCTCTCGGGCATTTTTCCCATTTTTCCCCCTCAAAATCCTCCCATTTTCCCCCATTTTTCCCTTTTTTTGACTCCTTTCTCCTCAACTTTTTTTCTCTCGTTTTTCACCCTGGTAGTTTTTAGAGGTGCCAAATTCGTAAATCTGCCATCTCTAAAAACTCTTCATCGGGAGGAAACGAAGGGGAAAAAGAGAGAGAGGAGGAAGATATAAAAAAAG
>CANQYL010000017.1 GCA_947628035.1 uncultured Akkermansia sp. | reverse complement strand
TCCAACCGCCCTTACCGCCCGCTTCGCGTGCGCCCTACACGGGGCCGTCGGGCGTCTTGACGCTTCGGCACCACACTGCCTCAGCGCCCTGCGGGCAAAATGCTCACGCATTTTGTCCAACCGCCCTTACCGCCCGCTTCGCGTGCGCCCTACACGGGGCCGTCGGGCGTCTTGACGCTTCGGCACCACACTGCCTCAGCGCCCTGCGGGCAAAATGCTCACGCATTTTGTCCAACCGCACTCCGAGCCCTCGTGGGCTTTGTAAATCGAAAATCGTAAATAAGCCCATCAGGCACCTCTGGCGCCTTGATCCATCGTCCAGGGAAAACTGCCTGATTCCCTGGTCCGGTATTGTCACGGGGTGCGATTCTTAAGCTGCGGGAAGAGAATAACATCGCGGATGGATGCCGCACCCGTGAGCAGCATACACAGACGATCAATGCCTATGCCGATACCGCCGGCAGAGGGCATCCCGGACTCCAGAGTCTCGACGAAATCCATGTCAATTTTCTGAGTTTCCTCACCGGCCTGCTGCTTGAGACGTGCGAGCTGCTCCACCGGGTCATTCTGCTCAGAATATCCGGGACAGAGCTCCTGTCCGTTCATGATGAGCTCAAAGACATCCACCACCTCCGTGTTCTCCGGATTCGCCTTGGCAAGGGGCACCAGATCACGCGCCACGTGACAAACGAAGAGCGGCGAATCTTGCTTCTCCTCGACGAGTTTTTCGTACACCTGCTGCGTGACGGCAATATCGTCCAAGGCATCGCCAATCTGAATTCCGAGCTGCTCCACGGCGCGGTGGCGACGCTGCCCAGGCGTCAGTTCAAACCAATCGGATCCTGCCACGTTCTTCACGAGATCCGCGTAATCCGCCCGCTTCCACGGACGCGTCAAATCCACGGTGCGACGCAAGTTTCCTTCTTCGTCGTACTGCTCAAAAATGAGCTTGCCGAACACATTTTGCGCCACCGTGGTGATCATCTCCTCCATCATGGTAGCCATACTCTCAAAGTCTCCGCCCGCTTCATACACCTCCAACACAGTAAACTCCGGATTGTGCCGACGATCGATGCCCTCATTGCGGAAGTTGCGGTTCAACTCAAACACCTTCGAAAACCCTCCGACGAGCAGCCGCTTCAAATAAAGCTCCGGAGCAATGCGAAGTGTCACCGGTTTCTTCAGAGCATTATAGTAGGTTTCAAAAGGCTTCGCTGCAGCTCCGCCTGCAATGTCCTGCAGCATCGGGGTCTCCACCTCCATGAACCCCCGAGCCGAAAGATACTGGCGGATCTCATGAATAATGCGCGAACGAGCCACAAACTTCTGCGCACTCTCCGGATTGCTCATCAGATCCAGATGTCTCTTCCTGTAGCGCAGATCCGGATCCGCCAATCCATGAAACTTGTCCGGCATGGGACGCAGCGCCTTAGAGAGAACCTTGAAACTCTCCACTCGCACAGAGGGCTCCCCTGTACGCGTCACAAAAGTCTCCCCCTGCACGCCGAGCCAATCCCCCCTCTCCAACAACTTCCACACGCTCCAGTCCTCCTCATTCACAGCTTTCTTGGTGAGCATACACTGGATGCTTCCGCAGACGTCGCTCAACGTAAAAAATTGAGTTTTCCCCATGTCCCGCAGACCTGTAATTCTTCCCAACAGACGCACCTGTTTTTCTTCTGCAAAATCGGCCCTGAGTTGCGCCGGCGATGTGGTTACCTCATAACGTCCTCCGTAGGGGTTTACCCCGAGGGCACGCAACTTCTCCACTTTTTCGCGACGTACGGCGATCAGTTCCTCCTCCGAGGAACCTGCAACTGCTGCATTGTTCGGTCGATCTTGCGTCATGACGCGCGCATTATACCCTATTCCTGTCCGCTTGCAACTCAAAATAGAACCATTCATACGCCAAATTACTTCCACTTCCCTCAATTCTACTGCCTCTCACTTCGACAGTCCTGCACAACAGCGCGCAAATGCTCCACACCGTAAATCAAGGCATGGACGATGGAAGCAAAGCCGACACGATGGCATGGCGAAACTCCGGCCGCTTTCGAACAAACAACACGCGTTGTTCCCGAAAATTCCGCTGCGCATCCGCTCCGCTAAATTGCGCCAACGGCGCGGAATTCCCTACATCGTACAAAACTGCCGACGGCTGTAAGGCAGTTTGGACAAAAGCGCAGCTTTTGCCCGCAGGGCGAAGACGACCGACGGCCGTAAGGTCGGTTAGCCAAAAGCGACAGCTTTTGTCCCAACGGGATGAGGAGTCGTGAGGCGACTCCGAAGCAACAGCCGTGGGGCGGCTGTGAGTCAACGTCCATCGTCCATAGGCTACAGAATCACGCTTCGTCAGAAGCTGATTCTGTAGCCCAGCGTTGCGTCGAAGCTGGTTTGGTTTTCGCGCAGTTCCACCGATCCGTCGATGAAGAGGTTGCCCATCTGCGAGCCCAGCGGTATCGTCAGACCCACTCCCGCCTCGATGCCTATGGCTCCCACCTCCGCGCTCTCCACCTCTCCTCTCGAGTTGCTGCCGGTCAGCGCGTTGTTCGCCGCTCCCGACCGGTCTCCCAAGTCTCCCTTCACCAGCAAGCGTCCCTCCAGCACCGAGTACCGATTCCACGCGCTCTCTCCCACCACTGCCTGCATCCTCGCGCCGGCTCCCAGCGTCACCACCGTGTAGTCCATGTCATCCACCGTGAGTCCGGCGTCGCTGTTCTTCTCCGTGTATCCGTTGATGCCCACGTGTCTCACCTCCACATTGGCCACCGGCTGGATCGCCAGCGTCCCGGCCTTGTTCAGAAGCTTCGTGTAGCCCACTTCATACAACGCTCCCAGCGCGTAGCCGTCCGTATCTCCCTTCGTCGTGTAGGACGCCCCGCTGCCCACCGTCACCGTCCGCTTCAGATTCACATCCGCCAGACCGGCGCTCAGAACGAGCGTATGTATCCACGCCCCGCTCGCCCTCTTCACGAATCCCGTCACGTACGCCGTATCCATGTCGCCTTTGCCCGAGTCTGCCGCGTCCGTCTTGAGGTCTCCGTACATCGCCGTGAGCGCGAGTCCCACCGTCGTGCGCGGCGAGACATCCACATCCATGCCTACCGTGCCGCCCCAGCTGTTGAGCGTGTAGCCCGGGGCAAAGCCGTCGGCATCCAGCTTGCGGTATGCTCCCTCGGCATTGAGCCAGGCGTGCATGATCGGGAAAATGTCGTAGTTGTCAAAGTATTGCTCGCCGCCCAACATCGTCGTGCGGTTGCGGATCGCCGTCAACTGCCGGTGCATATCCTCCGCCATCGCCGGCGCGAGCACCGACGTCGACGAACCCGCCACCGCCGCGAGCGCCTTCTCCAGCCCCGTCTTGTCATCATTGTCGTACAACCCGATGAGTGCGTTGGCCATCCTCGCGTAATCCGATGTCGGGTTCGAAAGCACATCAATGAGCGCTCCAAGGCTGTCTTTCTCCTTGAGCGAATCCCACACCATCGTCGCCCCTGCTTCCGCATTTCTGCTCATATTCGGCAAGAGACGCTCAAACTTGTTATCCTCCGCCGTCTTGGTGGTGATTGTGATCTCACCGGTTTCTTTGTTCACCCCCACTTCACGCTCCTTCAAGAAGTTGCCCGTTCCCGTGAACATGACGTGCTCCTTAATGGAATCTTGCAGATCCTCATCCACGGTAATACCGGTTCCTACCGTCCCATCCTCCACGTTGCCATCGCTGTTGAAGGTCAGCGTTCCCATGTCGTCCACTCGGGTGATATTGCCGCTCACCGAACTCTCATCAACCGTCCTCCCCCCGAAGTCCACCGTCATGCGACCGTTGCCCAGGTCGATATCGCCCAGAGTCAGTTGGTCGCTTCCATCGCCGATCTTTTGACCCACGTCCACAATCAGACTCGCCCCGTCTCCAAGGTTCACATCCCATGCCGCACCGTCCACACTCTCCACGTTGTCCAGCGTAAACTTCGTATCGTCCTCCACCTGCAACGAACCGGCGAAAGATGCACCCTCACTCATTCCCAGCGTACCGGAGAACGTACCTCCGCCTACCGTCAGCGTACCGCTTCTTTCGCCCGTCTCCGCATCTGTATCATCGCCGTTGCTCTTGAGTGTGCCGTTGCCCTCCAATCGGGTTACGTTGCCCCCTCCCTTACCCACGTCCAACACGGTATGTTCACCGTCGAGCTTCACGCCCACGCCCGTGATTTGCTCGTCCTCGCCGCGGAGTGTCAGACTCGCGCCGGTTACGTTTCCCTCCTCGTCAGTCGTCTCCGCCAGCGTGAGGGTTCCGCTCTCATCGCCGGTGACGGTCGTGCTTTCCAGCGTGCTCTCCCCGGTGAGGGTCAAAGTTGTTCCTCCCGTGATCACCACCTCATTTCCATCACTTGACTCCGCTCCTTCTGCCTCGGTGATCCTGCCAATTGTGGTCTCTCCGCCACCTCCGAGTTTCAGCCCACGTTTCACGTCCTCCGCGGCAGCATTTCCGTAGCTGAACACCAGCTCATCCAACCTGTTCTCTTCGCCGTTGAGCACAAGCGCACCTTCCGTGATGACCGTGGCATTCCCTGCAACGTTGTAGTTACCTCCCACAATGAGCGTTCCCTTGCCTGTTTTTTCAATTTGCACGTTGTAGGATGTGATGCTTCCCTCAAAGAGTGTGTCCTGGCCTGTGGCCTCTTCTTTCTCATCGTCCATGAGACGCTCGTCGTCCACGGGATTGTACGTGTTATCCAGAATAACCCTCCGCTCGATCCCTTCATCACCGGAATGCAGAGTCAGCGAAGAATCCTCACCTCCCACGAGATTGTGCAGGATGAGTCCCCCCGCCTTCTGCTCGGCATTCGTTGCCCCGTTTTCCCGGGTTGCATCGCCGGTGATCGTTACGGTCAAGCTCTGTCCATTGTCCAGAACGGTGGCTTTCTTGTCGGCGAGCACACCGTACCCGTTCGGATTCTCCGCGTCATCCTCTCCACCGATCGTCGCCGAATCACTCCATCCCGGTTCATCCGTCACGAAATAGACGTCCTTCTCAATGAGCTGACCGGTGAGCACGAGGTCTCCCCCATCGACCGTCAAACGATCCAATCCCAATGAGGACAGCAACGATGCCATCCCGCCGCTCGTGTACATCAACTCTTCCAGCACTCTCTTTTCAATCTCCAGCGTGCCGTCTTTCAGCACGTGCAGGAGCATCTCCTCCCCGCCGTTCAGGGCATCTTTGAGAGCCTTGAAGAATGCATTGTTGCTGAAATCAAGCGTCAAAGCTTCCGCGCTGCTGACCGTGATCTTCGCGGAGCTTCCCTCATCGCTCTCGATGAGGTAGGTATCACCGTTAACCGTGCGCCCCGACGACGTAACCGGTCTGTCTGAACTCATGTTTTCTTCGGTGAAAGCGAGCGAGAGTTGTTTGTCGCCCGATGCTTCGTAGGTCCCGGTGAGACCGGTAAGCTGTCCATGCTGGTTGATCGTGATGCCGTCCAGACTCGACGCATCCATTCCATTCACGTCGACAACGCCACCGTCCCCGTCCATGGCCGTCGCCGTGTCCACGTAAACCTTGGCGCCATCTTTGGCAGTGATGCCTCCCCGAGCAGTCAGCTCAACATTTCGCAACGAGATGTCTCCCGCTCCCTTCACAGAGTCGCCTGCCCACTTAGCTTGCGCCCCCATCTGCCCAAGCTCTATCTTAGAATCGACATCCTTGGCTTCCAAGTCACCGGACGACGTGTTCTCCCCGGTGAGCACGAGCCTGCCCTTGCCCTCCTTCACCACGTCCGCCGTGCCGGATACCACGCCGCTCAGTGTGGTATCCTCGGAGACAAAATGATAGCTCCCCGCACCGCCCAAGTCGATCATGATCAATTCAGCGTTTCCTGAAAGCGTCCACGTAGCGCCCTCGTCTGCCGTGTCCAGCGAACCCCGGTAGTTTGTGAGACTCCCGGATATCACTCCTCCGGCTCCCTCGGCGGCGGTGAGCTTGGCGTCCTCTTCGGATATCAAGTCGCCCGCCAACTCCACCTGACCGACCACCATGGATTCCGTCCCGTTCACGATGATGCCCCCTCGTCCCACCTTCACCGCCTCGTCGCCCGTTCCTTCGACCGTGCCGCCGGAGAGCGTCAGTTGCGTCTCTCCATCGCCGAACGCTCCGGTGTTTGCCCCCTTCAGCGTGGCGCCGCTAGCCACCTCGATGCCCGCCACGGTATTGTTCGACCCACTCAGCGTGACCTCACCTCCGGCAATCCTCAGCGTACCCACGCCGGAGACCGCTCCCACCAGCACGGTTGAGCCTTCCACCTCCAGCGTCAAACTTCCCTCGTTCACGGTGAGATCACCTCCGTGTTCCGTACCACTGTCCTGCCAAGCCATGGTGAAGTCTCCGGTTCCACCCTTCTCGACACCGTTCTCCAAGCCGACCCTTACGCCGCCTCGCGCCTCCTCCGAACCATCTCCCCAGCCCAGACCCTTCGTCCCTACGTCCACCCGCAACATGCCGGAGCTTTCCTCGTCCACCTTGTCGTTCAAACTATCCGCATTGCTGGCGCCGGCGCCGATGGAGAGTTTCCCGCCGTTGAATTCGATCTTGCCATCGTCGCCCACAGTGACGTTGGCATCGAGGAACAGCTCCCCCTCCAGCGCCATGCCCTGCTCAAAGGAGCTTTCCACCTGCATCTTAAGACTCGCTCCTTCCGACACCGTCAACCTCCCGCTCGAGACCAGTCTGTCGTCGCCTCCGTCGTCCCCGACAAAAGTGTAACTGCCGCTCCTCACCTTCACGTCACCCGGTCTCACTTCCCCCTCAAGTACCACCTCGGTGTTACTTGCCGAATCCGTGAAGACCACGACATCGCCCTCCCTCGGTACATGGCCGTTCTCCCAGTCGCCGGCGGAGGACCACGTGTCGCCCTCATCACCGCTCCAAACTGAGCCTGATATCTCCGAGAAAGTCAACAAGCCTGTATCGTCCAGATTCCACTCCCAGATGTCCCCTGCCCCCTCCACCTCGATGGTGAAGAAGTCCCGCCATGTCTTGCCTTCGGTTGCTAGAGAACCCCAGAGTGTTGCAAAGCTCTCTGCATGGAAAAGCCGGTATTCCATCTTGCTTCCGTCCGCATTCCACTCGCCATACCCCTTCAGCGTGATGCCGAGCTTGCCGTTTTCTCCCAAGGTCAACCTTGTGAAATCCAAATTTTCGCCACCCTCAACCATGGTGAGCGTCAGTGAACCACCGCCCGCACTCACATCCAACGTCGTTCCCCTCAACGTACCGCTGCCCACCTCCAGTTTTGCCCCTTTGCCCAGGGTCAGTGAGGTGAGAGCGTCGCCCCTGATCTCATTCACCTTGAGCGTCCCTCCTGAAATCTCGAGGTTCAATGCAGCTTGCACGACAAAGGCCCCGCTCAACGTACCCCCTTGCGTCAACTCAAGTTTTCCGTCCGCGTTGCCCCATACCTTGAGATTGGCTCCCTCCACCTTTCCCACGGTGAGACTTCCCCCCAACAGAGCAATGCGAGCTCCTCCTGTGTAGCTGCCGTCAGGACTGCTCTTGCCGGCATAGAGGGTACCCGTCGTTGAAAACAGGTTGGCTCCGGAACTGTGGTTGTACACGCAGAACGAGTAGCAGTCATTCGTCGAGGGACTCTCCCATGTCGGCGTATTCAGATGAAGGTCGAGATCCGTGTACGAGGCGTTCACCTCAGTGGAGCCTCCTTTTCCGACGTGCAGACGCACGTGGTCCCCGTCAATGTACAACCCTGTCACGCCATCGAGCACGGCCGGCGTCCACAACTCGGCGGTGCCGTGGAGCTGCCCGGACCCCCTCGTACAGGTCAACAGCAGACTCTTCGCCCCGATTGCCTCACCACCAAGTCCCATGACGGTACTATTGTCGAAATCCAACCACAGGTTGCCATTCATCTCCTCAGCGTTAAACTTGAACTGGCACGCTGCGTAACTTGCCATTTCAACCGTGAATTTTTTATTCCCGGTCAGGTTTTTGATGTCGTTCCTCTGCGCCGTTACAACCGGCATCATGTCATCGTAATTCAACCCCGTAAAATCACTGTGTGACACCCCCGGTGTAGAGTTCCATGTGAGATACCCCTCCTCATCGAGTCCGAGATTCTCGTAATCCGTGGACGCTTCCCTTCCATCGACGGTGAATCTGATGTACTGCGCCCAATTCACGACATCGTCCCAGCCACGAAAGAGCCGCCATCCTCCGCTGCCTGCCTCAGACAGCAATGCACCGGACAGGTCGATCGTGAGCAAGTTCCCTTCATTCTTTGTGAGCGAACCGCTGCCATCCAGCGTTATCGTGAGCCTGCTGCCGAGGTCGAGCTGAGCTTCTTCTCCCCAAGAAAAGCTTCCCGTCAGGGTGAGGGCATTCCCCCGGGCAATGCTCACTGTCGCATGGTTCCCCAGCGTGAGGGCCGTGAGATTTGCGGTGAGTTCTCCATGAAAGTTCACGACCGCATGATCACCCAGAACGAGCTTGTGTCCGTTCATCGTTGTCGCTCCAAGGAAGGTAACGCTTCCCTCTGCAACCTTGAAGTTTTTCTGAATATCCGCCATCCCCGTGAAGGTGAGATCTCCGGAGCCGGCTTTGCCGTATCCCAGCTCTCCCGCTAAGTCTTGAAGACCGAATTGGTACTCGTTCACGAATTCCGTCCAGCTCTTTTCTCCTTCTCTGACAAGAAGCACATAGACGGAAGCAGAACCGAAGGCGTAGATGTTGGAGGCAGGCGAATCGGCAATCATGCTGCCCTCGAGAATCAGATCTTCTCCTATTTGAAGTTCACCCCATTGCGTCAGCGATAAGTCACCGTGAATATACCCTCCTTTTTCTAAGATTAAATCGCTCGCAGCGCTGTTATCACCGATCCAACTCAGGGAAGCCAGATCGACCTCTCCCTTTATCGCAACCGTTCTCGCTCCGCCTTGAGCCGTCAAGGTGATGCCACCTCTCGCTTTCTTCAATCCGGTTTCTAACGTGATATTCTCGTTAATGGCAACGGAAACCTCTTGCTCACCCGCCAACTCAAGCAGGGCTCCGGTGGCTGAATCAACCACGGAAAGGTTTTTCACCAAAGAAAGAAAGTTCGTAGCATCACTGAAGGTGCAGATGAGGGTTGAGTCCGACTCCATCTGCACCCCCGATCTCTCCCCAAATGTCCATGTTCCCCCGACGTTCAGTTGACTGCCTGCCCTCACGAGGACAGATGCGTTCTCGCCAAGAATCACCCCACCCCTGACTTCCACTCCACCGGCTCCGCCGATGGCAAGTTTCGTCCGTTCCCCCACTCTCAAGGTTTCCTCCACCGTGAGGGAATGACCCGCCGCCGCCACAAACGCCCATGCCTGTCCGCCACCTTTCACCTCGACGGATGAGGCTCTCACCGTCCCGGAGATGGTCACTTCTTCCCCCGTTCCATCATCAAAGATCGCCTTCGTCTGCCCCTGGTTATCCCACGCAGAGGCTCCGTCTTCCCCCCATCCCGTGCCACCTCCGGCATTCCATGTGTTTTCTGCACCCTGCGTGTACCATGTCATTTCCGCAGGAATGAGGGGCTCTCCCCACGTGAGGCGCCCGTTCTCATCAAGCTGCAAGTTTGCGTAGGTACCCCCCCCCAGCTCCTGACCGTCCACCTTCAGGACAAAATAGTCGGAGAGATCGCTGTCCCAGTCGAAGAGGTCGTATCCGCTCCCAACAGCTACCAGGAAGGACGACGACAAGTCAAGTGTCAGTTGATGACCATCGAACTGACCGCCGTTCAGTACGGACAGACCGGTGAGGTCGATCTTGAGTCCCGATGATGAACTCGATATCTTCAACGTCGTCCCATCCGTCCATCCCCATGAGCCGCCCACCTTCACCGTGTGCGTGCCCCCCAGCTCCAACGTTCCCCCATCGAGCGTCAATCCCCCTGTAAAAGTGTAGCCCTCCGCGCTGTCCTGCAGCTTCAATGTGCCACCTCCTGTCAGTTTGAACGCTTGTGTAATTTCGGCGCCCTCAGTGAAGCTCTTGGTTGCTCCGCCGACCACTTTCAAGCCGATGCCGATGCCTTCGTCGAGCGTTACCCCGTTTGCGGTTTGGTACAAGGCGAAGAAGTCGCTCAGCGTGGTCGAGTCGCTACCCCCCGTCCCGGACATCAAAATGTACACGGTCTTACCGACGCCTTCTTTCCTCTGAATGGTGCCACTGCCGGAGCTGGCTGATTCGGTCGCTGAATTGTCATAATCGCAAAAACCTATCTCGCCGACCACCAGGTCCTCTGCAAGTTTCAGAACATTGGTCTTGTTGGAATTAGAAAACCTGATGCCTCCCAATTCATTGCCCTTCCCGTCCACCGTCAAGGTCGTATCCATGATGTAGAGTTCTCCCGCTCCGGTCAACGCCCCGTGAATCTGAGCATTCGCGGATCTCGTGAGACGCAGCACGCCTCCCTCAATCCGGACATCGCCCCAAATAGTGATCTCTCCCTGGGCAATGCTTTGGTGATGGCTCCCTTTCTTCACCAAGTTGATGCGGTGCCCCTCATCGCCCATAGTCAACCCGCCCCAGAGCATCACCTCGTTCAAACTCTGATCCTCGCAGATGGTGAAGTCAATCGCCTGCTCCGCCTCGGAGAGGATGGTGTACTTCGTCCCTGTGTTCGGATTACTCCCACTCCATGCACCCCCGGAAATTCCTCTCTTGGTCGTGAAAGACCCGCCGAGTTTCAATTGGGAATTCGCATTGAGGTTGAGCTCTCCTCCTATGCTTCCTCCTTCCTTCAAGGTCATCTCACCCGCCAGGTTGACCCTCACGGCAAGCCCTCCCGTTTCTGCCTGCGTCAGGCTCTTGAGGATGCCTCCTTGAGTAAACGCAAGTGTGATATCCCCACTGCCGTCTATGATGAGGGCGCCCTCTTCTCCGCTGACTCTCTCGATCGTTGCGTTGCCTCCGAGTTTCAGGGTACCCCCTGCTTCAGTTACAGCCAAGTTCTTGATCGTGGCGGCAGGCAGGTTGAGCTGTCCCCCCGCAAGCTGCAATGTTCCGTCGCCGGAATAGCTGCCACCCACCTCAAGAATGACGTTGCTTCCGATCGACAGGGTCGCGCCGGCTCCGACGTCCAGTGCCCCTGTCACAGTGGCGGTTTGAACTCCGCTCGCCGTGAAGTTGTAGGTTGCTGAGCCGGTGATGGACAGGGAATTCATTGTCGCTCCCTCGGCAACGGTTACCGCAACGCTTCCCTCTTGCGCCTCGAGATGGACGTTTTTTTCTCCTATCCAACTCTCGTTTCCGCTCGTGCCGGGAGAAGTACTCCATGCGCTGCCTCCCTCCCCCAGCGTCAACTCATGGTGACTGCCCGCCCCTTGCCCCCAGTAGAGGTCATTCAGGTAGGGGGCCCGAGTCCACGTGAGTTTTCCTGTCGATGGATCGAGGGTGACCTGGTCGTTCAGATCCACATCACCTCCTTCACCGCCCCAGAAGCTGATCCTGTCCATCAACGCCTCGAGCCAGCTTGTGAAACTCTCGCCGTAGAAAATCGTCAACCCATCAGCATGCCCCGTCTTCCATTCTTCACTCCAATCCGTCAGCACGATCTTCAGGGAACCGCTTTGGTCAATCGTCAGGCTGCCGAAATCTAAAAAGCCTCCCGTGAAGTTCTCGCCCACGGTGAGTTTGACCGTCCCGGTGCCGGCGCCGACAGAGAAGGTGTTTGCCTTCAACTTCGCTCCGGAGCCCAGCGTGATGGACGTGTCGGAGCCCATCGTGATCGTGCCTTTGAATCCAAGCGCATCCGTCCCACCGGTCAGGATGAGTCCGGCACTCGCGAGCAACTCAAGTGAAGCGGAACCACTCAGTTTGTCCACAACGGTGAATTGGCTGTCGTCGATCTTCAACGTTCCGGCTGTTACCTTCAGGTTCTGGATGTTCCAGTGGGTGCCATTGGAGGCGCCCTCTGTTTCTTTGAGGGTGAGCGCTCCCTCGCCTCTTTTCTCCAAACCCACGTTATCAAACGTTAGAGAACCTTTGGAGGCCGTGCCGTTATCGTAGTGCCAGGAAACCGTCTTCTCCTCGGCAAAATCCAACACGAGATTCACCGCCGCATCACCGGCGTGAGCCGCATCGCGTGCAAACTTGATGAAGCGGTTGGAGGAAGCGTCGCTAAAGTGCCAATCATGCAGGATCAAATCGGCTCCCAGATTCAAAGTCACTCCCCAGCTTACGTCGAGATTTGCCAACTCGCCTCCCTTGTTCAAGTTGATGCTGCAGGAGGTGAGGATGCCTCCGTTCCCATATCCTTTCAGCACTCCTGAAGTTCCCCCGTTGAGCGCCTCCGCAAAGGTGTAAACGTGGTTCTGCGTGACCTCCAACGTTCCATCCAAAGTCGTCTCCCCGGCTACCTCCAAACCCGTATCGACCTTGACCTCCGCTCCGCCGCCGATGGCGAGAGCGCCGGTCGCGGATATCTTTGTGCCGCCGCTGAACGTGTATTTTGCGTTCTCTTTGACCGTGATGTTCTGCGCGCTCACCTCGCCTGTTATCGTGATCGTTGCCGCGGTCGAGTCCGCTCCTGTGGCGGAGAAGGTGATGTTCCTGCCTGCCGTCTGCTGTCCCACTCCTGCAAAATTGCCGGCGCTCCATGTCCCGGACCCGATGGACCATGTGAGACCTGTCCCAGTTCTCGAAAGTTGAAGATGTCCGTTTTCGTCAATCGATGCCGTGTAGTTCTCCTCTTCGTCCCCCAGATCGAGAGTGAAATAGTGTTCCCATCCTCCGGCCGAAGCCATGGCCGCTCGAAGCACAGACCACGTGTCCGACGCAAAGAGCTCGTAGTCGGTCGCGCCGGCGATGTTCACCAAATTCAGGGTCAATTTTCCGTCGCCTGAAAGGGTGATTCCCGAGATTGAAAGCTTGCCTCCCGACCCTCCCGCAGCCAAATCGATGACGAGCTTCGCACCGGCTGAACCGATTGAAACGTTCGTTGCCGTCAACGTACTCCTCCCTATGTTCCACGAAGAGCTGTCTTTCATCGTGAGCGTATGAATCGTGCCCGTGATAGCGCCACTTGTCCTTAACTCGCCGCCGAGCGTGAATCCCGTGGATTCACCGGTGAACTCGAGCTTGCACTCAAGATGCCCCCCGTTTTCCAGCTCAAGCGTGCCGCCGCTCACAAGAAGCTTCAATTGAGCAGCGCTCTTGCTGGCCGAATTGGAGACTGAGAAAATGTCTGTCGTGATGCTTCCAAAGGTGCCTCCCTGCTTCAATTCCAAGGTACCCTCAGTCCCGTTATAACCCACAAAATGCAGGGTCTGCCCGCTCGCCTGCGCAGCGCCACCGAAGGAAAGGGTGCTGCCCTCGCACACAACAATCTGCGTTTCCCCGAGCAACTTGAGGTACCCCGTCGTCGAAAGACTCTTTTCGAGAGCTAACGGCGTTGCATTGAAGACGTTTTCCCAGTACGCCCCCGTGCCGCTCCCGAGATGAAAGTTCGCAGTGAGTCCTGTGAGAGCGGCCCTATTGACCCAGAATTGCGCGCCTCCATAGACGTAGATGTCCTTGATGGCCGCATTGACCTCCCCGACGTTGAAACGGGTATTGGCGGCATCCATGTACACAGCGTTGAAGGCTCCCCTCAAGTTGACTCCCAGCCACGTCGTACCTACTCCCGTCAGGTAGATGTTCGGCGTGTCCGAGGTGGCGTTGAAGGTGCCGTATCCGTTCGGATCTGCTGAGAGACCGCCGAAGGTGTATTTCGTATTCCCCGAGGCATCATAAGATTGGTCCCTCGTACTTGACGTGATGCTCTGATCCGTCCAATCCATGATCGAGTCTGCCGGATTGGAGACGGAGGCGCTTGCTTGTTGCCCTGTGGCGAGGATGACGGCCCCGATGCCTGAGACGGAGGCAACGGTGGTCGAAATGGTAGCGGCAGATGACGCCACGATGGCAAGGCACACCAGTAACGCCTTGCGAAGACATAGAGGAAGATGAAGTTTCATCGCTGTGGAAGGATTGTGCTTGGAACGAATGGTTTTCAACTCCCCAAATCAGATTCCTCCGACACCGATTTTCTGCCACGACCACCAACAACAGATTTGAGGATTCTCACAGTATATCTCTTTTCAAATCCGATGCTCATTTCTGTTTTTCTTGTTAATTTATTATCAATAACAAAGGATGCTGGCTCTCAAAATAACAACACCTGATTTTTGCCATTTTATCGAACCGTTATCCCCGGGATTTGAAAAAAATGAGGGGCAAGTAAAGTTTTTTCTTGTACATCGCTTTTGAAAAGAGATAGACAGCCTCCAAGCTCAAAAAATAGAATATAATACTATCTCAACTCTTTTGTATTCAATGTTATACAATAAAATAACAGGGCTCTGACCCACCTCTAACACTTCTCAAAAATTTTTTCAAAAATTCGAAAATTTCTCCTAACTTATACGTTGTAAAACACACATGACAAAACTTTTAGATGCAACTATGCGAGGCACGGGAATTTTTTTACATTTGGGGTTGACAGAGCGACCATTTTTTGCTAAATTACCCTTGTTCCTACCGAAATAGTAGGAATTACAAAACACAAAGGAGACCCAAATCATGAGTAAGAAATATCGATTTGAAACCCTGCAGGTGCATGTGGGGCAAGAGCAGGCGGATCCGACGACGGACTCGCGGGCGGTGCCGATCTACGCGACGACATCATACGTATTTAAGGACAGCGCAGAGGCGGCGGGACGCTTTGCGTTGACGCGTCCGGGGAATATTTACACGCGCTTGATGAATCCCACGAGCGACGTGTTGGAGAAGAGAATCGCGGCGTTGGAAGGCGGCGTAGGAGCATTGGCTGTGGCGTCGGGCACGGCAGCGGTGGACTACGCGGTGCGCAACATCACGGGTGTGGGGGATCACATCGTCTCCTCAACGACTCTCTACGGCGGTACCTACAACCTCTTTGCGCATCTGTTCAAGGAAGTGGGAATCGACGTCACCTTTGTGGACGCGGCGGAGCCGGGCAACTACGAGGCAGCGATACGTCCGAACACGAAGCTGCTCTACGTGGAGAGTCTGGGCAACCCGAACAGCGACGTGGCGGACATTGAAGCCATTGCCGCCATCGCGCACAAGCACGGGATTCCGCTGGTGGTGGACAACACCTTCGCCACGCCCTACCTGCTGCGTCCGATTGAGCACGGCGCGGATGTGGTGGTCCACAGCGCGACGAAATTCATCGGCGGTCACGGGACGGTGATGGGCGGTCTCATCATCGACGGCGGGAAATTCGACTGGACGCAGAACGACAAATTCCCCGGTCTCTCCAAGCCGAATCCCAGTTACCACGGTCTTGTGTTCACGGAGGCGGTCGGCGCGGCGGCGTACATCACGAAGATACGCACCACCCTGCTGCGCGACCAGGGGGCGGCCATCAGTCCGTTCAATTCCTTCCTCCTGCTTCAGGGGCTGGAGACGCTCTCGCTGCGTGTCGAGCGGCACGTGCAGAATGCGCTCGCCGTCGTGGACTACCTGAGCAAGCATCCGCAAGTGGAGAAAGTGAATCACCCCGTCCTGCCCAGCCACCGCGACCACGAGCTCTACAAGAAATACTATCCCAACGGAGGCGCCAGCATCTTCACCTTCGAAATCAAGGGCGGCAAGCAAAAGGCGCAGCAGTTCTGCGAGAGTCTCAAGCTCTTCTCCCTGCTGGCGAATGTGGCGGATGCGAAGAGCCTCGTGATTCACCCGGCCTCGACGACGCATTCGCAGCTCAGCGAGGAAGAGCTGCTCTCCGGAGGCATCACACCCTCCACCGTCCGTCTCTCCATCGGCATCGAGAATGTGCAGGACATCATCGATGACCTGGAACAAGCCTTCTCAACCATTCAATAAGACCATGAAAATTTACCAATCTGCAACGGAACTCGTGGGGCACACCCCCCTGCTGGAACCGGTTCACTACAACCAGGCGCACGGTCTCAAGGCGCGCCTTCTCGTGAAGCTGGAGTACTTCAACCCCGCCGGCAGCGTGAAGGATCGCATCGCCAAGGCGATTATTGAAGACGCCGAAAAAACCGGCCGACTCCGGCCCGGTGGCACCATCATCGAACCCACCAGCGGCAACACGGGCATTGGTCTGGCGGCGGTCGCTGCCGCCAAAGGCTACCGCACGATTCTCACCATGCCCGAAACCATGAGCGTGGAACGCCGCAATATCCTCAAGGCCTACGGTGCGGAGATCGTGCTCACCGACGGCTCCAAGGGCATGAAGGGCGCCATCGCCAAAGCCCAGGAGCTGCATGAACAGACCCCCGGCTCCATCATCGCCGGACAATTCGACAACCCCGTCAACCCAGCCACCCACTACGCCACCACCGGTCCCGAGATCTGGGACGACACGGAGGGCACCGTGGATGTGCTCGTGTCCGGAGTGGGCACGGGAGGCACCCTCTCCGGCGCGGGCAAGTTCCTCAAGGAGAAGAAACCCGACGTGCGTGTCGTGGCGGTGGAGCCCTCCACCTCGGCCGTGCTTTCAACCGGTGTCCCCGGCAGTCACAAGATCCAGGGCATCGGCGCCGGCTTCGTCCCCGCCACGTTGGATACGTCTGTGTACGACGAGATCATTCCCGTGGACAATGAGGTTCCCTTCGCCACCGCGAAGGAGCTCGGCAAGCGGGACGGCATCCTCGTGGGCATCTCGGCAGGCGCCGCCCTCTGGGCCGCCACTCAGGTTGCCCTGCGTCCGGAATCCGCCGGCAAGACGATCGTCGCCATCCTCCCGGACTCCGCCGATCGCTACTACTCCACCCCTCTCTTCGCGTGAGCCGTTTCGCATCACTCCCCCTGCATCTCTACCTCGTCACGGATGAGGCCGAGAAGTGCGCCACCGGCCTGCTCCACACCGTTCAGCAGGCGGTGGAGGGAGGGGTGACCATCGTGCAGTACCGCAGCACCTGTCCCGATGAACGCACGGTGCTCCGTGAAGCGGAGGCTCTTCATTCCTACCTCCGCTCCGTCGGGGTCCCCCTCATCATCAACAATCGCGTTGAACTCGCCTGCCACATCGATGCAGAGGGCGCCCATATCGGTCAATCCGATATGCCGCCCGCAAAGGCTCGCGACCTCCTCGGATCCGACAAAATTCTTGGGCTCTCGGTATCTACGGAACAGCAGATGCTTGCCGTGGACCCGCTGCTCGTGGATTACGTCGGATGCGGACCGGTCTTCCCCACCATCTCCAAGAAAAATGCGCCGAAAGATTTGGGAATCGACGGCTGGACTCGTCTGGCTGCCCGATCTCCCGTGCCGGTGGTAGCTATCGGTGGCATCGACGCCGAACGGGCAAGACTCCTTCGCGCCACGGGCATCGGAGATGGTATCGCGGTTGTCTCGGCCATCTGCTCCTCCCCCTGCCCTCGTCAAGCAGCCCAAGCTCTTCTCTGAGGCCACCGCCGTCAGCAGTTTTGTCTCAAGCTCGCTTCACAAGCTTTCGCCTCCGCATCTCCGAAACGCGCGTAGCGCGCTAATTTTCAACATCGTCCATCGTACATCGTCCATCGTACACTTAGGCACGTCAGTGCCTCCTCCTTCTTCTATGAACAAGGAAATCACCCCACGTGTCCTGAGCCAAGTTTTCACGAAATTACGTGAATCGCGTCCACTCGTCCTGTGCCTCACGAACGACGTCGTTCGCAACTTTACAGCCAATGTTCTGCTCGCCTCGCACGCCGTCCCTGCCATGCTGGCCGACCCGACGGAAGCGACCGAGATGGTGACCAAGTGTGCAGACGCTCTCCTCGTCAACGTGGGTACTTGGACGCCCGAGCAGGAGGCGACGATGCGAGAGGCCGTCGATGCAGCGACGCTCCACTCGCGTCCGTGGGTTCTGGATCCCGTTGCCGCGGGACTCCTTTCTCCCCGCACGGCATTATGCCGCGAACTCATCCGCTCACACCCGCCGACCCTCATCCGCGGCAATGCGGCTGAAATTCTCGCTCTCGTCGGAGAAGACGCCCTTCCCCGTGGTCCGGAATCTACGGTCCCTTCTGCCGCAGCCCTCGAAGCTGCTCGCTATCTCGCTCGCTCTTCCCATGCCGCTGTGCTCGTCACCGGAGAACAGGATTTTGCTACGGATGGAACGCTGTGCATGACGATCAACGGCGGACATCCGGTCATGACGCGAGTGACGGGGGTCGGTTGCGCCATGGGAGCCGTTGCAGCGGCGTTCTGTGCCGTAGCGGATTCGCCCCTACAAGCAGCTGTGCTGACTTCAATGCTCTTCAGCTCGGCCGGCAGTGAAGCAGCCTCTCGCTCAATTTCTCCCGGCTCCTTTGCCGTAAACTTCCTGGATGCCCTCGATTTCTTCTCCTCTCATCCCGAAAATCTCCGCTATTTTCCCTCCTGAACCGCAGGGTAAACGCATTGAAAATGCGTTTGCTAAGTCCGATTTACGATTTACAAAGCCCACGAGGGCTCGGAGTGGGATCGGACAAAAGCGCAGCTTTTGCCTGCAGGGCGCTGAGGCAGGGTGGTGCCGAAGCGTCAAGACGCTCGACGGCCCCGTGTAGGGCGCACGCGTAGCGGGCGGTAAGTGCGGTTGGACAAAAGCGCAGCTTTTGCCCGCAGGGCGCTGAGGCAGTGTGGTGCCGAAGCGTCAATTTACGATTTGAATGTTAGCGCGCTACGCGCGGAAGATGCGGAGCAAATGCGCAGCGGAATTTTTGGGAACACAGGTGCGTTGACAGAAGGAAAGCGGCGGGAGTTACGCCGTGCCGGACTCACTGCCTTGCTGAATCGTCAATGGTTTGCCATCTTGCTGACTTATTTTCTCCATCCAGAGGAAACGCATGGGGAATGGGTAGGATGAGCCCAGAGAAGATTTTATTAAGGGGACACGCGTGGTTTGCCTGGAGGAAAACAAAGTTCCGACTTGACACATCAGGGTGGGACGTAGTAAAAGGGGGAGAACGCCTATGAACATTCGACATCAATTCACGCCGGAACTGGATCCTCACTTCGTGGCTCCCGTACTTTGGAACAAAGCTTTCGAGGAAAAAGTGGCAGCATCGGAAAGCCACACCATCGACATAGCGTTGACGCGCAAGGATGGCACTTGTTTTCGTTGGAGTGCGAAACTGCTTCCTGCAGGGGAAGAGAATGAAAAGTTAAATAACCACTATGTTGAGAGGATTGTGAAGTTCCTGCTCTGGATGAAAGGAGGGTGCACCATCATGGTAGCGGGAGACGACAAGGTGGCTGATATGTTGGCGGCCACCTACTGCAAGGGAGGAACACGTGAATTCGACTGGGATTTCATCGGCAAGCTCATCTATGACCAACCCATCGAGGTAGTGAAGGTGGCGAGTGTGACTGACCTCCCGGAGGAACACATGACCTCCATCGCTCTTGGACGCAATCTGGACGGTTATCGCATCGGCTTTGACCTCGGAGGCTCGGATCGCAAAGCAGCTGCTGTCGTGAATGGCGAAGTTGTGTACTCGGAGGAAGTGGTGTGGAACCCCTACCACGAAAAGGATCCCAACTACCATTTGGAGGGTGTTGATGATTCCCTGCTGCGCGTCGCCAAACACCTGCCGCAGGTGGATGCCATCGGCGGATCGGCCGCAGGCGTCTACGTGAACAACGAGCCGCGCGTAGCCTCCCTCTTCCGTGGAATTGCGCCGGATGATTTCCGCGATGTGATACGTCCGATGTTCCACACGCTCCAGAAGCGCTGGAGTGAGAGGATGGGCAAGAATGTGCCCTTTGAGGTGGTGAACGACGGGGAAGTGACGGCTCTTGCCGGAGCCATGGGGATGAATGATGACGCCGTGCTGGGCATAGCCATGGGAACTTCACTCGCCTCCGGATATGTGGACCCAGAAGGACATATCATGCCGTGGCTCAACGAGCTCGCCTTCGTACCGGTCGATTACCAGGAAGACGGAGGCGTGGATGAGTGGTCCAAGGATAAAGGGGTGGGGGCCATGTATTTCTCGCAGCAGGCGGTGGCACGCCTCGCCCCGCGCGCGGGATTCGACTTTGGCGACATGCCCTATCCTGAGCAACTCAAGAAAGTTCAGGCTGCCATGGCGGAGGGAGACGAACGTGCTCGTAAGATCTACGAGACCATCGGCATTGAGTTTGGCTACTCCGTTGCCTTCTTCTCTCGGTTCTATTCTGTACGCAACCTCCTCTTCCTCGGTCGCGTAGCAACCGGAGAGGGGGGACAAATCATCATCGACAAAGCCAACGACGTGCTGCACGCCGAGTTCCCGGAACTCAGCATCAACCTCTGTGTTCCTGACGAGAGGACCAAGCGCCATGGACAAGCCGTAGCTGCCGCCTCTCTGCCCCAACTGTGACCTTCGTCTTTCCCCTCCCCGTAGCAGATGGCTAAGGGAAAAGAAATTTGGAGCTGCCCTCGCTGCAAAATGCAAGTGGATATAGCCCCTCTCGGGCTGTATGCGGAGGTGACTTGTCCTCGGTGCTTCTACGCGGATCGGGTACATGTCCGCCTCGGGAACTTCCGTTTGGACGGCGTGTTAGGAGTGGGAGGTATGAGCGTAGTGTACCGCGCCATGGATATGGCTCTGCACCGCCCCCTCGCACTGAAGGTTCTCAACGACTCTTTCCGCGACCGCCCGGAGCGGGTTGAGCGTTTTGAGAACGAGAGCGCCATGATGGCTCGTGTGCGCCACGAAAATGTGACGTCCGTCTACTCCGCCGGAAGAGCGTACGGACAGTTCTACATCGCCATGGAGCTTGTGGAAGGAGAAAACTTAGAGCGCATGGTGACTCCCCATCATCCCCTTGACTCCATCTACGCGCTGAACATCATCAGCCAAGCGGCAAGTGGACTCAGAGCCGCTCAGGAGGCAGGTCTGCTGCACCGCGATATGAAGCCTGGAAATATCCTCATTACTCCCTCGGGCAAAGTCAA
Source organism: uncultured Akkermansia sp. (assembly GCA_947628035.1). Taxonomy (GTDB): domain Bacteria; phylum Verrucomicrobiota; class Verrucomicrobiia; order Verrucomicrobiales; family Akkermansiaceae; genus Akkermansia. The sequence continues at coordinate 10,199 of CANQYL010000017.1, read as the reverse complement.
GGTCATCGATTTCGGGCTGGCACTGGACAATCGGGAAGGCGACACGGAGGAAATCATCTGGGCGACCCCATATTATGTGCCGCCTGAGACACTGAAGCGCGAGCCGGAAGACATGCGCACGGATATCTATGCGCTGGGGATGACCCTGCGCTACCTTCTCACGGGCATTGAGAAATTTGACGGCTCGTCGAATTCCCTCAGTGACCTGATCGAGACGAAAAAAAACCGTCCTCCTTTCTCCGAGGTCAAACCGGGGGCAGATGCGCAGTTGTGCGACCTGGTGGATCACATGACCGAATTCTCCCCCTCCAAGCGTCCCGCAAATTACGACGACTTGCTGGAAGAAATCAGCGAGGTGCAGATTCACCTCAACGATTTGAAAAAAGCCGAGCGCAAACAGGAAGCATGGAAACGCTTTTCCCTCCGATGGGTGGTCTCCCTGGCTGTCAGCGTCTTTCTCGGGTTAGGACTGGCCCTCTTCGTTTCCTCCCGCTACAATGCGATTCAGCGGCACGCCACACTGCCTCTGGAGACTCCTTCCCTGATGAGTCCTGATGAAAGGACCCTTCAGGACGCTCTCCGTCTGCTCCAGGAGGAGAGTTACGACGAAGCCACCCGTGTGCTGCTGGAACTTGCCGAACAGACAGAGGAGAGCGGTATGGGGGCATGGGCAGCCCTGCTTGCGCGCGAGCTAGCGCGTTGCTATGCCTTGGCTGATGCGGACGTTTGGAGAAAAGCTCAGACACTGCTCAACAAGAGCCTTGCCCTGAGGGAGCTGACGTTGCCGGCGGCGCATCCTCTCATGGAACAAATTGTAAAAGCGGCTCACCTGCAATTCCCGGGAGCGCGAAGCTGGCTGCAGCACAGTGGACCTTGGGACGGGCTCACGGAAGACGATCTGCTAGGGACCATCAACGGACTTACTCAGGAGAATCATCCCGCACCGCTTGCTTTGATGCTCTGGTACAACGCGGCGTTGCAGGCGCTGTGGCTCGAAAGTGATAGTTTGCTGAACATTTGTCGTGAAGGCATCAAGAAAACGATACCGGAATTGGAAGAATACAGTGGATTGGCACCTCTGTATGAAAACTTAGAGGATCAGATACAGATACGTCGCAATGCCCTCTCTGTCGCCACCCTCAATAATCTCCAAAATGCCATTAGGACGAAGGGAGTCGATCAGGCAACCATTCTCTCTTTTGAAAAAATTGCCAACAACGATGCTCTGCCCGCGCGCATACGCACCATTGCGAGTATTAGAAAAGATGCTGCCACTCTGGCGATGCACATGGCAGATATGCTCCGCCGCAAGGCACCGGAAAAGTGCAAAACCGGGATGACGTTGGAACAAATGCTCCAAGTAATCAATACCCCCGAGGAGCGAGGGAAGGCCAACGTACCGATGAACGTGCTGGAGGACATTCAGGCGGTTGTTAATCTCCTCGCGAGATCCTCGTCGAACACCCTCGTGAAGAGACTCTATCTGAAACAACCGTTCTCTCGATATTCACCTGATTTTCTGACCATAACCGAAGGCTGGCAGCAACGAATTGAGGAGGACGCCAAGAAACCGTCCCCGCACGCGGAACGCCTTAATTCAACTGCTCCGGATTCGCTGAAAAACCTGATTCTCTCCTGCAAACAAGCCCGCCTTGTCACCGTGCTCCCCGGCGCAGTTCTCTCCTTCATGGATCATCCCGTCGGATTTGCGGGAGGGAAACAGACGGTGCTCACCGGAGCGCAGGCATGGTTCTTCCGCGACTGTGGAGCTGTGAAAATTGAACAGCAACGCATGGTACCCATGCTCGGTCTCCAACAGGAACGTTTCATGGACTACACCCTCCTCTCCGGCATCATTCAACCCGTCCCCGCTCACATGGCCAAGCATTTTTCCGACAAGGGGACGGGACGAGAACTTCGCTCCCCAGCAGACCTCCAGGGATATGAGGATTTCATCAACAAAAACCCGAGCACCTTCCTGCTGACACGCACTCCGCAAGTCGGGCCCTAGACGACCGAGAACCTCCTGATGGACGATTGACGTTCATGACCATCATAAAAATCTCAGGGAAGTTCCCAAAGGATATTTGCTGTTTGGCTCCATTGTGCATTCGACTTTTGAAGAATTTTTTTGCGAGGTAAACGTGATTTTTCAAACTGTGAGATTGACGGGGCGTAATAATTTGTGTAGAATTAATGATGCGCGGGAAACGTGAGCGTGTTCCGAAGCGCGAAATAGTAAACGCATCAAATCTCCCAGACTTGCCGTGTACTCGAACGAACAATATCTCCTGGAACTCTTGGTTGAGGCCGGCGCGCTGGATGCCGCCATGGTCGATAATGTACGGGCTGAACTCGGACCTTCCGACAGCGTGATTGACTACTTGGTGCAGAACAACATGCTCACCAAGGATTATGTTGCCCAAGTAGCAGCAAATAGCTCCGGTCTTGAGTTCGTGGATCTCACTTCATTCAGCCCGGATCCTTCCATCCTTGCCCAAGTGAAAGACGATTTGGCTCGTCGTCTGCGCTTCCTTCCGCTAGGAGACGACGGCTTCTCTCTGCAGGTGGCCATTGCGGATCCATTCGACATGGAGGCTATGGACAGCCTGTCTCAATTCATCGGCAGGGACGTCTCTTTCTTCGTGGCAGCAGAGGATGCTCTTGACAAAGCTATCGCTCGATTCTACCCGGAAAAACAGATTGGCAAGCAAGCGGAGGAATCACCTATTATTGAGCTCATCGACAATATGTTTAATGAAGCTCACAGCATGCGCGCTTCTGATATTCATATCGAGCCGATGGAAGACCGTGTTCGCTTTCGTTACCGCGTGGATGGCAGGCTCATTGAGGTGGCTAATCACCCTAAGAAGCTCCTGGGCTCTATGGTGGCTCGCATCAAGGTGATGAGCACAACCATGAGCATCGCGGAAAAACGCATTCCCCAAGACGGACGTATTGAGTTGGATCTGAAGAGTGGCGCTCACATCGACCTGCGTGTCAGCACCGTACCCTCCAACCATGGGGAATCAGTGGTCATGCGTATTTTGGACAAATCCGCTCTGCAGCTAGGACTTCCTCAGCTTGGTTTCCTTTCAGACGACGAAGCGACCTTCGATCGTCTGGTGACCCTGCCGGACGGAGTGATCCTTGTCACGGGGCCGACCGGCTCCGGCAAGACGACTACTCTTTACGCGTGCCTGAACCACTTAAACCGACCGGACAAGAAGATCATCACGGCGGAAGACCCGGTGGAATATGAAATGCCCGGCATCAATCAGGTGATGATTCGATCTGACATAGGAATGACGTTCGCCTCCGCTTTGAGAGCTATGCTCCGTCAGGCGCCCAACATCATCATGATTGGTGAGATTCGCGATGGCGAGACCGCCAGTATCGCCATCCAGGCCGCCATGACCGGTCACCTCGTCCTCTCTACGCTGCACACGAATGATGCACCCTCCTCCATCGCTCGTCTGGAAGACATGGGAGTGGATCGCTTCCTCATAGCCTCAGCCGTGAGAGCCATCATGGCGCAGCGACTCTGTCGGTGCCTCTGCGAAAACTGCAAGCAAGACGGCAAGCTGACGCCGAAACAAGCGACCATGCTGGGCATTGAACCGGATCGTATCGTAAAAGTACCCCATCCGGGCGGCTGCGACAAATGTCGCGGACGCGGCATGCGCGGACGAATGGGTATCTTTGAAATATTCCAAGTGGACGACAACACGCGCGAACTCATCAACTCCAATCTCTCCTCCGCGGAACTTCGGCGTCGTGCCCGGGAACTCGGGATGCGAACCCTTCGCGAAGACGGTATTCGCAAGGTTCTCGCCGGGCGGACATCCGCTGAAGAAGTTATCCACGTTACCACAGGCGACGCCAGCTAACCCCACCTACCCTACCTCTCAACCCTTTTACCTTCTCTCGATATGGATAACCAACTGGCTCTCGACGTATTTATCAATGCGGGACTCATGGATCGTTCCATGGCCAAGGATGTCCTGGAGGAAATGTCCAACAGCGGCAAGGAACTCTGGGAAACTATGCTTGACTTTGGTATCATCCCGTCCCCGGAAGATTTCTGGAATGTCATTGCCACCGAGGTGGGCGCCCAATACATCTCTCTGGAGGGATTCAATCCCTCTCCTGATGTGCTCGCTATGATCCCTGCGCCCCAAGCACGTCTGCATGGGGCTCTTCCCATTGAATACCGCGAGGGTGAAGGTCTTTACGTGTGTTTGGAGGATCCTCTCAACCCTCAGACCGTAGACGACCTGCGCATCGTGACCGGCAAGGACATCTATCTTTACGTCGCAGCAGACTACGAAGTGCGAGCCCGCATCGCGGACTATTACGGCGGAGCAGAAGCTGCTATGGGCGATCTCATGCAAGACCTTGCGGATATGAGCGTCAGCAGCGCCGATGGCACTGAGGAGGCCAACGCTGTACCCATCGTCAAATTCGTCAACCTTGTCATCACCCAAGCCATCAAAGAAAAGGCTTCGGATATCCACCTTGAACCCTTTGAACACGAGTTCAAGATCCGCTACCGTGTCGATGGCGCTCTCTATGAAATGGCACCACCACCCATTCACTTGGCCACCCCGATCATCTCTCGCGTGAAGGTGATGGCAGGCATGAACATAGCCGAGCGGCGTGTTCCCCAAGACGGACGTATCATGATGCGTGTCGGGGAAAACAGCGTGGATATGCGTGTGAACTCTCTGCCCACCCAACACGGCGAGTCTGTGGTAATGCGCGTGCTGGATCGCAACAATGTCAGTCTGGATCTCAATAACCTCAACCTCTCCCCTTCCCTTCACGAATATATCCTGGATACGGTCAATATGCCCAACGGCATCTTCCTCGTGACGGGTCCCACCGGTTCAGGAAAAACGACGACCCTCTACGCCGCCCTCCGCGAAATTAATACCGAGGATACTAAAATTCTCACTGCCGAGGATCCTGTGGAATACGACATCGACGGTATTGTGCAGGTTCCCATCAACGAAGGTATTGGCGTGACTTTCCCTCGGGTTCTCCGCGCCTTCCTGCGTCAAGATCCCGACCGCATCCTCGTGGGCGAAATTCGAGACAAGGATACGGCTCAGATAGCCATCCAGGCAGCGTTGACGGGTCACTTGGTACTCTCCACGCTACACACGAATGACGCCGCCGGCGCCGTGACACGATTTATCGACATGGGTGTGCAGCCCTTCTTGCTGGCGGCGACGCTGCTGGGTGTGCTCGCTCAACGCCTCGTGCGCACGATCTGCCCTTACTGTAAGGTCCCTTACACTCCTTCCCGCAGTCTGCTCAACCAGCTCGGCATCAGCCCGGAACTGCTTGCCAGCCAGCAATTTTTCACCGGTTCTCGTTGCGATAAATGCGGCAATACCGGCTACAGAGGACGAAAGGGCATCCACGAGCTCCTTCACGCCTCTGATCCTATCAAGGATCTCATCACGAAGAACGTGCCCTCGGTCACCCTCAAAGCGAAAGCCATTGAACTCGGGATGCGAACCCTTCGCGAGGATGGTGTTCAAAACATCTTTGACGGTCACACCACCATTGAAGAAGTTCTGCGCTACACCTGATTTCTTTAACATTCTCTCTTTCCCTTTTTACCCGATCCCAACTTATGCCTGACTTTAAATACACAGCTCTGGACCAGAACGGCGCAGAAAAGACCGGCGTCGTCACAGCCGATAACAAAATAGCCGCCATGGAAATGGTGCGCGCCCAAGGACTCCTCGTTCGCGAATGCGAAGAGGCCGACGCGGCAACCTCCTCCTCCAAGACCACCGCTCCCGGTGACTCTAAACAGAAGAAGAGCAAGGGAAAACAGACGAAAGCCAAAGGAAAGGCGGGTGGTGGCGTCAAGCAGCGCGAGCTCATGATTTTCACCCGCCAGCTTGCCACACTTATCGACGCCGGTCTGCCCCTGCTGCAAAGCCTTCAGGTTCTCAATAAGCAGGAGCCCAACCCCAACCTGCGTTCCACCATAGGAGCCTTGGGTGATGCGGTGCAAGGGGGCTCTACTTTCTCTGATGCGTTGTCTTCTTATCCCAAACTCTTCGACCGCCTCTTCGTCAACATGGTCAAGGCTGGTGAGATAGGCGGCGTACTCGAGGTCGTGCTCAAACGTCTCGCCGAATACCAAGAAAAGGCAGGCAAGCTTCGTGGCAAGATTGTATCCGCCATGATTTACCCCATGATCATCATGGTGATCGCCGTTGGTATCTTGACCTTCTTGATGTTGGTCATCGTACCGAAATTCAAGTCAATGTTTGAGGGGCAAAACATGGAATTGCCCGCTTTCTCCAAATTTGTCTTTGACTTCTCGGACAACTGCATGGCGGACTCCATCATCCCCATTGTGCCGAACGCTCTGGTTGGAATAGGACTCATTGTCCTGCTTTGCATCTTTGTCTCTTTCTGGAGACGCACTCCCAAGGGTGGTCGTATCGTAGATTCCCTTTTGCTCAAGATACCCAAGTTGGGTCACCTCAACCAAGTCAACGCCGTCGCCCGCTTCTCTCGCACCTTCGGTACGCTGGTCTCCTCCGGTGTGCCCATTCTTCAGGCTCTCAACATCACTCGAGATACCTCAGGTAACATCATTGTGGCGGATGCTATCACCAAAATTCATGATGCCGTCCGGGAAGGCGAATCGATCGTTACCCCCATGTCCACCACACCGATCTTTCCACCCATGGTTCTCTCCATGGTTGACGTAGGTGAAGAAACCGGGCGGTTGCCGGATATGCTGATGCGGGTAGCGGAGGTTTATGACGAGGAAGTGGACAACTCCGTCTCTGCTCTGACAGCGATGCTGGAGCCTCTCATGATTGTATGCTTAGCTCTAGTCGTAGGTAGCATTGTACTTGCCATGTTCCTGCCGATGATGGAGGTGATCAAAAACGTGTGACGAACACATGAAGACTCAAAAAACGAAAGGGGGAAAAATTTCCGCGGGCTTCACTTTGGTGGAGGTGTTTGTGGTTATGGCCATCCTCGCCATCCTTGCGACAATGGGATGGCAGGCTTCCGGTTTGATCAATAACCGGCAACTGAATAAAACCGCCGAATTGCAAGTTTCCCAAATGGAAGTTGGCATGAACGCCTATCGCATTGACAACGGTGAGGAACTCCCTGCCGGAGATGGCGACGTCTGGAGTTCCCACGTACTCTACACGACCCTCAACTGCGATACGGACTCGGACGGGAACCCGGATAACGACCCCCAAACCGGAGACGTGCGCGAGCCATACTGCGACGGCATTACTCCTATTGCCGACATCAAGAATCAGAGCGAGATTCTTAACGGCATTCCCGCTATCAAAATGTCCCTCAAACCCAAAGGTGCGCAAAAGAGAAAAAAGCTCTTCGTGTTGCTTGATCCTTGGGGGACGCCGTATCGTTACCGCATGGGGTATGAGATGAAAGATGAAAGAGGCAAGCCCGGCAAAGGGGTTAACCCGGATTTTGATATCTTCTCTCTCGGGGTGGACGCCTCGGGAAACGGACTCTCCAACAAGGGTAAGAACGAAGACAACATCTCCAATGTTCGCTCCTGGCGCTAAATCACCTCGTTTTTCTCCATTCTCCATCTCTATTCACACAGCCTTAATGCCCATCATTTCTATGAAGAAAGTACAACTGAGATCACTCCTCAAAGCTATCTGTCCCCTTTTTCTCCTCTGCTCGTTCTCTATAGCACAACAATCAGGTGAAGACCCTGCTCCTTCTCAACCTCTCTCGGGCACTGAGGCCGCCGCTGCCCTTGTGCAGCGGGTTACCCCGGAATATAGCGGTAGAGTCACCTTCAACATCTCCAAGAAACTCAAAAAGACGACCATAGCGGCCAAGGACGCAGAAACGATTGTGATTTCGGCTCCCTCCGTGTTTGAGTGCGCACGCGGTTACGGCTATTACCTACGCAATGTAGCTCGAGTCCATCTGTCGTGGAACGGAGACAACAGATCAGCCGCTCGTTTCATCGTGCCCAAGAAAACAATCGTGGTTCCGGAAGCCCTTCCCATTAATTTCGCATTCAACTACTGCACTCTCAGTTACACCGGAGCCCATTGGAGCCGCGCAAAATGGCTCAAAGAAATCGATCGCCTCGCCCTCAACGGCTTTCAGTATGTCCTCATCACACCGGGTCTGGAAAAAGTCTGGCAGGGTTTCTTAAAGGATCTGGGATGCGATGGTCTCTCCTCCTCTTTTATTGCCAATCCCTGCTTCTCCGCGTGGTGGAACATGGGTAACTTGGAGGGCGAGAGTGGGCCTGTCTCCCAGCAGCTCATCGACAGCGAAGCTGAGCTTGGCAAAGCTATGGCCGACCGCGCCAGAGAACTTGGTATGACTCCGGTGCTGCAAGGCTACGTGGGCTTCGTTCCTCACAACTTTCCCAAGTATACGAACGATCTCCTTCCGCAGGGAGAATGGGTAGGAGGGTATGTGAGACCTTCCGTGCTGCGTCCGGACAGCAAAGAATTCCCTCAAGTCGCCAAAATGTGGTACGACAATCTCGAAAAAGTGTATGGCTTCCGGGCAAAAGCATTTGGCGGCGACCTCTTTCATGAAGGAGGCAGCACCGGCGGGGCCAATCTGGGGGCTTGTGCAAAAGCGGTACAAAAAGCTATGCAGGAGTTCTCTCCCGGCTCTCTCTGGTTTCTCCAGGAATGGGGCGGCAACCCCAAAAAGGAGTTGCTTGACGGGACGGACACCGACCACACGGTTATCCTTGCCCTCGAGAAAAATCTTGTTCCGGATAACAGCATGCAACGCAATTACAACGGTCGTCGCTATGTCTGGTGTGAACTTGCAAATTTTGGTGGTAATCATGGTCTGTTCGGTGGTTTCGGCATCCTAGAAAAAGCTTCCGGTGATGCTGAGGGGGCTTCCGGCTTCGGCCTCCTCTCCGAGGGAATTGAAACTAACCCCATGTATTACGAACTCCTCTTCGAGCGCATCAACAACCGAAATGTTATCAAGCGCGATGCCTTCATCAAACGTTACGCCATGGCTCGCTACGGCAGCAAAAATTCTGCTCTGATTCAAGCTCTCTCCCTTCTTGCCTCCAGCGTCTATACTCCCACAGGCCGCCGAGAGGGCTGTCCGGAAAGTATCCTCTGCGCCAGACCCAGCCTTGATGCGCAAAAAGCGTCCACTTGGAGCGATCCCTCGGTTTTCTACAACCCGGAGGATGTACGCAAGGCGGGTATGCTCATGCTCGGGGCAGCAAAGAGTGATCCTAATCTTCTTAAGAGTGACGGTTTCAGATATGACCTCGCTGATGTATGCCGTCAGGTCCTGGCAGAAAGAGCTCGTGTCATCCTTCCGCTCTGCAAAAAGGCCTCAGAAAGGGGGAATAAAAAGGAATTGGCTAAACACAGCGCCCAATTTTTGGCTCTCTTCCCCCTCACCGCTGACATTCTTGCTACACACGAAGATTTCCTGCTCGGCAACTTTTTGAGCGGTGCAGCCAAGCGTGCCCCTGAAAATGAAAAGGAGATGACCCAACCTTTGCGCCGTCTCGTCACCACTTGGAGCAGGAACATCACCTCTCTTAACGACTATGCCCATCGTCAACTCTCTGAGATGATGAGCAACTATTATTTCCTGCGCTGGCAGGCCTTTTTTAACCACCTCATCGGCGGAGGCCAAGAGGGTTCCGCAAAAGAAACCGTCGTCACGAACAACGGTGAGAGAGTCGTGAGTGTCATCCGTGAAAATAAGAGTGTTGAAGCTATTGAAAGAGATTTCCCCTCTGCTGATATTCCGCTCCTCACAACCCCCAAAGGTGATATTATCAAACTTGCTGAAAAGGCGCTCAAATTGCCTATCGCCGGTTCTGGGAAAATGCCCTCCTCCTCTCCCGACACAGCAGAGTAGTCCAAGTGCACTCATTGCTTCTAAAAGCGCCTGATTTACGATGGACGGAATCATGGACGATGGACGATGTTGAAAATTAGCGCGCTACGCGCGGAAGATGCGGAGCAAATGCACAGCGGAATTTTTGGAACAGAAGTGATGAAAAATTAGAAAGGTTGGTGGTTACGCTATGCCGTCTCGACGGCTCTGCGACATTGACGCTTCGGCACCACACTCCCTCAGCGCCCTGCGGGCAAAATGCTCACGCATTTTGTCCAACCGCACTTACCGCCCGCTTCGCGTGCGCCCTACAC
>CANQYL010000016.1 GCA_947628035.1 uncultured Akkermansia sp. | reverse complement strand
CCCATAAGCAAAGCTATGCACTCAAACGAAGCTCAGAGAAAATTTCATCCTCATGTGAAATTATGGTTGACTTCGTACATAAGCGCCGCTAGGCGCTAGGCGCACATTATTGATAAATCGTAATTCGTAAATCGTAAATAGCAAACGCATTGAAAATGCGTTTGCCCTGGTTCCTGCGAAAATAGGCGTGACAAATGAAAAGATTGTGTTTAAATGAGGTGCATGTATTATTCACCCTACACGCTGTATCCGGTTGGAGCGCTGAGTGCGCGAGCTGCAGCCCAGCCTAGGGAGGGAGTCTTGCTCAAGGGGGAAAATGGTGGATACGCGTGCTTGCAAGCGTGGCCGGAGCTGGGTGATTCTCCTCTGGAGTACGAGTTGGATGCCCTGCGCGACGGCAACCCATTGATGCTTGGCGAAAGAGCGCTCAAGTGCATGGAGCTGGATGCTGGGGCGAGGTCGCGTGGCGTGAATTTATTTGAAGGCTTAAAGGTTCCCCAGAGCCACGCGACACTGACCGTAAGCGTCACCCCCGCTCAGGTGTATAACCTGCACCAAAAAGGATTTCGTATGGGGAAAATCAAGGTAATCCCCAAGCTGGCTTCCACTGTAGAGAGGCTCACCAACCTCGCCGCCATGGTACCGGAATGGAAGTGGCGGGTCGATTTCGACTGCACCCTCACCATGGAAGAAACGCTCCAATTCTGGGATATGCTCCCGAAAGCCCTCAAGGAACGCATTGACTTCGTGGAGGACCCCTGCTACTACAACGTGAATGAGTGGCAACAACTTCAGGACGCCGGCATCCCACTCGGCTACGATACCCCGCTGCACAATGAGAAGACCATACCGCAGCGTACCAACAAGCCTATGATGCGTATCGTCAAACCGGCACGTCACCACAACAACTCAGGTCTCCCTGTCTTCACCAGCAACTTAGATCACCCCCTCGGGCAATGCTGGGCCGCCTACAGTGCCGCCGTTTTCTACGCCGACACACCGCCCAATCAGGTTCCTCTCTGCGGTCTTGTTACCCAGCACGTTTACAGAGTCAACCCCTTCTCCGAATTGCTCGGCATGGACATCACACCCGAGTTCCGCGTACCGTCAGGCACAGGACTCGGCTTCGATTCTCTGCTTGCTTCCATTCCGTGGAAAAAGCTCTGATTTTTTCACTGATTGCCCACACGTGTCCCCATAAAATTGTCTCCGGGCTCGTTCAACCCTTCCCCATACGTTTCCCCGGATGATGGAGGTAAGCCGACAAGACAGCATAACGTACCAACAAACCCTTCTAACCAATATTCCGCGTTACCTAAAAATTCCGCTGCTCATTCGCTCCGCTTCCCCGCGCATAGCGCGCGAATACTCCACATCGTAAATCGTAAATTGACGCTTCGGCACCACATTGACTCAGCGCCGCCCCATTGACTCGTAGGCACCCCTCTGCCTACTCGCCCTGCGGGCAACGCTTGCGTGTTGTCCAATCGGCCTTACCGCCCGCTTTGCTTGCGCCCTACGCGGGACCGCAGGCACCGGAGGTGCCTACAGGGCAACCGCATTAGAAAATGCGGTTGCTATGTACGATTTACGATTTACGATTTGTTGATAATGTGAGCGTTGGGCAATTTTTTGAATCATCAACGTGTGCGGATGGATTCGCTAGCTCCGTCACCATGATGACCGTTTGTTGTCATGATTCTTGATACGTATAAACAGTGATATCAATCAATAAGAGCATCCTCTCTGTTGATGCACTTCTCTCAAATGCGTTTACCCTGGAGGTGCCTATGTGTACGTTGACTCGGAGTCGCCTCACGACTCCTCACCCCTGCGGGGCAAAAGCTGCGCTTTTGGTCAAACTGCCTTACAGCCGTCGGCAGTTTTGTACGATTTTGAAAATTAGCGTGCTATGCACGGAAATGCGGAGCGAGATTTTGCAGAGCCGAGGAGATGGCATGGCGTAACTAATAACCTTCCTAACTAAACAAGGCTCATGATTTCTCCCCACCACCAATGCTCACGCATTGCACAGCCCGCGCCGACGGCGCGCTAAAATTCAAATCTCGTAAATGGCAAACGCATGTCCCCATGCGTTTGCCCTGCCCCTTTCTATACCAGGAGTCACGTCCTGTCGTCACGAGGGAGCTGAATTTACTCCCACTGCCATACCATCTCCTTCTCTATCTCCGGACGAATAGCATTGCTGACGGGACAAGCAGAAATGCAGGCCTGTAGGATGCGTTTATGCTCCTCATCTCGAACGTGAGGGAGACGCAGATGGAAGTGGAGGCTTCCGATACCTGACTTCCCTTCTCCGCAGGCGGCGCTGATGGAAGCGTCCTGCATCGGTATGTCCTTTTTCATCGCCGTGAAGGCAAGCATACTCATCATACAGCTTGCTACGGTGGCGGCAAGCATTTCTCCGGGTGTAGGCATCTCTCCCCGTCCCCCGAGCTTTTGCGCTACATCCGTGCAAAACTCGTTCCCTCGCGCAGTCATCATCCGCGTGCAGCACCTCATTTTATCCCTTAATTCCGTCCTTGATGTGTATCGTTCTATTCCCATAGTTCCTCCATGCTACAGCTGCCTTCCTTCCTCGTCAATCCAACTTTCTACCAACACGGGGCAAACGCATGAGAACATACGGCGGCTGTTGACAATTTCCGTCATGCTCGACCTTTTTTTGTGATGCGTTCACCCCTTCTGCCGGCACGTGGAAAATGATGGAAGAAAACTGTGGATTGAGCTTGCGCGGTGGGGGGCAAAAGTGTTAAGATGACGGAAGGATATGGCGGAGGAAATTCAACCGGACGACAGCCAATTTGTGACAGAATACGCCACAGTGCAGTCGATCTATGTGCGTAGCCGAAATTCCTTGCTTTTGCGTGCAGATTTTTCGCCACTCTTTGTGGGGTATTACCTCCACCTCATGCAACACGGTATACGTAACCACGAGCCGGAAGATTCGCTCTTCAAGCAGTTGCTCGCTTTCTTCACTCTCTACCTCGTCTCGCGTCCTTGGAAGGAACACCACGCATGGACCTTTAATGTCAAACATCCCTCCATCGCCAATTACTTCATGACCGGTTCTTCTCTCACGGAGGATGTAGTGGGACGCATCTTCACCAACGACGTTCGCACCACGGAACCGGATATGCTTTATGCACAAAATATGGCTCAGGGGCGCGAGGTGCACACTTCCGTCATTCCTCTTCCCGAGGGAGATGGAGCCGCTTGGATAGAGGCTTTTTACCGCCAGAGCGAGCAGAGAACGGCACGCGCTCTGCCCGGAAAGGGCGACACGTACGCACTCGTTGTAGCACAGCCCGGAGCCGATCACGACTGGATCAGCGAACTACAAGCCGAGCAGATGGAGGACATCGACAGAACAGAAGACGTCAAACTGCTGGAAACTCGACGCTACACATTCCGCTGTGGTTGCACTCCGGAACGGATTTTGCCCACCATTCGCGCCATGCACAAAGATTTTGCCGATATCCTCTCCGAGCAAGGGAAACTGGATGTATCCTGCCCGCGCTGCGGCGTGAACTACACCATCACACCGGACATGATCGGCGGCAGTGAGACCCAGCCCGATTGCTGAGTGAAGGCATTCCTCTCCTCGACGATTTCTCGCCACTTCTCACTGTTCCACTCTGAGCAGATGGATCTTTCCGTGGAAATGACGTCCGAGCGTCTGGAGCGGTAAAATGAAGGTAGAGCGCAAGCCCTTCGTTCGCTTGTGAAATCCCTCATCGGCGTTGACATAATTATCCAACTGCATCTTGGAAACGGGTTGCCCGTCAATGAGGAGTTTTGTATATCCCTCTGTGCCTATGAGCTCCAGTCTCACCGTTTTGCCAATCGGTAACTTCGCATCGTATGAGAACTCCATGGTATCCGCCCGACGAAATCCGATAGAGCCATCTTTCATCACACCGAGCAATTCACCCTCCGGCGAGGACAGCAAAACCTGTTCTTCCCCTTCAGGAGCCTCCGTCAACTCCACCTCCATGGTAAGGTGGTAATCCGGACCGAGGGCGGGAAGACCGATCTGTTGTGGGATGGAATCGGGTCGTATTTCCACAGGGTCCTTTTTCTTCCATACAAAGAGAGGGTTGATAAGCGGAGCAAAACCGATGGATTTTGCCAGTTTGCGATGCTCCTCATAAGTATCCGGCGGCTGCGGAGTGCCCCACATCTTTTGCGCCAGCACATCCATCGAGTCCGAGATGATATGCCATATGTCATACATGCCATACCCCGTGTGTCGCAGATCGGTGGCATCATTCCAAACAGCAAACGCTGCGCCGAGGAGCTGTGGATGCCCTGCCGGAAGCTGCTCCTGGTACATCATGTGCGGCTGCCAGTTCTCGTAAAGCCAATCCAGATTTTCATCCATGCGGTAGTAATCCGCAAAGGGAACGATGTAGAGGTAAGCATCGTTGGTGTTAATGACATCATAGCCGAGATCGATCGCCTCCCATGCACGCTGCCATGTGGTATTCCAAAGATTCATCTGGACTCCCTTGGCCAGCACAGGGGTCTTGCCCGGCATTGAGCTCTGACTTCCCCACACCCGCGGCTGGTACCCACGGCTCACTACATAACGCAAAATAGCATCCGTGTACTTCCGATAGTCTTCCGCAGCACCGAAAAATTCATCCGCTCCCACATGAACCGTACACCCCTCAAATACCGCTCTCCCCAAGTCAGGGTCTTTCAACAGGTACTCATCAAAGCATTTTTCCACGAAGGTGAGGGTCTCCGGATTCGCCGCATCCAGCATCTCGCACCGCCGTTTTTCTTGACGCTTCATGGGTCCCTTGTACATCAGATCCGGGCGGATGCGTGTGAGCGCCAGAGCATGACTGGGCGTATCCAGCTCCGGCACAACATCGACACCTCGCACCTTAGCATAGTCGATCAACGCGCGAAAATCTCTCTTGCTGTAAGAAACATCTGTCGAAGTGAGCGGGTGCCCGTCCTCTCCCTTCATCACCGATTCCAGTCGAAAGGAGGAATAGCTCTCCTTGAAAGGATCCCGACCGGCATCCACGTACGCCTCGTGAAAGATAAAGTTGTTGTTGATAGCGAGATGCAGATCGTTCATCTTATACCACGACATCGTGTTGATCACGTCCCTGAGCTCCGCCAAAGTATAGTGGGTGCGTGCTATGTCCAAGATGAATCCGCGCAAGCCATAACGCGGGAAATCCACCGCCTTTCCGCAAGGCAACTTCCCCCCCTGAGTCTTGAATATTTGTAAGAGGCTACGTGTAGCCCACCACATTCCTTTCTCTCCCCCACCCACAACTTCCACACCATCTGTCGCTATGTGAAGCTCATACCCTTCCTCGCCAAGGCTCTCCTTGCTCTCTCCTTCAGCCTCACGAAAACTGATATCCGCCACCATCTCACTCCCCTCCTCCAGCACCTTGACCTGCACCCCCATCATGGCCTCCAACTCCGCCTTGAATAGTTCTGCCTTGTTTCGATCGCTCCAACTCACGCATATCACATCGCCGGGCTTCCACTCACCCTCTCCCCCCTGCCACTGCAGTATCGCAGGAATAACCTGCGGTTTGGGATTCCCCGGCACGACGTCCGCGGTGACAGGAACCTCAAAATCACGGCTCAACGCCTCTTCTCCGTCCTTGATAACCCGAAAAAAAACTTCGACAGGCACGTTGGAAATCACCGGACGCACCATCCCCTCTTTCGTAATGATCTGTTGGTAATCCGTCCCGGCCAACTCGACGACCGCCCCCTCTACCACGGGCACAACCAATCGCTTGTTAACGGTGTCCAACTCGGGCGCGGGCAAGGCATCCGCTATCTCTTGGGCACTCTGCCCCATGAGCGTCACTGGTGTCATCATGCACATCGCAAGCCATATGATTTTTTTCATCTCTTCTTGGCAGACTCGTTCCTTTTTCTAATCATACGGAAGAACAATCTTTTTCCTTTCATCTTTTTGCTCCCTCTTTTCCTGCCCACACGTGTCCCAATAAAATCTTCTCTGCGCTCACTCTACCCATTCCCCAGGGCACCCGCATCAGGAAATGCAGGTGCCATGTACGATTTACGATTTACGATATGAAAATAATGCGCGCTACGCGCGTTTTGGTGGGACGAAGTGCTCGATGGGCGAGCTTGAGTCAAGACGGCAAACTTCGCCAAGTCCGCGCGCAAGCGCGCTAAAATCAAATCGTAAATAGGCGCCTTGCGCCTTCGCCGCTTTCCTCTTACCACTCCGCATTGTTCCTGAAATTCCGCTGCGCATTCGCTTCGCTAGATTGCGCCGTCGGCGCGGAATTTTCTACATCGTAAATCGTCATTCGTAAATCATAAATGGGCGAGCTCCGCTCGCCCCCGCCTGTTGGGATCGCGTTTTTCTTGGGACAGGCATGTTTCCTGTCTAAATTTCGATCCACGGGAGGCGATCAAATTGTCCGGCGACATGGAGTTGCACCATGGGCGCCACCTCCTCCAGGACGGATTGCATGGAATGTTCCGCGCAGGATGGCGTATTACACTCAGGGCTGATATGAGCGAGAATCACGTGGCGCAAACCACTGTGAGCAAGAGCACGCACCACCTCACCGGCTTGTTTGTTGGAAAGGTGTCCGGCGACACCCTCAATGCGCTCAATCAAGGAATATGGACGTCCCGAATCATGCAGCATCTCTTCATCGTAGTTGGATTCCAGGTACAACGCATGAACCCCCTCCAACGCAGCCAGCATCGTGCGCGTGCATCTCCCGGTATCCGTTACATACCCCAGCTTCACTCCATCGCCTTCAAAAACATAGCCCAGTGGATCAACTGCATCATGACTCACCCCAAGCGGGGTCACCGTCACTTCACCCACTTGCACCCTGCCTCCGGGTTCCACGTAGTTGAGTGTCGCCCGAGGTGCAACGACCCGTAGTTCACTGCGCAGGTAACGTGAACAATAAAGGGTAAGTTCGTGTTTACGGTCCAACGTCCCCAATCCTCCTATGTGATCCGTGTGCTCATGCGTGATGAAAATACCGCTCACCTGCTCCATTCCCAGTCCGCATTCATCCAATCCCTTGCAGATGCGTCTGGCGCTTATCCCCGCATCCACCATCACAAAAGTATCGCCGTTACAAATAACGGAGGCATTCCCGCGGCTACTGCTGGCTAAAACAGAGATACGCATGAGTTCCCAAATTCTTCGACAATCAGACAAAAAAGCGAGGCAAGAAAATCGCCCCGCTTGCAAGATTGCCTTGGCGGGGCCATCGCCCCCGGCTGGTTCAGTTGTTGACTCGCCCCAGGTACGTGCCGTCCTCCGTCTTCACGGAAATGCGCTGTCCGGCGCTGATGAAGAGGGGAACCTGCACCACAAGTCCGGTCGTCATCGTCGCGCTCTTATACACGTTGTTCGCCGAGTTTCCCTTCACCCCTTCCGGAGCCTCCGCCACCTCCATCGTGATGGCAGCAGGCAACTCGATGGAACACGCTGTTTCGTCCGTAAAGAGCAAAACGTAGGAATTCCCTTCAATCAAGTAATCCTTCACGGGTTCCACAATATCCTCACTCACACATACATCTTCGTATGTCTCTGTGTTCAAGAAATGGTACCCCATCCCATCCACGTACGAAAACTCCATCTCCTCCCGCGTCAGCATAACACCTTCCAAAAAATCATTTGACGTCAACCGCAGATTGTAATCTTTCTTCGTCGCTATGCTGCGTATCGTCATCTGCACGTATGACGCCATGCGCGGCGGAGTCTTCAATTGACTCTCTCTTACAATGCAGATATCACCGTTATAATTTACTGCATGCCCCTTGCGAAGCTGGATCACGGGTACTTTAGCCATAACGTGCGCAGGGTACCACCTCATCCCCTTTTAGTCAAGCTCTTTTTGTCGGTAGGCAGGACATGGCAAACGCATTTGGAAATGCGTTTGCTATGTACGATTTACGATTTACGATGTACGATTTTAGCACCTCTAAAAACTCGTTTTTTAGATAGCGGGCAATTGATGGTGCGTATCCTCTCGGGCATTTTTCCCACTTTTCCTCCTCAAAATCTTCCCATTTTCCCCTATTTTTCCCTTTTTTTGACTCCTTTCTCCTCAACTTTTTTTCTCTCGTTTTTCACCCTGGTAGTTTTTAGAGGTGCCAGATTTATTAATAATGTGCGCGTTGCGCAGATTTTTCGAATCATCAACGTGTGCGGATGAGTTCGCTAGATCCGTCATCATGATGACCGTTGACTGTCACAGTTTTTGATGCGTATAAACATTGATATCAATCAATAAGAGCGTTCTCTCCGTTGATGAGCTTCTCTCAAATGCATTTGCCCTGGTAGGCAGGACCAAACCACATCCGTCCCGCGTCCTCGAGGTGGACTACCGACCGGATGCCGACGAGTTATGGAGCCGACGTACCTACAGACGATGAACGAGTGAAAAGGAAACCTGCCGAGGCATATGATTGACTCATGCATCGACAGATGGACAAAAAAAGGGTCGCTCCCGAAAGGAAGTGACCCTGAAAAAATTGAAGGGAAACGGAGAGATTACTTCTTCTTCGCAGTCTTCTTGCCACCCTTCTTCTTGAAAACAGAAGACGGCTTAAATGCGAGCGTGGTGGAAGCAGCGATCTTCATCGCAGCTCCGGTCTGCGGGTTGCGACCTGTGCGAGCAGCACGAGTCTTCATCTCAAACGTACCGAAACCGATCAACTGAACCTTGTCGCCTTTCTTGACGGCAGCAGTGATGGAATCCAGAACAGCGCTGAGAGCAGCCTCGGCGCACTTCTTGGTAGCGCCCTCACCAAGCTTGGCATGAATGCTGTTTACAAGTTGAGTTTTGTTCATAGGTCTTCATGATAGCATTCCGGGTGGGTAATTCAAGTGCAAAAGCGCGTTTTTATGCGAAAAAATCAACACTTATGAGGATTTTTGCTCCAAATTGAAGTATGACACACCAGCAACTTGCAAAATTCCCGGGAAGTTATCTCATTTTTCTACAAAAACCGGATCATCCTAATGTCCCCGCAGCTCGCATCTCATCCCGTAATTCACGTACTTCATCGAGCAAAAAAAATCGACTGCTGACCGTACATTTCTCTCCCCCTTTGAAGTGAAAAAAAATCGTGCAGGAAGCCACTTCTCCTTGATCCATTTCTTCGAGGTCCGCGTGAATGAAATTTTCCCAGCTGTAGAAATTTCTCACAAAAAGCCAACGGCGGCATGTGATGCCGCTCTCATTGATTTCAACGCGCAGGGTGGCATAATAGCCTCCCCAGACAATGGTCGCCAAGGCTGCAACGATTGCCGCCGCCTGGGCAAATTCACCCTGCAATTTCCCGCTCCAGAAACTGTAGATAACGGCAGCGAGCACTCCTGTCACCATGAATAAACAGAGAGCTGCGTTCGCACAGCGAAAAACTCGAATATTCCCGCCTTGAGGGGCTGTATTTTTCTCCTGCATCATGAGTGAACGTAGGGTGAGTCAGAGGGATGCCTCCGCCCCATTGATCGGAAGGTCCCGGTAATCTCCTCCCGGGCGATACTTTACATCACTCGGGCGCACCCGACCACCGGAATTATAGTCCTCCACGGCCCGAGAAACGTACACCGGTATCCCCACCACCGTGTACTCATACAACTTGCGTGCTGTCGCATACGGCGTGCGTATGCAGCCGTGCGAAAGCCTCCTGCCCGGCACAACCCGTCCCCCGTGCAGCCCCACTCCATCCCAAGTGAGTCTCTGCCAGCACGGCATGGAGGAAGGTCGGAAACTCGTACCCTTCGGCGTCCCCTTCGTGAGATCGGCGTTACTATCGACCACCTTGCCGCTCGCATTCACCCATTTGCCATAGCGAGCCGAATGATGCTGTCTGCTTTTCTCCATGATGCGAAAGACGCCGGTGGGCGTCTCATGCCCATCAGTTCCCGTGGAGACGGGCCAATCCATGGCGACTCTGCCGTAAACGTAAAATCTGGCGCGCTGCTGAGGGAGGCAGATAATAATCTTGCTGTTGGTGGCAGTGACGTGGGAGAGTAATTGTTCATCTGCATAGACCTTGGCAGTGATCGGATACTCTTTCTGCGCGGCAAAGTTTTCGTAACTCCCCTCCGGAAACGGATTGACGTAGCCGTTCTGCTTCTTGTTCGGCATATCCAGAGGGTTCTGTCCTTGCGTGTCCACTCGTACGGGCAGGTAGTCCGGAGCCCGGTCATCCGAGATCTCGACCACGGAAACTTCGTTGGTACGTTTTTCCCCGTGAGGGTTCTCGTTTCCCGGCTGTTCAGTGAGGCTCACGCAGCTCGCAAGCCCCATGCCGACCACCGCGCATTCAATCACTCTGCAGCAGCTCTTTCTCATGCGCGTTTATCTGCCCGCCGGTATGCGTAAACTCTGTCCGGCTCGCACGCGGTCAGCTTGTTCCTTCGTCATCCCATTTGCTTTCAATAGGGCAGACACCGTTGTATGATGGCGTGCGGCTATACCTCCCAAAGTCTCTCCCTCTTTTACCTTGTAAGAAGTCACTCGAGAATTCGCTTCCCTGTTCGTTTTTATAACAGATTTCATCGTGGAGGATGCAACTGAAGTCCCTGCCACAGCGGCAGAGTGACCGGACGGTAAGAACAATTTTTGCCCAATGCGAATTGTAGCTTTATCATCCAAGCCGTTGCTCTCTTTAAGAGCCGCCACACTCACGGAGTTCCTGCGCGCGATGGCAGACAAGGTGTCCCCCTTCTGTACGGTGACGGTTCTGCCGACCGCCCCATCGGAACCGGAGGAGCTCCCCACACGAGGGCTCTGCTCTGCAAGCAGTGTCGCAGAACTCTCAGTGGCGGACATTCCCCCGCTGCCTGATTCGACCACCACATCATCCGCCTGCGCCTTCCTCACCGAATCGGAGAGAAAGGATACATTCTTGCCGAGAAAATTTCCGCACGCACTCAGCCCGACCACCAGGGGGAGAGATGCCAACGCTGCGATGTACCCGGCTCCTTTCATAGGACGGATGTGTGTCTGCTTAATTCTTCCCGGGAATCACCAACTTACGACCGACCTGTATTTGATTCGCCTTCGAGGGAGCGATGCCATTTGCTTTCATCAGCTTCGATGTACTGATGCCGTACTTTGCCGCTATCCCGGAAAGTGTTTGTCCGGATTTCACGGTATGCGTCTTCTTCGCTCCTCCTGTAGAAGTCCCTTTCTTACCTCCCTGCTTTGAGGTGGATTTATCCCCCTTGTATCCCTTCGGTGTGTAACGGACTTTGATAACCTGTCCCGGGTAAATGGTACTCCCCTTGATGTTGGAATCCCTGCGGATTTGCTCAACGGTCGTGTTGCTCTTCTTGGCTATCACGGTTAAATTGTCGCCCGGACGCACCTTATACACGATCATCGTAGGCTTCTTGGGTTTCTTTCCTGTCTTTTTCCCACTGCCGCTCTTCTTGCCGCCGGATGTCTTCTTACCGGTTCCCGTAGATACCGTCGTCACTCCTTCATCCGGGTGACTCACCTGCGTGGACGCAAGGGGATCCGTTCCTGTCACACCCGTCGGTGTCTCCACGATGGTTCCGTCCTGCGTTCCCGAATCAAGCTTGGGCTGATTCTGGCGGGTGGAAACTTGAGAAGCAGATGCCGTCGAAGTCGGTTCCGGTATGGCATATTCATTGCGAGTAGCAGCCGTCGGCGTGTGGCTACCGGCTCCTACTTGCGCGCCATTCGTGCCGTCATCTTCCAACAGCCAGGGCGGTATCTCCCCATCAGCTATCTCGCTCATCGGCATAGCCGACTCTGCATATCCATCCCCATCCGTGCTCGAGCACGAGGAAAACAAGAAAAGGGCTCCTGCACCTATGACAGATGCTACGTATATGTTCTTCATACGCGAAAAGACTAACACAGCTACGCCCTCATGGCAAGTGCGAAATTCTTCCGTTCCGAGCTGCGCATTGCTTGCAGGTTCCGCTTCCCTGCGGTATAATGAGTCACCTCGATGACTACCAGTGAGCTCAAAGAAAAATGGCGGCAAACGCCTCATTGCCCCGGGGTTTACCTGATGCGTGGGGTCGGAGGGAGCATCATCTACGTGGGCAAGGCAAAAGACCTCCACAAAAGGCTCGCCAATTATTTTTCCCCTTCTCGCGCCACGTTGGAGAACGGAAAGACTCGTGCCCTCATCGCCGCCATTGAAGATTTTGATTATTATGAGGTAAGGAACGAGCAGGAATCTCTTCTTCTGGAACAAAAACTCATCAAAGAATACCGCCCTCGATACAACGTGCAGCTGCGCGACGACAAACGCTATCTCCTGCTGCGGGCGGATCGCGGAGAAGATCTGCCGCGTTTCTCGCTGGTGCGTCTGCGCAAGGACGATGGCGCCCGCTATATCGGTCCTTTCGTCCATAGCGGGGCTCTCAAAGAAACAGTCGAGTGGCTCAACCATCACTTCCGTCTGCGGAGTTGTCCCACACGCTGCCCCGATGAAAACACCTACAAACACTGCCACGATGACGTCATCCGCCATTGCTCGGCTCCCTGCATCAGACGTATCTCACCGCAGGAATACAGAGCTCAGTTTGACGCCGCTCTGGAGCTGCTGGAAGGCAAGGGAGTGCGCGAACACCTCCGAGAACTCACCGAGCAAATGCAAACCGCCGCGGAAGAGCTTGACTTCGAACTCGCCGCAAAGCTACGCGACATTCGCGAAAATATAGAGAAAACGCTGGAACCGGCCCGGCGGTTTGCGCGCATCGGCAATGGGGATCTCCCCGGCACGGTTGACCCGGCGGCGGATCTGGATGAGCTGGCACGGGCTCTCCGGATGCGTAAGCCTCAAATCATGGAATGCTTCGACATCTCCAACCTCTCCGGCAACTTCATCGTGGCCTCCATGGTGCGTTTTTCCGACGGCAAACCGGATCACTCCGCGTACCGTCGCTACCGCATCCGCACCGTGGAATCACAAAATGACTTCGCCTCTATGCTGGAGGTAGTCAAGCGTCGTTACTCCCGTATCATCGGTGAAAATTGCTCCCTCTTTGAAAAAGAGCCCGGGATGAACACCTATGCTTGGCTTTTGGAACTGCGTCAACGCGGACAAGCACCCATCACCGTACCGGATCTCGTGGTGGTGGACGGGGGCAAAGGCCAACTGAGCATAGCCGTCCATGCGCTCCAAGAAATCGGCTTGGGGGAGATGCCCGTGATAGGTCTCGCCAAGAGGGATGAGGAGGTATGGTTCCCGGACCGAGAAGAGCCGCTTGTGCTGCCGCGCGATTCCGGAGCGCTGAGACTCTTGCAGAGGCTACGTGACGAGGCGCACCGCTTTGCACATAATTACAACGAACTACTCATGAGGAAGCGTGTGCGCGAGAGCAGGCTGGATGCCTGCCCCGGCATGACAGCCCGACGCAAACAACTCCTGCTCGCCCGATTCCACAGTATTGATAAATTGCGCCGCCTCACACCGGAGCAGCTCGCTGAGGTCCCCGGTATCTCCCGCCCTTGGGCACTCCAATTCTGCACCTGGCTCGCTCAAAATGACCATTAAATTTCTTTTCTTTCTCGGGCGAATGTGGTATATGGTGAAACATCTCTCCGGAAGTTTAACGTGCGTGGTACCATGAAACCTCTCATCTCTTCTCTGGCGGTGGCTATGCTGGGCATCTTCGTTTGTTCGGCTCAAGATTCTCCATCTCTCACGCCGGAACCCCGGTCTGTCTCCCCGGTTCCCGCATCCGCTGACCCGGTTGCCGATGCCCAAACGGCTCGTGAATTTCTCACAGAAGAGCACCTCAAACAACAGCTCATCTCTGAGCACGGCATCCCGGAGCACGTCCGCCCCGCCCTCATGGATGCGGCAAACGCCATGAGCTATGGATCCCTTAAAACCTACCTCTCCTACCCGCATCATGCCTATGATGGACACAGCGTACTGGACCACGCTCGCATGAAGGTGTACTTCGTCCCACCTCTGGAGGGTCGCACCTGCCCGGATTGTTCAGAGATTGTCCATAACACCGACCCTGACGGTCCCTCTCCGGCGTGGACCCATCACTACACGGGCAAAGGAGTGCAATACAGCCGTTTTCCGATACCCTTGTCCACTTACGCCCCGGAGGAGAATGGCATGGGTATCTGGCAAAAGCTCTGCCACCGCGTGGACGTGGATCCTTTCAATTTGGCGGCTACACTCGTTTTCCTGCTGGCCATCCTACACACGTTTATGGCTCCGTTCTTCCAGGGATACGCGCACAAACTGGAGAAACGTCACAAGGAAAAACTCCTCTCATCCAACTTCCGCATCCTCCATCCGGAGCAAAGGGTGCCCGTTTCTCTGCTTTCCACCATATTCCACTTTCTTGGCGAGGTGGAAGTGGTGTTCGGACTCTGGATCATCCCCTTCTGTCTGGTGTGCCAACACTATTACTCCATGGAGGATTTTCTGCGCTACATTGATCGGGATACCAGCTTCACGGAACCCCTCTTCGTAGCCGTCATTATGGTGATTGCCTCCTCTCGCCCCATTTACCGCCTCGCGGAAAACACGCTGCAGCTCGGAGCCTCCCTCGGCAAGGGGTCTCCCGCCGCTTGGTGGATATCTGTGCTCTGCATAGCCCCATTGCTCGGCTCTTTCATCACGGAGCCGGCAGCCATGACCCTTTCCGCCATCCTTCTGGGCAAGAAAATCTACCAGCTTCGCCCCAGCTCCAGTCTCTGCTACGCAACCATTGCCTTGTTGTTTGTGAATGTCTCCGTGGGCGGCACTCTCACTCATTTTGCGGCTCCGCCTATCGTGATGGTGGCCGGCAAATGGAATTGGGACATGACTCATATGTTCACCCATTTCGGCTGGAAAGCCGTCACCGGTATCGTCATTGCCAATGTCATTTACTTCTTCATCTTCACAAAGGAATTTCGCCGTCTCGCTGAGATCCATAGACAAAACTCCGCCGTGGAAAGCTCTGTTCCTACCTCTTGGGAGGACCGCCAAGATGTCATCCCCATCTGGGTCTATCTCGTCTCAATCTTCTTCCTGGCATGGACCGTTTTCTTTGCCCATCACCCGGCTATCTTTATCGGAGGCTTCCTTTTCTTCCTCGGGTTCACCATGGCCACCCCGCAGTACCAAAACGCCTTTTCCATCAAGGTTCCTCTCCTGGTAGCCTTTTTCCTGGCCGGTTTGCTCATCCTGGGTGGGGTGCAGGGATGGTGGATGCAGCCCGTCCTCCAAGGTCTCGCCGATATAGGAGCTGAGGCTACCATGGGTGTGGCCAGCATCCTTACCGCGTTCAATGATAACGCCTCTGTCACTTTCCTTTCCAGCACCGTACCCAACCTCCCGGAAAGCATTCGCTACGCCATCGTAGCCGGCGCCGTCACCGGCGGTGGTCTCACCGTCATAGCCAATGCCCCCAATCCCGCCGGACAGGCCATTCTCGGCAAGTACTTCAAGTCCGGCATCAGCGCGCCGAAATTGTTTGCCTGGGCCTTCCTGCCCACGGTTATTATGTTCCTCATGTTTACTCTCTTTTAAGCGATGTTTACAGGCCTGGTAGAGACGACCGGAAGACTGGTAAGCAGCACCCCTATTGCAGGGGGAGCTCGGTATGTGATTTCTATACCTTTTGCTTCAGAGCTCTCTTTGGGAGACTCCGTTGCCGTGAATGGTTGTTGTCTCACGGTGGATGAATTGGATGTATCCGCCGGAACTGCCGGTTTCGACCTCCTCGCCCAAACTCTCCGAGTCACTTCCCTCGGACAACTTTCCACCGGTTCTCCCTGCAATCTCGAGCGTGCCGTACTTCCTACCTCCCGGATGGGTGGTCATTTCGTTTCCGGACATATTGACTGCACCGGCAAAATAACCCATGTGGAACAGGAGGGACAGGATCACGTTCTGCGCATTCAGGTGCCACACCTGCGTTACTGCATCGACAAAGGCAGTATCTCCGTTGACGGGGTCTCTCTCACCATTGCCAACATTTTGCGAGAAAACTCTGAACTTGAGTTCTGGCTTACTCCGCACACATGGCAGTTGACGGTGATGCCCTCCTATTCTGTCGGCTCCGTCGTCAATATCGAGTGGGATCTTCTGGCCAAATACATTGAAAACTTCGCCATCCACCCCCGACAAGAAGGCTAGTCTCTCGTTGCTCTCTCTCCTCTTCGCCGATCCGGAGTGCTGCGTTCCGTACTATCATCGAGTCGTTTGTCGGCATCATCTTCTATGCGCTGAGCCTTCTTGTCATCTCCTGCCTTACGCCAACAATCGGCAATGTTGAACATAACCCGGTGGTGACGTTTAATGAGGAAGAAATCATCGTCCTTGAAGGCGTGTTTAGAGAAGAAGCTCTCGGCATCTTTGGCCGCGCTCTTCCATAAACTGCGCATGGTGTTCTCTTTCTTTTTTTCGTCCAAGCTGTCATCCTCGTCGAGCTTTTTCTCGAATTCTTCAATCATCTCACGGTAGCAATTCAACACCTGATCGAAGACATCCGCCCTTCCGGCATACTCCTTCAGTTGCCCTTTGAAGAATGTCACCAGTCCACGAGAATCCTTCGCCTTCACGAGCAACTCCGCCTGCCTTTTCAACCCGTCCACCATCAGATCAGCACGCCCCATATCAACAAGTTGACCCATCTTCTTTCCACTCTTCTTGAGCATCTGACGCTTCATTTTATCATCCTTGTCCGCCATGATTCGGTTCGCCTGCACATCCTGCGCCAGATCAAGCAGCTCCCCGTTCTTCTTGCTCAGTTTCTCCAGCTCCACATAGACCCGCTTCCACGTCCCCATAGGAACGGTTTCTTTCCCGCAATAATCCAACACCTCAATGTAATTCCACCACCCTGCGCTTAAGAGGGGATACGCCGTAGTCACATACCTCGCCGCCGCCAACGCTTGCTGCGGACACTTCATGCGGCACAGAAAATCAGAAAGCAGCATTCCATCCGCCGCGGGCTCCAGTTTGTCATCAGTCAAGTTCTTATCCCGATGCACCAGAGTGGATTCGTGCAACCTCTTGCCCGAACAGGGATTGTCAAATCGACCTGTGTTATACCCGTACGACCCGAAGGAGGTCCATGTTTTGTCCGCCGTGAGCAACGCGACCCACGCGTGTCCGCCGCGATTTCCATCACCGGTTATATAGACGGCAGGGATGCCCTTGCAGCGCGCTGTCATGCAGGCGAAGTACCCTTGGTCGCGACAGACTCCTCCCTTCTCCTTGAGTTCCTCAAAGGTATATTTTTTGTAGGGGTCTTCACCCATGGTCGCACGTTCCATGATGTAGTGGACGGCGCCGTACGCTTCTCCCCAATTTTCTCTCCTGTAGGAGAGGTTCTTGTTCACCCACTCAAACTCAGACCGAGGCAGACGAACGTCCACCACGTAGAGGAGTTCGGTTGCAGACAGCTTTTTTAGATCCGTGAGCAGCCTCCGTCGAAAATCCTCCTCTTTGTAGTAATCATAGATTTGCTGCATGTTGAGCAGCGGTTCACTCGGATCTCGAAGCAACCCGGAAGATTGGGCCCTCTGCGGATGCACCAGTGAGCAAGCTATCGCCAACGATAAGTACTTCTGCCTGTCTTTCGGCTTCGTTCCCGCGCTCAGCTTGTAGAACATGTCAATGGCGTACTCTATCTGGTCTTTCTTCCCGGAATTGAGCTTGTACGTCTGCAAAAAACGGTGCAACGGGCGAGAGGGATCCGTGATGGCCCACACCATAAAATCCTCTCTCGTCAATTGTGTCTTTTTATTGCCCTTTTTCCCATCTCCTTCCTCACCAACCCCCTTTCCCGCTCCGCTCTGGACAAAGGTATCCAAAAAATCGGCGCCTGCCAGCTCAGCGAGGTAGCACAAATCAATCGCTTGCTGCAATACTTTCGTATCATGGTAAAGCCTGTAGTCCAGCCTCTCGCCGTTCAGCAAAGCAGGCGCCACTTCACGTAATTTTTCCTCGAGTTTCGGAACCGCCTTGCTAATTTCCTGTTTCCGGGTCATCCGCTTCAGCCAATTGTCCCAGAGACGTACATTTTCGGCACTGTTCGCATTGACACCGGCAATTACCAATGGATCGCTGTAAGCATCATCCTTCGGCTCCTCCGGAGTAGGCTCGCCGGGGGTGTCTTCATCCGTTTTCGGGACGGTTTCACCCGATCCGGTTGATTCATCCTGCTTGGTGGGCTCAGTCGTGTTCTGCGGTTCTTCCGAGCCGGATGTTGGCTCGCTCGGAGTTACAGTTTGAGGACGCTCGGGTTCACTCGGTTGAGCAGGGGTCTCTGACGTAGTGTCCGGCGATACCGGTGTTTCAGTGGTCTGTTCACCTTCGGCGGGTTGGATTGGTTTCTCCTGATCCTTGGGAGCCCTCTTTTCCCTGACTTTTTTGTCGGGAGTGGCCGGCCTTTCCGACCGTTGCACCGCTTTCGGTCCATCAGAAGGGAACCATTCCTTCACCAAATTCGTCAACTTCTGACGGCTCGTGTATGCCCCAACCGCTACCCCCACAAGAATGAACAACGTGAGAATATACCCACCCCTTACCTGAGGCGAAGAATGCTTCTTTCTCGTCCGACGCTTCTTCATTGCTCTAATCCTACCGTTTCACGGCTCCCTTGAAAAGAAAAAAATCGCCCACCGCATGGCGCAAAGTTTCTGTCGCCTCCGGCATCCGGATTCCCAGCGCCCGCAACCTCGCACTGTCCATTGCCGTGTGCACGGGTCGCTTTGCACGAAAAAAAGGCACCCCCTTGAGATGCTGTTCCGCAACATGTACCATCGACGTCAGATACCCCGATTCATGCGCCAGCTGCATGCATATCACGGCGCAGTCATGCCAACTCAAGGGATCCCCTGCCGAACACACGTGCAACACACCCCTCTGCTCTGTCGGCAGTAAAGCCAGTGCAGCGCGCGCTATATCCACCGCGTGTGTGGGCAAAGACCACTTGTCAGCCACAGCTGCAAGGCTTTCCCCACGCAAAGCCCTTGCCAAAACACTCTCTACGAAGGAAGGTTGTTCCGGGTTGCCGCAAACCCATGAGACGCGCAAAATGAGAGCCTCAGTGAGCGCCTCCTGCACTTGCAGCTCTCCCTCTCTCTTGCTCTCCGCATACGTGTTGATGGGTCGGCAATGCGCCGTCTCTGACTTTAGTCCCTGCTTTCTGCCATCCAGCACATAATCCGTGGAAAGGTGGATAAAGCGCGCTCCGGTATGCCGACAAGCAAGCGCCATCCGAGCCGGACTCACCGCATTCACCAAGTGGGCCGACAAGGCATCCGACTCGCATTCCTCCAATCCGGAAATGGCAGCGCAATTCACCACAGCGCAAGCCGGCGTGCGCAATACGTAATCACACACCGCCTCCGGTTCCATCAGATCGCACTCTCCGTGCTGCGGAGCTACCACCGTCCATCCCCTCGCCTGTGCTTCCCGACAAAACACCTGCCCGACCCTGCCGGAAGCGCCGAATACGAGGATGGGAAGTGCATTGTTCATCGATTGACGGGTGGTACAGGAGGATGCGGCGCACGGTGGGAGAGGTTCAGCAACGCATCGTATGCCCGACTCTCTCCTCGAGCTGCGGCCTTGCGGTACCAATAAGCCGCCATCTCTGCACTCTGAGGTGCGCCCAGCCCCTGCTCAAAACAGCTGCCCAGCTTGAGAGCCGCCCCGGAGTGTCCACGTCGCGCCGCTTGCTCCAAACAACTAACCGCCCCGGCAGGATCCTTGCTGCAACCCACTCCCTTGAGGTAATACTTGCCCAACAGGTAGAGGGCATCCGTATCACCGGAGCGAGCCGCCGTGTCGAAACAGGCTATGGCTCTCTCATAATCGCGCGTGACTCCCCGCCCTCTCATCAGGCGATGCCCCAGCTGCATACACGCGCCGGGATCACCTTGCGAGGCGAGTTGCTGCAGTGTCTCGATGTCCATGAAGTGATTGGTTGACGCGGGGTGAAGAATCGATCTAAAATTCCTTGTACGAAAAAATCCACGTAGCTACCAACAGGTGCAAGACAACGTACGCCCCGGCCACCAGCGCCAATCCTCCCACGAGAGAAAAACCTATCTCCTGTCCGGCAGCAGCGGCATCCGTCAACGAAAAAACGCTGAAGTCCGGGATGCATACCCCAAACACGCGCTGCACCCAAAGCATTCCCTCGCTCAAACCCGCTCGTCCGCTCGCATCAGCTATTCCGGTGAAGAGTTGTCCCTGGAACATCCCGATGAAATAGGCTCCCAGTGCAAATATCATACTCACGATCGTCCCACTCGTGAAGCACGATATCAAGAGGGTAAAACTGGTGAGCACAGCGAACCCAAGAAGCATCGCCAAAATGCTCTCCTGCAGGTCGAGGGAATTCCCCGCTGCCGCCAGTTGTTCCAAGTAAGGTGCCATCTCCTGCGCACTGTACCCGTTCTCTCCCAACGCCTGCCTCATTTCCTGCGCCATGCTCCCTTCCCTCAGGTAAAGCAGCAAACTGAGCATCCCATCCATCACCACCAACATGATGCCCATAGCTATAATAACTCCAAGAGCCTTTCCTGCCAGGTAGTCGAAACGAGGCACGGGCTTGCAAAGTATCGTGTAGAGAATTCGGTCCTCGCTGTCACGCGGGATGAGCAAAGCTGTCGCCGCCACACAAAAAATCATCGCCACGAGCCGCATACACCCCAGACCTACGTCCTGGATGAATTGCAACTGGCCTATTCCCTGGTACTCCACGCCCATGTGCTCCTGGTACGGCAAAAACTGCAAGGCCATAAAGCCTATCGCTATAACCGCCAAACTCATGAAGAGGCGCATACGTATCAACTGCGTGAGCGTCACCCCGGCCACGGCCATAACCCGTGTCGGCGTATGCATGATTGGACTCAAGAACGACGGCATGATGCGTCCGTTATCGGCGCGGCGCTTTCTCCCCCTCATCGATCAACCTCCAGAAGGAACGCGACGCGCCAAGCCGCTGGTCCTCCGTCCCACTCCCCATTCCTGACCGAAAGAGAAAATCCTTCAGAGAATTCGTATGCAACACACGCTGCACAATCACTTTGTCGTCTTCCAGGGTGAAATAAATGCGATAATCTTTCGAGCGGAAACGGTATATTTTACGTCCATCCCGTTGAACAATGCCAAACGGTGTGTTCTCCGTCTTTCCCTTCAAATCATTCTCGTCCACCTTAAAGCTGTTGACGAGCTCCAGCTGCTCTAAGGTAGGTATAGCCGATATTTCCCCGGCGCTTATCTCATTGAATACGATCTGATGCACGCCCCTCATTCTACCACCTCCCTCCCTCCCCCTGCAAGTGCAAACTCTATCACCACACTCTAATTTCCCGCATTCGTTGTTTGCGCTCCCTCTCATCCCTCCTGCGGCATTACTCTCTCGAGCCGAGCAAAAGAGTCTCAATCGTCCCTCCACTTCCCGTGCTCTTTGATGAGACAGATGAGTCGCTCGACCGCCTCCTCCTGGGGAATGTTGATCTGCACCGGGGTGTGCCCCACATAGAGATTGATCTTGCCGGGAGCTCCTCCCACGTAACCAAAATCAGCATCGCTCATCTCCCCGGGACCATTCACGATGCAACCCATAATAGCAATCTTGACGCCCTTCAGATGTCCTGTAGCCGCTCGTATACGCGCAGCGGCCTCCCGAATGTTGTAGTGCGTGCGCCCACAGGATGGACATGAGACGTATTCGGTTTTGCTGAGCCTCACGCCTGCCGCTTGTAATACGTTATAAGACAATGTCAGGGCCTTCTCCGGATTTTTCTCCGTTCGCACCAAAACCGCCTGCCCGATACCGTCTGCCAGCAAACTTCCTATGTTCAAGCCCGTCGCCATGGAGGGCGAAAGCTCCTCTTTCCCGTCCAAAGTGTCCTTCAGCAGGATGGAGTACCTCTTCGGGATGCGAGCAGCCAGTAGTCTGAATGCCTGCACAAGCTCCATCTCTACCCCATCCTTTACCGTCACTAATCGCAGCTCGCCGGACTCCAATTCCCGCAGTTCATCTTCATTGAGAGGATCCACCTCCACAACACCGGCTCGCTCGTACGAAAGTTCCGGAGGAGTGTCTCTCAACTCATCGGTGCGCGGCAAAAGCGCCTCCATAGCCACCTGGGGCAACACGACGCGGATAGGTTCCGCTCCACCCAACTTGATCCCATCTACGCTCAGCGGCTCGCTTTGCCGCCGACGAAAAACGTAGGGATCAAACGGCGGCGGTGGCACAGGCTGCGGCACTTCCGTCTGCGGCGGCACGGAGCCAAACGCACGAGCTAACTCAAAACCGGGCGCTACCTCGCAGACGGCTTCCTCCGTGAGAGAGACGCGCAAGGTGTCTCCTATGCCGTCTGCCAACAGGGAGCCTATCCCCATAGCGCTCTTGATGCGTGCATCCTCTCCTTCGCCTGCCTCCGTCACGCCCAAATGAATCGGGTAGTTCCAATCATCTCCCTCATCCTGAAGCTGCTTGACCAAGAGACGATACGCTTGAATCATCACCTTGACATTGGATGCTTTCATCGAGAAAACAAGTTCATGGTATCCCAAATCCCTCGCCACGCGAGCAAACTCCAACGCACTCTCCACCATCCCCTCCGGCGTGTCCCCATAACGGTTCAGTATCCGATCTGAAAGCGACCCATGATTGGCTCCCAATCGCATGGCTCGCCCGTGCTCCTTGCAAAAAAGCACCAGAGGAGTAAAAGCCTCCCGTATTCTCTCGAGTTCCGCCTCGTATTCGTCATCCGTATAATCACGCCGAATAAATTTTCTCTTGTCCACAAAATTCCCCGGGTTGATGCGGATCTTTTCCACCCATTTTGCCGCCTCCATCGCCGCATCCGGTTTGAAATGAATATCCGCCACCAACGGCACCCGACACCCGGCCGCTCTCAACTCCCTCGCTATGTTCTCCAAGTTCGCCGCGTACACCTTTGTCTGAGCTGTCAGTCGGATGATCTCACACCCGGCTTCCGCCAACTCCAACGCTTCTTGCACGCACCCTTTCGTGTCCAGCGTGTCGTGCGTCAGCATCGACTGTACCCGTATCGGGTTTTTACCTCCTATCCCTACCCCTCCCACCATCACTTCCCTCGCTTCGCGCCTTGCGCGCTTATACACGTCCGGACAATACAACCTGCTGCTCATCTCGCCTCCCACTCTACCACATCTGTTTTCTCCTTGCAAGCTCCGGATCCGGAGCAAATGAATTTGAGAATGCGCCCGTTCTTTTCGAGACACAAATCACTGCAGGAAGTCCACGCGCTGTGCACGGACCAATGCGAAGCGAGTGCGCAATGGGTAAACTTGAACCTGTGCTGAAAACAGCCGGAGTCTTATATGAAATCACTCGTCCCCGAAGGAGATGCCGATTTCCTTCGCAGCCTCAACAAGCTGACTGTTGCCGTCCACGAGATGAAGGGAACGCACGGCATCCTCAATGGGCATGGAGATGATTTCATTGTGCTCAAGCGCCACCGT
The DNA here is from genome assembly GCA_947628035.1 of uncultured Akkermansia sp. Classification (GTDB taxonomy): domain Bacteria; phylum Verrucomicrobiota; class Verrucomicrobiia; order Verrucomicrobiales; family Akkermansiaceae; genus Akkermansia. The sequence goes on along the minus strand of CANQYL010000016.1, from coordinate 7,684 downwards.
ATCACCGAACTTGCCTTCCTCGATGAGGTCGATGGCCTTGGCTCCGCAGCGCACGCCGAGTACACGGTCAAACGGAATAGGAGCTCCGCCGCGCTGCACGTGTCCCAGCACGCAGTAGCGGGTTTCAATGCCGGTGATGGTTTCCAGCTTGGTAGAGAGGAAGGAAGCGATGCCGCCGAGACGCACCTCTCCCTTAGTTTCTTCATCGAGAGTAAGAAGCTTGCCTCCGATCTTAGCACCCTCACTCACCACCACAAGAATCTCGCGCTGTCCGAGAGCCTTGAGCAGTTCCACCTTGCGTACGATCTCCTCAAGCTTGAACTCAATCTCAGGAATCAAAATGACATCTGCACCACCGGCTATGCCTCCGTAGAGAGCAATCCAACCGGCGTGACGCCCCATCACCTCCACCACCATCATGCGCTGGTGGGCGTCCGCCGTCGTTCGCAAGCGATCAAGGTTGCTGCTCACCACCGAGACAGCAGTCCAAAACCCGAAGGTGTAGTCCGTGGAACCGAGATCGTTGTCTATCGTCTTAGGCACCCCAACGATGGGAAGACCGATCTGACGCAGCTCCAAACCAATCGTCTGGGAGCCGTCGCCTCCCACCACAATGAGAGCCGAGAGACCGAGCCTCTCAACCGTCTCGCGGCTTTTCTGAAGCACCTCCTCAGCAATCTGCATGCGCCCGCCCACTCCACTCTTCACGGTAAAGTTCCCTTTATTCACCGTGCCGAGGATCGTACCTCCTTGAGAGCGAATGTTGAGACAATTGGCGGGTGTGAGAATGCGCCACCTCTCGTTGTCAGGAGTGGAGAGTAATCCTTCAAAGCCATCGTAAAACCCATATACGGTCCATCCACGAGACGTAGCGGCTCCCACCGCTCCCTCGATGACTGCGTTGAGCCCGGGGCAATCGCCTCCGGCGTTGAGTATCCCTATGTTCATGGCAGTAGTTGAGTGTTATTTAGGTACGGCGATAAATTTGGTTTTGTCGGAGAAATCGGCTGTCTTCTGCCAATCCTCCCATGTTTTCCAGCAGTCGCGCAGCAAAAGGCTGGCCACCTTGTAGCGGCTCTGCGATGTGTGCGCCCCTAGGATGACGATAAGAAGGCGCTGCGGATAGGTGTCCTCCTTCCCTGTCAGCGGATTCTTGAGTTTCACGGAAGCCCGATTGGCTGATGCGAGTAAACAGGCTCCGGCGGAAGCGGAACGAGCCGCTCGCACTCCATCCACAGAACTGTAACTGAGCATCTGGTTAGAATTGATGATAGTGACGGCACGTGTGTGATTCACGGTGGCAACGTAACTTCGTTGCGAGCAGATGCTGCGGAAACCCGGCTTCTGCATGGCGTACATCCCCAGCTTGGCCATATCATGCGCGTCAGACTGGGTGACCACAGCCCCGCTGGATCCCTTGAAGCGCGTGGATTTCATACCTATAGCGCGCCCCATTTGGTTCATCTGCGTCACAAAAGCGCCCTCGGGGTCAGAGGCATTGATTGTAGCCCCACACGCGTGCGCCAATGTCGCCGCACAGGCGCTATCATCCCACATGATGGTGGAATGCAAGGCATCTCTCAGTGAAATGGTGTCTCCCGGCTGGAGTTTCAGCAGATTTGTCTGCGGCCACCGACAAGCTTCCTTCGGGACAGTGAGCTGTTTGTCCATGTTGACTCCCCGAGCGTTCACCCAATCGAGCACAACGAGAGCTGTGGCAATGTTGGTGAGCATACCGATGGGGCGGCGTTCGTTGGGGTTGCCTGTATAGAGGATTCGTCCGGAGTACGTCTCAATAGCCAAGTAGCTGGGCGTACGCTCCGCAGGCGGAGCCGGGGTGGGATCCAAATCAGAACAAGATGTCACCAACAGCCCCGCCAGCAACGCGCAACACGTCTTGATAATCGTTCTCATTTTTCTACCTGTTCCGGCTTATCTTCATGCTCCCTCAGGCTCTCCGGTTTCCTGTCGCCGAAGATGATGCCCAAATCGCGGGCGGTGTGCAGCAACTGGCTGTCGGTGCGCACCATGCGTGGCTCCCGGATCGCATCATGAATGGGTATGTGCCCTACGTCGAGTCCCTGCAGCACAAGCGAGCAGCCAAAAATATTTTTCTCAATAAGCTTCACCGCCTCGACCCCAAAACGAATCCCGAGGATGCGGTCAAATGAGCAGGGGCTCCCGCCGCGCTGTGTATGCCCCAGAACGCAATAGCGAGATTCAATGCCGGTCATTTCCTCCAAAGCATGGCAGAGGCGGTTGCCTATACCACCGAGACGTTCCTCGCCATTATCCTTGTTGCGCACAGTGATAAGCTGTCCGTTGAAGCGAGCTCCCTCGGCCACGACGACGATGATTTCGCGTTGACCTGTCTCTTTACGCGCTTTCACGCATTCGACCACGTTCTCCAGAGAGTACGGAATTTCCGGAATAAGCACCACGTCCGCGGCAGAGGAGATGCCGCTGTGCAGTGCAATCCAACCGGAAAGATCTCCCATCACCTCAATGACCATGATGCGTTGGTGCGCATTCGCCGTCGTTCGGATGCGATCGATGGATTCCGTCACCACGGAGACGGCGCTCTGAAACCCGAAGGTGAAGTCCGATGCCGGGCAGAGGTCGTTGTTGATCGTCTTGGGAATGGAGATAACGGGAAGCCCTTCCTCGGAGAGAAGGCTCGCCGTGCGGGCAGAACCATTGCCTCCGATGACGGCGAGGGCCTGTAACCCGAGTGCAGTTATGGTCTTCTTCGCCTTTGCCATCGTAGCGGGCTCCACTTGGGCGCGACCAAGCTTGTTCACTTGCACAGCAAAGTTTCCTGTGCTCGTGGTGCCCAGAATCGTGCCCCCAAGGGAACGGATCTTGTGAGTCTTGATCGGGGTTAGGATCTCATAGCGCCGCCCGCCTTCAATGGGCAGCAGTCCCTCAAAACCATCATGAAAACCGATCACGCGCCATCCGCGGCTGTACGCGGCGGAAACAAAGCCTTCGATAACTGCATTGATGCCTGGGCAATCGCCGCCGGAGTTGAGAATGCCTATAATCATGGTAGTTGGATTCAGTTGGTATGGTGTAATGGAGCCGCCGCCGGGATGGCGCCGAGAAAATGCGCGCAGTTCCACATCGCGCGCGGATGGTGAAAGAAGGATTTCCAGAGGGATCCCTTCAGTCCGTTGGCAGGACTGCCGTCCCTCTCGCAATAGCCGTACCACTCGCCGTGTTTACCGTCTTGCAGGTGGGTAAATGACCACTCATGAATTCTCTCGTGCCACTGCGCATACTTCTCATCCCCGGTCACAATGTATGCCAAGCATGTCCCGATGAGAGCCTCATCGTGCGGCCACCAGAATTTCATGTTATGCCAGTACTCCTGCACCGGTTTGCCATACACGTCCGTATAGTAAAGCAAGCCGCCGTACAACGAATCCCAACCGCGCTCCAGAGACCAGTCGATCATCTTACACGCGATTTCCACGAGATGACTGTCTCCGCCACGCACTTGAGATTCCCACAACAGGAACCATGCTCCTTCGATGGCATGCCCCGGATTCTGAGTGCGCTCATCAAAGTGGTCAATGATGCTTCCATCCGGCGCCACATTCTCCAGAACGGCGCGAATATCCTCATGCAAGAAGAGCCTCTTGAGATCCGCCACGCAGCGATCGATCCATCCGGTGTACACGCCGCCGTCCTCGCCAAGATATTTGCGCATCTCCTGACAAGTCACCAGCATAATCATACGGCAGCCCAAGTTCTCCGTCGGTCTCCTGCCCGTTGTCTTCGGCACCATGCGACCCGGTGTGAAGAAGATGTCCGCAAAAATGGAGAACCAGTGACGGGCGCGTTCAGCGCTGTGCGGGTCGCCGGTAGCGCCGTAGTGAGCCGCCCACGCGATGGCGGCAAAACACTCGCTGTAAGCATAGCGCCGCTTACGCAGGGGGATTCCCTCCTCCGTCACGTGAAAGAAGAGTCGCCCGTCCACCGAATCCGTACATTTCTGCTCGATAAACTGAAGAGCGCTTTCTGCCCAGCGCAACCACTCCGGCTTTTGCTCAATGCTCACGTACATCGTCAACAACATCCACGCCATGCGACCTTGAGCCCACACGCTTTTGTCGCTGTCCACCATCGTTCCATCAGCATCAAAGCAATGGTACAACCCGCCGTGTGCTTCATCCACGGCGCGCGGGAACCAGAAAGGCACAATCTCATCGAGGAGCTTGTCCCTGTAAAACTTCCCGAGCTGTTGGGTATTCATGGTATGTCTTCCTCCCTCGTGTGCTTATTTGTTGATCGCCCAATCAAAGAACCCTATGGCCTTCAGCTCATCCTTGAGCGCCGTGACGGTCGCCGCATCCGGCGTCCCCATCGGCAAGCGTGCGGGTCCGAGATCAACGCCCCACCATCCCATGATGGCCTTGCAGCAGCCCATATAGCCCTTGGCCGCTATGATGTTGATCATCTTGACGGACAGCTGCTGCAGGTGTCGCGCCTCCTTCATATCCCCTGCCTCAAAGGCGCGAATGAGGTCCTGGTAAAGTTTGGGGGCGTAATTGAACGAGGACCCCACTCCGCCCTTGGCTCCCGTGGCCAAAGCGGCGAGGAACCACTCATCCACTCCCCAGGGTATATCGTACTTGCCGCCCTCGAAGTTAAGCGCCTCCATGTAGAGCGCTAAATCCGGGTTGGTAAACTTGACCCCGCAGAAATTCGGGATTTTCTTAGCGGCAGCGGCAATCACCTGGCATGGATTGAACGCCACATGTGTCAGTGCCGGGATGTCGTAAAAATAATAGGGGAGGTTCGGCGCACCACCTGCCTCATACGCCAAGCAATCCACGAGGGCATCGATGCTGCCCGGCTTGAAATAACAGGGCGAGTTGCTCGCCGTGGCCACCGCACCGCACTTCACCGCGTACTCTGCCAACTCCCGTCCATCATAAACGCTGTTGCCCCCTGTGTGGACGACAAAGTTGATGCTGTGTTTCTTAGCGGCCTCACCCCATGCGGCCATGTTCTCCTTCCTTTCGGTGAGTTGCATATGGGCCGACTCGCCGGTCGACCCGGTGATAAACACCAGCTTGATACCCTGGGCGGCAAGAAACGCCGCCTGCCCGTCCACTGCATCTGGATTGCAGCTTCCATCGGTCCTCATCGGAGTGTGGGACGCTGCCACCAGCCCATGTAATTTCAACTCGGTTTGCATAGTTTCATCAAGGGGGTTTTCCCTCTCCCCTTTGCCTCTAGTTTCTACTCCATTCCACTTCATTTTTCAAGCCTATTCTTCTTTCCATCTCATTTTTGTGGATCGCATAATTAAATGCAACAGGTTCTTGGCACAAAAATGGGTGCCAAGAAGTTCAAAGTATGCTAGAGTAATTTCTCTACAACAAACCCAGACACTATGAACCAAGACACCCAAACGCATTGTAACTCCGTTGCCCGAAAAGGCAAGCACATTACTTTCTCCGAGCGTCAGCAAATTGAACGCTGGCTGCGTGAGAAGAAGTCCATCACTCAGATCGCTCTTCTGCTCGATCGCAATCGCGTCACTATCTATCGCGAAGTCAAGCGCGGCTCGGTCATGCAACTCAAGCACGACCTTACCGTACACTACGCCTATTGCGCCCAGTTCGCCTAAGATAGAAGTGACGAGCAGGTAAAGAGGGGGGCGATATCAGTGAGGCTCAAGGAGAAACCGGCAAGAGAAAGCCAGATGGATATGGAAGACACGCATGGGGGTGAAGAAGGGGTCTTGTCCCTTTGACGGGTCAATGAGGACAGCATATTTTTTTGAAAATCCGCTTTACCTTTGACCAAAAGGGGCGAGATTCGAACGACAGCTTTTGAAACTCATGCGTCCCAATCGCAAAAAGCCCCATTGTTGAGGCATACCGCTTGCTTGCCTCTTCCCATTTTCTCATCATGTAAATCATCCCCTCAAGAAAGCGCAGCTGTAATTTCCCATGGGAATGATGATGGCAATCCATTTGAACTACCATGGATGGAATACCATACCGTTCTGCTGCCGCAATGCAAAAATCTTCAACATAAAGATCATACGGTAAATTTTCGTCAAATCGCAGATGATGCCGGGCAACAAGATCGGAGTGAACTATCACGCACTGGCAATCAAATGTGAGGACCTCTTGTAATCCTGATACTCGCCGCCCTACTTCCTCGCAACAAGAACCGTCCTTGTCTGAGTGGTGAATTCTCCCGATTAAAACCACCTTTTTCCCCTCAATTCTTGTTCCGATGGGACCATAGAGAGCTTCGTGCGGAAGTTTGTTGAGAAATTCCAAATCTTGCTTCATTTCAAAATCCTCGTGGCAAAAAACAAACCACGCTGGATGTGTGTAATCGTACCCATTCAAAAATTGATTGTAACGCGTAGGAACTCCGAGATTCTCCACCCTGTTATCAAGCATATATTTCTCATACGCCGCCAATTTCGGGTTTTTTACTACCAGTCGATCATAGATCCCCATATTGAGCACAACACTGATGAGTATACAGTTTTCTCCCACCATTCGTTGTTGGGGTATCATCGTTGCGTTGTTTGTAAAGACCATTTCCTTGCCGCTTTTCCTATCCTGCTGCTTCTTTATTTTTGTGAATCTCCGTTCTTGGTGGTAATTCCATGCCCCCCTCTTGATTATCTCTTTTTGAATGAGCTGAGCAGAGAATATGTGAACAATTTGTTATATGTCAGACGATAATGATATCTTGTGCTTCAAAATAACATAGAATACATACCGTAAAAATCCCCTAACATAATTCTCTCTAGTAATTTTTATTCAAGGAGTACATGATTTTAGGCTTGATTATCTCATTCAAAAAGCGATAATCAGAGGGCGCGTATCCGTTAGCATCTGAAAGAGAGAAGTACGGTCCAGTGCAGTGACAGTAGTATGCCGGAGATTTCTATCATTATTCCAGTTTACAACAGAAAGAATGAGCTTCCGTTGTGTTTGGACAGCGTGCTTGCTCAAACGTTCGCGGACTGGGAGGTCATCTGCATCAACGATGGCAGTACGGATGGCAGTGCAGAGATCTTGTCTGCCTATGCCGCGCGCGATTCCCGCATTCGTGTGTTCACGCAAGAAAATCGTGGGCAGGGAGCAGCAAGAAATTATGGAATACACGAGGCTCGTGGAAAATATATTTCATTCTTAGATTCGGATGACTACTTAGCATCGAATTTTCTTGAAGCTTTACATACGGAAGCGCAACGAAGCGGAGCAGATGTTGTTGTTGGCAGTACGAGCTACGAATCCGCAAGACGGAAAGGACAAATCGGGGTTGCGATAGGCACGTCGCTTTCCTCTTTTACTGAACGAGTAGCAGCTCTTCCTCACGGTGGACCGTGCGACAAACTTTACGACAGCGAACTCTTGAGACAGCATAACATCCGCTTTTCCGAAGGAGTTTACTGGGAAGATAATCCATTTGCCATCAAGGTGTGCTTCCACGCTCTCAAATTGTCTGCGGCACCAGCAGCCGTGTACCACTATGTGTTAAGTCAAGAGAGCACAACCCGAGGTATAGCTCAGACCGCAAAAAGGAAGACAGATAGCCTCATCGTTGCGCGGGAAATTATAAGTTTCTGCCATCTCTAAAAACTCTTCATCGGGAGGAAACGAAGGGGAAAAAGAGAGAGAGAGGAGGAAGATATAAAAAA
>CANQYL010000015.1 GCA_947628035.1 uncultured Akkermansia sp. | reverse complement strand
AAAGGAGGAGAAGGCGACTCTTATTGCTCTTTCGTTCCCTATAAAATTGAGTTTTTCGAGATGGCAAAATCGTAAATGTTTTGAGATTTTCCTTGACAAGAGGGGAAGGGAATAGTACATTGACGCACCCGCCTGAGTCGCTCACGCAACAACGGAAGGCAGCGGGAAGAGATAGCGGCTCCTTCCAAAACCCGCTTTCCCTGCGTCAAGGAAAAGCAACCTAAAGAAAGACTATGATCAACGAACTCGTCACCAGCATGGTGGAAGCAGGCGTTCACTTCGGACATCAGACCCGCAAGTGGCACCCGAACATGAAAAAGTTCATTCTCACGCAGAAGAACGGAATCCATATCATCGACCTGGAAGAAACGGAAAGGTGCCTCGAGAAGGCAGCGAAATTCCTCGCCGGGTTGGTCGCCAAGAACAAGAAAATCCTCTTTGTCGGCTGCAAGAGGCAGGCTCAGGAAGCTGTGAAGGAAGCGGCTGAGGCGACGGGTCAGTTCTACGTCAATTTCCGCTGGCTGGGAGGCATGCTCACGAATATGTCGACGATCAAGAAGAGCATCGCCCGCCTGGAGTATCTGGAGAATCTCAGCAATCAGCCTGAGTACAAGAAAATGTCGAAGAAGGAGCTCGCCGCTCTCGCTCGCGAGCGTGAAAAACTCCTGCGCAACCTGCAGGGTATTCGCACCATGGGCGGCGCGCCGGATGCTCTCGTCGCCATCGGCGCGGACCACGAGGACATCGCCATCCGTGAGGCTCACATCCTGGGCATCCCCGTGGTGGTGCTGACGGACACGAATGCGGACCCGGACAGCGTGGACTACCCGATCCCGGGCAACGACGACGCGGTGCGCTCCATCCGCCTCATCCTGAACTATCTCGTGGAGGAGATCAACAAGGCTCGTCCCGTCGTCAAAGCGTAAGCAACAAACACTTTTTTACACCAAAGACCATGGCTGAAATTACTGCACAAATGGTGAAGGAGCTGCGTCTCAAAACGGACGCGGGGATGATGGATTGCAAAAACGCGCTGGTCGAATGCGGCGGGGACATGGACGAAGCCGTGAAATACCTGCGCGAAAAGGGCATCGCCAAGGCCGCTAAAAAGGCTGACCGCGAGGCGAAGGAAGGCGTCGTGGCCACCGTCGTGGAGGACAAGGACGGCATCATCTTCGAGATCAACTGCGAAACCGATTTCTGCTCCAAGGGTGACAAATTCAAGGCCCTCGTGAGCGAGGTGGGCGCCGCGCTCAAGGCTTCTGACGCGACCTCTCTTGAGCAGGCTCTCGCCGTGCCGATGAACGGACGCACCGTGGAGACCTTCATCGCCGAGCAGTGCGCCGCCATCGGTGAGAATATGAAGCTGCGCCGTTTCGCCCGCTATCAACTGGCGGGTGAGGGCTGCATCGCCTCCTACATCCACATGGGCGGCAAAGTAGGCGTGCTGTTGGAAGTGTCCTGCGACAAACCGGAAACTGCCACCAACACCACTTTCACCACCCTCTGCAAGGATATCACCCTCCACATCGCCGCCTGCGCGCCGAAGAGTGTGGACTCCTCATCGCTGGATCCCGCATTCGTCGCGGAGGAACAGGAGATCGCGAAAGCCCAGCTCATCGCGGAAGGGAAGCCGGAAGCCCTGCTGGAGAAGATTCTTCCCGGCAAGCTGCGCGCCCTCTACAAGCAGAGCTGCCTTCTCAACCAGGAGTTCGTGAAGGATCCTTCCACCTCCGTCGAGAAGCTCGTCGATTCCACGGCCAAGCAGCTCGGCGACTCCATCAAGGTCGTTTCCTTCCATCGCTTCCAACTCGGCGCCTGAAGGCGGCCGGGCGCCGGGGCGCCTTCAGGCGCCTATGTACGATGGACGGGGGCACCTGGCGGTGCTATGTACGATGGACGATGTGGAAAATTCCGCGCCGTTGGCGCAACCTAGCGGAGCGGGAGCGCAGCGGAATTTTCGGGAACAACGAGTGTTGTTGGTTCGAAAGCGACCGGAGTTTCGCCATGCCGTCTCGGCGGCTTTGCTCCCATCGTACATCGTCCATCGTACATGATTTATGCTCTTTCTACGCCGGTTGGTTCTTCAGCGCTCGCCGTTGTACGTGTGAGCGGGGAGGGATGTGCGACGCTGCTCGGGAAGCTGTGCGGCTGGGAAGAGGGACGTCTGCCGGAAGCGCGGAGGGCGACGCTGTGCCACGTGTTGGACGCTGCGGGCGAGGTGGTGGACGAGTGCATCGCCATCTACTACGCGGGACCGGCGAGTTTCACGGGAGAGGATATGCTGGAGTTGATCTGCCACGGCGGGGCGCTGGTGACCCAGCACGTGATGGACCGTGTGCATGAATGCGGAGCGAGACCGGCCGAACCCGGGGAATTCTCTCGCCGCGCCTTTGAAAACGGAAAGATGGACCTCACTCAGGCGGAGGCCATCATGGACATCATCTCCGCCGGGAGCGACTTGGCTCTGCGGGCGGCTCAATCTCAGCTTGCGGGCGGCATTTACCGCCCCGTCCAGTCCGCCATGGATCGCCTGACGGACGCCACGGCTCACCTGGAAGCCTACATTGATTTTCCCGAAGAAGACATCTCTCCGGATTCTCGGGAACAGATCCGAGCTGTCTTACAGGAAGTGGCTGAAATGCTGGACCGCCTGCTCAAGACGGCGGAACTCGGACGCCTCTTGCGCGAGGGAATCCGCACGGCCATCGTCGGGGCTCCCAACGCCGGGAAATCCAGTCTGCTCAACCGCTTACTCGGCTACGAACGAGCCATCGTCAGCTCCTCCCCCGGCACCACCCGCGACACCGTGGAGGAAAATATCTGCATCCGCGGACTCGGTCTGCGTCTCATCGACACCGCCGGTATGCGCAAGGACGCGGAACCGATCGAGCAGGCCGGCATCAATCGCGCCCTCCGGGCGTGGGAGGATGCCGATCTCGTGCTCGAGGTGCAGGACGCCACTCAGCCGCGCGTCCCCTTGCCCCACGCCCCCGATTCGGACGTGCCGCATCTTCTGCTGCTCAACAAATGCGACCTCCCGATGCACCCCTCCTGCGCCGAGCTGCAGGGAGATCCCCACACACTGTGCATCTCTTGTCGCACCGGCGAAGGTTTTTCTTTCCTGGAGTCTCGCATCGCCGAGCTCTTCCTCGCGCAGTCTGAGGGCTCCGACTCTCGAGCCGCCATCAACGCGCGCCACCGCTCGGCCCTCACGGATGCCCATGCTTCCCTCGTCCGTGCCACGGACTTGCTCTCTTCCTCCGCCGAGCCGGAACTCATTTCCATCGACCTCCGCTCCGCCCTCGACTCCCTGGGCGCCATCACCGGCAAAACCGATACCGAGGATATCCTCGACCGGATCTTTTCCCAATTCTGCATCGGAAAATGAAGGCGCCGGGCTGCGCCTATTTACGATTTACGATTTGGGAAATTCCGCGCCGTTGGAGCAAACTAGCGGAGCGAGAGCGGAGGGGAAGGGATGGAGCACGGGTTGTTTCTGGCTACATCGTGCATTTTTCTGAATTCGCGCTTGCGCATCCGGGTAGGAGTGCTATAATGTAGGCGTTATGGTCACGAATACAGCTGAGACAGGAATAACGGATTCAGTACGGAGATACGCACGCTATCTAATGGTGATGGCGGGACTGGGTGGCTTGTTGTACGGCATCGACGTCGGCGTCATCGCGGCGGCCGTTCCGTACATTGAGGAGACCTCGACTTACACGCCCTCCCAGATATCGGTGGTCGTGGCGGCGGTGTTGCTCGGGTCGGTTATCTCCTCCCTGTTTGCGGGGATGTTGGCGGAATGGCTGGGGCGCAAGAAGGTGATCATCCTCTCGGCTCTGCTCTTTACGCTGAGCATACCCATCATCTGTTTTTCGGATGGCGTGTTCGGGGTGCTCATGGGCGGACGCATTCTGCAGGGGGCTTCCGCCGGATTGGTCGGCGTGGTGGTGCCCATGTACCTGGCGGAGTGTTTGGATGCGGGGTCGCGAGGGAAGGGGACGGGGATGTTCCAATTTTTGCTGACGGTGGGATTGGTGTTTGCGGCGGTTGTGGGGTTTGTGACGACCAACCTGGTGGGAGCGGCGACGGATGTGACAGTGCCGGACGACATGAAGACGCTGGCGTGGCAGATGATTTTCTGGTGCTCGGCCATCCCGGGGTTGATCCTCTTCTTCGGTTCGTTCCGCCTCAAGGAATCTCCGCGTTGGCTGTACCGTCGCGGCAGGGAAAATGAGGCGCTCATCGCACTGGCGGCGAATAACGGCGAGTTTGCCGCAAAGGAAATTCTCGCGGAGATGAAGGCGGCGGATGTGGCGGCTGAGCAGGAAAAGGCCGCCATCGCTGAGGCTTCCAAGGGCGATTCCCTGCTGCAGCGCAAGTACGTCATCCCCTTCGTCCTGGCGGTCATCGTGCTCGCCTGCACTCAAGCCACGGGTATCAACTCCGTGCTCAACTACTCCGTGAAGATTTTCCAACAGGCAGGTCTTGAGGGGCAAAGCGCCAACATCGCGGATATGGCTATCAAGGTGGTCAATATGCTCATGACCATCGTCGCTGTCTCTCTCGTGGACAAGAAGGGACGCACCTTCCTGCTCAAGGTCGGCACCCTCGGCATCATCGTCGGTCTCGCCGGCGTCGGGTTCATGTTCAGCTCCGTGGAGAACGAGCGTGTCGATGTCGCCGATTTTGTGAAGGCTCATGTCGTCAAGCATGAGGGCAAAGACACCTACGTCAAGATGTCCGTAGATGACGCCGTGGAGACCGTAGCTGCCCAGCACCCGGAGCTCATGCAGGGCGACTCCGTGGCCCCGGGGGTCCAGCTCATCGTCACCTACCAGCAGGGAAACTCCTCCAACCAGGTCGTCGCTGAACGCTTTGACCGCGCGGCCAAGCTCGACTTCGTGAAGAAGGCTCTCCCCGGCGAGCAGTATCTGGATGACGCCCTGGCGCCCGTGGACGTCGCCGCGGCGCAGAATGCTTTCCGCGAGGACCTCAAAAAGGATTCGATCAAGAAGGTCAGGGCGCACAAACTCTCCGACCGCCTGCGCGACAAGGACGTCTCGAAGCGTCCGACGCTGGCGGAAGGCTACGATTACGACGAGGTGCTGAAGACCGTACTCGAGCTGGAGAGCAACGCGGATCGCGTGCTCATTGCGCCGGCTTTTGTGCCCAAGCCCACCTTCCTGGACAAGATTTTCTTCTGGGAGGAACTCCCGGAGCCCGGCACCTTGGAGGAACTCTCCATCACGCGCGCCGAGGTCGGTATGAAGCCCAACCAAACCACCGGTTGGCTCGTCACGCTCTTCTTTGTGGTCTTCGTCTCCTTCTTTGCCGCGGGTCCCGGCGTTTGCGTCTGGCTCGCACTTTCTGAGCTGATGCCCACGCGTATCCGCGCCAACGGCATGGCTATCGCACTGCTGATCAACCAAGGCGTCTCCACGACCATCGCGGGCACCTTCCTGCCATGGGTGGGAGCGCTGGGGTATTCAAGCGTGTTCTACACCCTCGCCGGGTTCACGGTGATCTACTTCATCACCGCCGCCTTCTTCCTCCCGGAAACCAAGGGGCGCACCCTCGAGGAAATCGAACAGTACTTCACCACAGGCAAGATGCCTGAGAAGACGCACTGAGAACCGCAGATCTCGCGCGAACGTCACAGGCAACAGCTTGGACATATTTTCAACGGTTGAAAAAGTGAGCCCGGCTCAACGCCGGGCTTATCTTTTCCCGCCCGAAAAACACCTAAAAAGATCATGGGAAAATACCCTGTAAAGACCTACCCAGTCGATAGGAAAAAAATCAAGGCTCTTGCCCCGCGTTACCCGCGCTACATCCGCTGGAGCAATGAGGATAAGTGCTTCATCGGCTCCCTGCCGGATCTGTGCGGCGACTGTTGTCACGGCGACACCCCGGAGGAAGTCGCACGCGAGCTCACCATCAGTGCCGAATTAGCACTGGAAGCCAAGGCAAAATTCGGCTTTCCTTTCCCGGAGCCCGCAGCATCATCGTCACCCCCTCGGGGTAAGCGCTTCATCCCTCATTAAATGGGAAAACGGCGTGCGCAAACCCTGCTGAGCAGACGCTCGTCTGCTCGATATTTGTGAAGCTCATCCCGAGCTTGTTCGCTAGCTTTTCCCACTCCTCCTATGTGACATCTCCTTCTCGCTCTCCAATCAACCGCCCTCAATCAGGGCGGTTCGAGTCGTCGGAGGAAGCTCTCCGCGGGCACTAGTCCCGACGGGAATCGAACCCATATTTGCCCTTTAGGAGAGGGCCGTTCTATCCATTGAACTACGAGACCGGAGAAACGGACGCCCATTTAAGTACACCGAGGAGGGGAAAAAAGCAAGCAAAATCTCGAGGCAAATGTATTAGGAAATGCGTTTGCCATTTACGAATTACGATTTGGATTATAGCGCGCCACTGGCGCGGGATATGCGATGCCCAAGCATTGGTGGCGGGAGAAATCATGGGCCGTTGTGTGGTTAGAAAGGTTGGTTCTTACGTCATGCCATTTTGTTGGCTCTGCTTAAATCGTCCATCAGATGCCGTTAGGCGTCGTTTGGTGTCCGGAGAAAAGCTTCTTTGAGGCGCAGGATTTGAGACTCACCGAGATGGTCTGAGAGTTGGGGAAGGATGCGGGGAAAGAAATCGGGGAGTGACCAGGCGTGCAGAGGTTGAGGTGACGGATTTTTGAAGCTCCAGGAAGGGATGGGGTAAACGAGATCCGCCACAAGTTGAGTGGACGCGGCGAGGCGGAGGAGAGCCAGAGTGAGGGGTTCGGTGAGGTCGGGCTGGTCAGCGAGGGGGAGAAGCCAGTCGGAGGCAAGGCTGTTGAGAGATCCCTCCAAGGCGAAGAGGAGAGAAGAGAGTCGGGGTACCGGGAGTTGGTGCAGAGGAGTGAGGAGAGGGAGGAGGCGACGATCCGCCGTGGCGAGGATGCCGTTGAGGACGGCGGGTGGGGTGCTTTCCCTGTCCATAAGAAGTCGGACGACCGCCTCGACGCCGCGGAATTTATGTTCCGTGTCGGACGGAGCGAGAGTGGCAGCGAGGGTGGCGGCACGGGCCGCGAGAGCGGGACACTCAGATTCCCCAAGCAGGAAGAGGAGGAGAGACTGCCAGCCATTGCCACGGCGGGAAGAGACAAAAGCCGCGAGCCGGGAGAGAGTGCGAGCGCGGGAATCCTGAGCAACGAAGTGGGAGTACTCTGCGTAAATATCGACCCACTCAGGTGGGAACGTATCGGCTCCCGCGAGTTCCAGAGCCCACGCGGATAGGGAGGCATTCCATTCCTCCGGGGAAAATTCGGCGCGTCGAACCGGATCCGTGAGGCGGGAGAGCAACAAACGCAGACCGGAGAGGTCTGCCTCGCGATCACGCATCATTCCCATAGAACCGAGGGCACTTAGTGAGACGAGTTGTCGGGAGAAGAGAGCCCGTGCCACGTGGGAAATTCAACGTTCTGGGCGGGTGCGGGCTGGGGAGAGACGGGACGCGGGGCATCCACGCCGAGGGTGAGCAAACGTTGCTGCACCGCGGGCAGCAGAGAAGTGCCCGGGCACTCGGAGCTAATACGGGTGTAAAAGAGACGAGCCTGCTCGGTGTCGCCCTTTTGCCGCGCAATGTCACCGAGCGAGAGGAGGGCGACAGCGAGGTAGGTGGATTGTCCGGAGCGAGCCACATCTTGCCAGAGTTTTTCGGCTTCCTCTGAGTTGCCTCCGCTCATGGAGTGACCGGCGAGGAAGACCTGAGCGCGCAGGCGCAGGTCAGCATTGTCCGTTGTCGCGATGAGTTGCTGCAGGGCATCCACCCCGCTTTTTTCCTCACCGCCGGAGACGAGTTGCATACCGCGCAGAAGCGAGGCCGTGGAGGCGGCTTGGGTGTCGGGGTAGGCAGAGATGATCTGCTCCAGGGCAGTGAGGTTGAAGGTGTCGCTCGGGGCGGAATTGGCGTCGGGAATGACGTTGAGAGCGCCGAGGAGTTTGGCGGAGGAGTCGGCTTCCTGGCGTGCGCGGAAGGTTCCGTAGACGATAGCCGCAGCGGAGAGGATCATGAGCGCCAGAGTCGCGACGATGAGTTTCTTGTAGTGATGGTTGAGGAAGCGCTCGTGGCGGGAGGGACCGAGTTCAATTTCACCAATGGCCTTCATCTCTTCAGGAGTGAGGGTCATGTCGGGATTCACGGGATGGGGGTGCTGTTTGGGCATAGGGTGTCAGTTGGGTTTACAGAGGGAACTGAGGTTTTTGATGCGATCCACGTCGAAGTAGTTATTGATGCCGAGGTTGCGGTAGATTTCGAGAGTGGCTTTCGAGCGGTTGAGGGTGTAGAAATGGATTCCGTCCACCTCTTCATCGAGGAGTTCGCTGCATTGCTGGCTGGCGAGGTTGATGCCGATTCGCTCCAAGCTTTGTTTATCGCCACCGGCGCGGAGCATCGCCTTGAGCATACGAGCCGGGAAGTTGGTGCCGGCGGACAGTTCGGCCATGCGGTTGAGACCGGAGACCGAGGTGACGGGCATGATGCCGGCGATGATGGGCACGGTGATGCCGAGCAGACGGCAGCGTTCGCGGTAGTCGAAGAAAGCGTGGTTGTCGAAGAAGAGCTGCGTGCAGATGTAGTCCGCTCCTTCGTCAACCTTTGCCTTCAAAAAATCCATCTCGCGCAGGCGGTTCGGCGTGTCGGGATGTCCTTCCACGAAGCCTGCGACCCCAATGGTGAGTCGGTAAGGGAGCGAACGTTTTTCCTCCCAACGGCGGATGAAGCGCACCAGCTCTGCGGCGTGGTGAAACGCATCTCGACTCGGATCGTAGGGTCCACGGCGAGGAGTATCCCCGCGCAGAGCCAGAATGGCGCGGGCGCCGGCCTTGACGAACCCCTCGAGGATGACGTCGAGTTCCTGTTCGGTGTGCCCGACGCACGTCAGGTGAGGAACGGTAGGGATGCCGCGTTGCTGCATGTCGTGGACGACCGAGAGCGTGAGCTCGCGGGAACCGCCTCCGGCGCCGTAGGTGACACTCACAAAACTGGGGTGAAACTCTTGGAGGGTGACGATTGTCTGCAAGAGCTCCTGGGCGCCGTTTGGGGTCTTAGGCGGGAAGAATTCAAAGGAAAAGCTGGGAGCTCGGTCAAAGAGCACAGACTTTGGATTCATGTCCATTAGAATGGGGAGGGATGGAGCAGGGCATCCAGCGAGGGAAGCTCCTTGTTCGTTTCATTTGGTTGAGGCGAAGCGGAGGGCTTTACCGAGTCGAGAGCCTTCTGCACCTCATTCGGGACAGGAGTGGGCGGCGGAGGTGCATCCGGAGAGGACGCATCGACCGGCTGAGGTTGGTCGGGCTGCGCGGGCTGCTCAGGCTGTTGCGACGTCGGGAGAGGTTCTGCGGGCGCAGGAGAGCTCGGAGGCAACTGAGCGGGAGAGGCGCCGGAGCGCAGTTCATTGGCGCTTGGGAAAGGGGAAATCATTACTTCGTCGCCAACGGCGGGCGTCAGTTTCGCGCTGTCTACTTGTTCGTCGGGGAGGGTGAAGTCTGATTCCTTGATGGTGGCGCTCACTTGTCCGGACTCGGCATCACGGCTATCGACGGTCGCCTCACAGAGGATGCGTTTGTCGCGTCGGATGGCGAGCACAGCGCCGGGGAGGAAGGCTTCGGGCACGCTGGGACGCACCATAATGCACTGCCACTCCGGATCGTAGGAAGCGACGATACCGATGACGGGGGAAGCGGCGCTTTTACGGGCGGCAGCTTCAGACTCGGCACGCGCATTTTCCTCACGACGTTTGGCAGCGGCAAGCACATTAGTTTCCTCTGCCTCGTTGAGAGCGGCTTCACTGCGACGGGCGGCCGCCTCTTGGTCGAGACGAGCTTGTTGAACTTCGGGAGACTCGATCGAGGGGTCGTAGGCGAGCATCTGCTGACGGTGAATGTCACTCTTTTTCTCATACTCGGCGATGCGAAGCGTAGATTGGTAGGCGTTGTACTGGTCCTGCCACGATGGCACGACAAAGAGCACGGCGTAGAACATGAGACCGACCGTGAGACACAGCAGCGTGAGTATGGTGATGCGAAATCCGTTCATGCCCCGCATTATACCAGAAAAAAAAGCACTTTCAAGCGCGGAATCATGGACGGAGGCGCCGGGCTGCGCCTATTTACGATTTACGATTTGGATGCTCGCGCGCCGGAGGCGCCGTCAGGTGCCTTGGGTTTGATGGATGGCGGAGCGGATGGCTGTGGTGGAGCGAACCGGGAGGTTGGCGTGAGGGATACGCGAGCTGACGATGTAGCGGATGCCTCGATTCTCGATGAACCGGCGTTTTTCGTCATCGGAGCCGTCCGAATTCACGAAGAAAATATCCGGCTTGATGACATCCAGCAGTGGAGCAAAATCAAGCTTACCCAAATCCGGTCCGATATAGACTTTCTTGACGCAGCGCAGGGCCTCGAGCATATACTTGCGTTCCTCCTCGTTGTAGAGGGAGGGACGGCGCTTGAGGAAGAGGATGGTGCGATCTGAGCCGAGGGAAACGTAGAGATCGCCATAGGTGGCGGCTTCTTCAAGGAAAGCGATGTGCCCGCTGTGCAGGACATCAAAGCAGCCGGAGACAAGGACCTTGGGGCGAGGAGAAGACATGGTCGTACGGGAGGAGAGAGAGCTTAATGGTCGGCAATGCTGCGGTGAATGCGGTCGAGATAGAAGGGATCCCAAGCAACAGGCTCGTCGCGTCCGAAGGTCCGGCAGTACGGTTCAACGGGGTAGAGGTCTTTGCAGGATGAGAGAGCCTTCTCACGATCTTTGGTGGATTCAAAGAGATAGACTGCGTAACCGCCGTGCCCGCCGCCACAGTATTTGCCTGCCAAGCTTCCCTGGATATCCGGGAGAGGCGACATCCCCTCGTCGAGCTGGGCATGGTAATTCATCGAGACACCGACGGCGAGGGTGCGTACATCCTGCTGCTGCACGCCGAGACGAGCCACGCGAGCCGCTCGCGCGATGGCCTGAAAATCCCTCGTGCGTGATGCGAGACCGGGTGTATCGTGACGGATGCGGGTATCGTACACGGCTATGAGACCGGAGAGAAAACTACCGGTGTTTTTGAAATCCAACACGGGAAGGGGTCCGGACTTCCACACGCAAGCGCCGGTTTCAGCGATGACGGCGGGGTCCTGCCAACCGACGCCGAGACCGAGTTCTGATTGAACGGGATCCCAGCCGTTGAGGACGCTCCAGGCCCCGCTTCCTCCGAGACCCGCTCCTTTGCGGTATTCCCAATCGCGCAGGGAGACCGTGGGGGAGACGGCACAGTTGACGACGTATTCGCCCTCAATGGCATACGAGGGAACATCGAGCCAACCGCCGGCGAAGTCAACGCGCAGGGGGACGTGGGCGGGAGCCTTGGCGCGATTGAGCACCTCTGTGCTGCTGGTTAGCTGCGTGCTCGCCGGAGCCGTTTTTTTGAGAGTGACAAGCAGTGCGCCTGTTTCATCGCAGATGCTTTTCTTAGCTTCCATGTAGCGATCGTCGTCGGTCACGGCAAAGATGTCAGGTTTGACCTCCAGAAAAGCGCTGCGGAAGGAGAAGTTAACATCGTGGTCCGTGGAATACACCACCTCGTCCACCATTTCAAGAGAGCGCAGGAGAGACATCTTGTCCGCATCCCTCAACACAGACTTTCGTCCGTATACTTCCCAGAGCAAATCCTCTGTGGGAAAACTTACAACGAGGCAGTCGCCCAAGGCACGTGCTTCCTTGAGGAATTGGATATGCCCAGCGTGTACAACGCTGAAAGCGCCGGTGACAAAGACTTTTTTCATTGCAGTTGTGATGTCGGGTGGAGTATACCTGTTTTGAGAGGGAGGAGCAAGGAGAAAAGACGCGGGAGGCGCCGGGCTGCGCCTATTTACGATTTACGATTTACGATTTGGGAAATTCCGCGCCGTTGGCGCAAACTAGCGGAGCGAGAGCGCAGCGGGAGGATGGAGCATGGGGCGGGAGTGGCAGGAAAGCAGCCGGGGAGCGGAGGCGACGGGCTGCGCCTATTTACGATTTACGATTTGGATATTAGCGCGCTACGCGCGAGATAGGCGATGCGGGGGCATCGGCGGTGGGGCAAATCATGGGCGGTCGCTGCAAGGAAAGCGTTCGGAATTACGCGATGCCGGGTTTACTGCTTCGCTATCATAACGGGATTAGTCGAAGCGTTTGCTGCGGAGGCGGGCGGCGCGGAGTTGTTCTCGCAGCTCGTGGGCGCGACGACCGGTGGGGGAGAGGGGATCGAGGTCGCGGGCTTTTTCCAGGGCAGTGACTGATTGCAGGAAGATTTGTTCGGACTGAGGGGAATGGGATCCGTTGGCGGCGTAAAGGACGCACATTTTTTGCAAGAGGGCGGGGTAGAGGCAATTGAGTGCGATGAATTGGCGGAGTGAGACAGAGAGTCCTCTGAGCTCCGTCATCTCCTGCAGTCGGTCAATGGCAGAGTCCCGCAGCGCTGGGTCAATTTCCGGCAGACCGGAGAGAGAGCAGAGGTAGAAGAGAGTGGCAACGAGGAGACGTTGTTCGGCGTGTTCGTCCCGTTGAGGAGAGGAAGCGAGTTTGCGGGCAAAGTCTACCTTGGAGGAATCTATGCCGCTGATGGGCAGAACGGCGTAGGGACCGCGGGAATCTCTCAGGGAGAGGCAGGGCAGGGAATGCACGCCGGCGGCGATGGCATCGCGCTGAGTTTGGAGGGAGTCCTGATCAGCACCGGTGGAGGGGAGTTCGCGCAGGGAGACAGAGACGCCGTTCGGCAGGCAGGTGCTGACCCTTCTTAGCAGAGCCGTTCCGTCTGCGCCGGGAGCGTGGAAGAGTTCCCAATTTTCCTCCTGAGCGCAGCAGAGGGAGGCAAAGAGCAGGGTGAACAGGAGGACGCCGAGTCGATTCATCAATCAGCGGAGATGGTGATGCGTTTGAGTCGCGAGTCGATATCCTCTGATTCCGTGCGAACGCCGGGGATTTCCGCGAGGGCGGAGTGGACGAGGCGACGGAGGTAAGCGTTCATGGGACCGATGACGATGGGTTTCCCGGTGGCGAGCACCTTTTTGGCTTTTTCACGCGCAGATTCCACAACGCGCTCTTCGGCGCGGTCGCGGTAATGATCGCAGTCCACGCGGACGCGCGGGGCTTGCTCACGACCGATGACGACGATACGATTGACGATGTGCTGGAGGTCGTCGAGTCTGCTTCCACCGTCGCCGATGATGAAACGAGAGTCCGGGCTTGTGATCATGTAGCAGATTTCTTCCTCGGAGCAGGAAGTGGTCTCCACAGAGGCCTCGAAGCCGAGGGAATGAAGAATTTCTGAGATGAGGCTATTCGTTTTTTCTGCGATTTGTTCCGGAGTTTCCATAATGTATCAATGGGTTGAAAGGGTGATTTTTTGCATACGGGACGAGGATCAGCGTCTGTCTCCGAGGATGCGGAGCAAGAAGAGGAAGATGTTGATGAAGTCCAGGTAGAGAGTGAGGGCTCCCATCACGGCTCCTTTGGCGCGGAGTTCCTCGTCGTTCACGTTGGCTCCCATGACAAGAATCTTCTGCGTGTCATGCGCCGTGAGCAGAGAAAAGAGAACAACGCCGCCGAAACTGAGGACGAGGTCCAGCGTGCCGCTTTGCAGCCAGAGCAGGTTGACGACGAGGCAGATGATGAGGCCGATGAGGATCATGAGCAGTGTGTTGCCCATGACGGAGAGGTTGCGATGAGTGAGCGCTCCATAGATTGCCATGACGCCGAAGGTGCCGGCAGTGCAGGCGAAGGCTGTGCCGAGAGATTGCTGGGTGTAGATGGTGAGCAGGGGACCGAACCACAGCCCCTCGACCACGGAAAACACCATCAGCAACACGGCGAGGGCACCGGAAGTGAGGCGATTCACCCCGAAACTCATGATGCAGATGATGACGAGACTCCCCAGAGCAAGGGCGAGCATGTGCTCCATGCACCACGTCAGCAGCTCGATGCTCTGCGAGGAATAGACCGCCGTACCCGCCGCGACCAGGAGACTGAGAGCCATCCAGAGGTAAACCTTGCTCAAAAACCGCTTGGCCACGGGATCGGAGTACAATGACTTGATCTCCCGTGTGCTTTCAACTATGGTTGAGTCGTCGTTCATGGGTTCATGATAGCACGTTCCGGACAGGGCTGTCAAGTGGCAGCAATCGCATGGCAGGGCAACCGCATTAGGAAATGCGGTTGCTTATTTACGATTTTTTATAATGTGCGCGTTGCGCAGATTTTTTGGATTGTTAACGAATGCAGATTCTTTTTAAGAGCCATCATCATGATGACCGTTTGCTGTCATGATTTTTGATAGGCATCAATGTTGATATCGATCAATAAGAGCATCCTCTGTTGATGCAATTCTCTCAAATGCGTTTACCTTGAGACAAATCTTATACGCTGTATGAGGTATGTCAACTCGCTGCGCCTAACCGGCGCTATGCCCTGCGAGTAAAAGGTTTCTCAGGCGTCGGCATGCATCATTCCCCAGCGCACGGGTTTCCGTTTTCCTCTCCGTTTATTTCAGTTTTTCATCATCGACTTTGTATTTGGCGCGGAGGTCGGAGTAAACTTGCTTGAGCTGTTTGAGGACGTCGGCGTAGGCTGGATCGGCGATGACGTTGTGCATTTGGTGGGGGTCTTTTTCGTTGTCGAAGAGCATCCACTCATTCTCGAGCCGACGAGCGGAAGGGTCTTCTCCCGGGAGCAATGAGTAGATTCGAGCGAGGGTGTAGCGATCTGTGCGGATACCGTCATGGATGGGAGTGTTGTGTTCGCCCGGGTTTTCGTAGAAGGCGTAGTAGAGGGCGCGTCCGTCAAAGCACGGCGCCTCCCCCGTGGCAAAGAGAGGCACGAGCGATACGCCGTCGAAGGTGGACATGTTCTCGGGGGAATTGACTCCAGCAACTTCGGCGATGGTGGGGGCGTAGTCGATGTTCTGCACGGTGGCCTGACTGTGTACACCGGCGGGGATTTTCCCCTTCCAACGCATGACGAGCGGCATCCGCATGGTTTCCTCGAAGATCCAACGTTTGTCATAGAGTCCGTGTTCACCTAGGAAGAAGCCCTGATCTCCGACATAGATGACAAGGGTGTTCTCGGAGAGACCGTGGGTGTCGAGGTAGTCGAGAATAGCGGAGATGGAGTCGTCCACAGCCAGCAAGGTGCCCAGGTAGTCCTCCATGTACCAACGCCAGCGGCGCTCGGTCATCGCCGCCATGTCCGGTATCCTTCCGGCGCGCATGTCGTCCACAAACTCGCGTGTGCGGCGGGCGTAGAACTCGCGGTAGACGGGCAATACCCCTTCCTCAACGTGCGCCAGCCCATCGCCGTAGTTGGTCTCCGGGGCGAACTTGGGCACATGCTTCGCAAGATCAAAGTCTGCCGGCACTTCACCGGCAAACCAGTCATTCTTGAGCATGTGCGCCAACACCTTTTTGGGGACGATTTCCTTCATCACATCGAAGGGGATGAGGTCCGCCTGGAGGTGCGAGTCGTACCAATTGCAAAGGTCGCGGCTCACGCTCTGGCGCGTGGTGGCGAGGAATGCCGGACGTCCCATCCAGTCGTCCTGCAGGTTTTCCGGCGGTGTGAGTTTGGCAACGTACTCGCGGATTTTCTTGAGATGACGCGGCGCGGGCAGCCAGTTGCGGTGCGGAGCTTTGTGTCCCAACACGAGTGCAAACGGACGCGACTTGTCTCGGTTCTCCAACCAATCAATCGCCTTGCTCGTGAGCAAATCCGTCACATAGCCCCGAGAATGAAAACTCAGGTATTCCTTTTTCTCTCCGGGTTTTTCGATCAGGAACTCGGGATCCCAGTAGTCCCCCTGGTTCGGAAAGATCTGCCAGGTGTCGAACCCCTGCGGACGCGAAAAGAGATGCCACTTGCCGATGAGCCCGGTCTGATACCCTGCCGCGCGGAGCATCTTCGGATAGCTCGGTTGATCGCCGTTGAAGGCCACCATCTCCTTGTCATCCCTCAAATTGTACAGGAAGCCGTTGTTGTGCGAGTGGCGTCCGGTAATCATGCTCGCGCGCGACGGACCGCACAGAGAATTCGCACAGTAGGCTCGGTCAAAAACCATCCCTTCATTTGCCAGCCTCCTGAACCCCGGCAGGGGCACAGGAGAATCTTTCTCCCCGCTCCCCAATGCCTGCACGGCGTGGTCGTCCGTGATGATGAATAAAATGTTCGGTCTCTCATCCGCACCCTGTGCAAATATCCCCCACACCATAGCCATCGCGGCAAATCCTGTCAACCGTTTCATGCGCGCATGATAACACACCCTCCGGGAAAACGCAAGTTCTTGCGTTTGCGATTGACGATTCGGAAATAACACGCGCTACGCGTGGAATATGCGATGAGCAAGCATTGGTGGTGGGGAGAGTTCGTGGGTGGTTTTTGTGAGGAAAGCGTCCGGAGTTATGCCATGCCGTCATGCTGGCTTACTTCCTTTGTCCATAGAAAACGCATAGGAAATGGATTGAATTGCTCCTAGAGAAAATTTTATGGGGACACGTGAGGTATGGGACTTTCTCACTGTTAAAAAGTCGGGCTTGAAAACGCGGGGAATTGCGTGTAGAATGAGCCCGAGATGAAGAAAATCGGACGGATGTTTGGCATGCTGAGCGTGGCGGTGACGCTGCTGCAGCCGGTTTTTGCCGCATCCAACGGCGCAAAGATGGAGAACGAGGGGGGAGCCGTAGCATCGCGCCTGCTTCGTGTGACAAATGAGATGTGGCTGTTGCTTTCCGGTGTGATGAACAAAGAGACGGCTGACGGTGCCGCGGGGAAGTTTTCTCATTTGGTAGAGGAATCTGCGGAACTGAGTAACGCTATGTTTGACTCTGATTCTCAGGCTCTTGATGTTGAAGCTCTCGACAACGACACGTACCGCATCGCGGAGGCGTATGAGGAGCTCTGCGATGAGTTCACGAGTCTTTGTCGGGCTCGTTGCTACGGATCGACAGAACTGACACGTGCTTTTACTAAGGCCATCAGGGAGGGGGTATTCAGCGATGAAGGGGAGATTTACCTCCACACGACCTCATTGGTACTCACGCCGGGTGCGGCTGTGGTGGAGATACGCCGGTTGCGTGGGTTACAGGGATCGGACGGGCAACTCCTGGAACTCCTGGCGATGGTCAAGGACGCCTCTACGGCCACACGGATTGCGCCGGAATTACATGAAATAGCTAAAAAGATGAGTGACAAGCAACCGGAGTTGCGTCTCTGTACCTTCAACTTTCCGCAGCAGAACCGCGAGGAACTCTTGGGCGTCTGTCGCGAACTTGAGACGATCCTCTGGAAAATTCGCAATGAAATCGTGCGTATCGTGGGTTTGCCCGGGTATGACAGCGAGCAATTCGATACCTTTTCTGACGCATTGGATGACGTCTATGAGAGTTTAAGCTGCACGCATTCAGAATGTTTTGACGACGTTTTTGACGCAAGTTTTCGCACCGATTTAGATGATGCCCTCCACGAGGGTGTAACACTAACTCCTCCTCAGTAATTTTTATGTCTGCCACCGATTATCTGGTTACCATAGGTCTTGAGGTCCATTGCCAAATCAAAACCGCCACCAAGATGTTTTGCTCATGCCGAGCGGGATTCGGTTACGAGCCGAACACAAATGTGTGCCCCACCTGTTTGGGTATGCCGGGTGCACTGCCCGTATTGAATGAACACGCCATTGAACGAACGATCTTGGCAGGACTCCTCCTCGGCTGCCGTATTCCGGAAGTGAGCAAATGGGATCGCAAAAACTACTTTTACCCGGATATGCCGAAAAACTACCAGACGAGTCAGTTGGATCTTCCGCTATGCATCGGTGGAGGCGTCCCCCTCTATGAGTGGTCTTTCCCGGCAAATGCAAAACCTCAATCCACGCAAGACGGCATCGTGCGCCGTGTCCGGCTGGACCATATCCATTTGGAGGAAGATGCAGCCAAGCTTACGCATTTTGCCGGCTATTCCTTAGTGGATTACAACCGCGGCGGCTCTCCTCTCATGGAGATTGTCTCAGCTCCGGATATCCACACCCCGGATGAGGCTTATGCTTACCTGAAGAGCCTCCAGCAGATCATGGTCTGCGCCGGCATCTCTAACGCCGACATGGAAAAGGGAGAAATGCGCTGCGATGTGAATGTGTCCCTGCGCCCCAGGAGTCAGGAAAAGCTGGGCTCCAAAATTGAGATGAAGAACATCAATTCCATGTCCGCAGCCCGCCGCGCCCTCATCTACGAGATACGGCGACAGGCGGAAGAACTGGATGCCGGTATCGCCCAAGTCCAGTCCACTCGTCGCTGGGACGATTCTCTCGGGGAAAGCATTGTCATGCGTACCAAAGAGAACGCCCACGATTACCGCTACCACACCTGTCCCGATCTCATCCCCGTCCACACGGCTCCTCTCGTGCAACGAGCGCAGGAAGAGGTGCCGGAGCTGCCGGACGCACGTCGCAAGCGGCTGATGGAGGCATACGGATTGCCATCAGCGGATGCGACGACGCTCGTCAGCGACACGTCACTGTGCGCTTTCTTTGAGGACCTCGTACGGGAGGGAGCACCCGCACGTAAAGCTGCAAACTGGGTGCTCAACACTCTCACCGCCACTCTCGCTGAGAAGGGAATTTCCGCATCAGATTGCCCATTGACCCCGGCGGCGCTGGCTGAACTTATCGGGCTTGTGGAGCAGGGGGTACTTTCCACCAGTCAAGCTCGTGAGGTGTTGGATTCCATGTGGGTTCATCCGGAGCTGTCCGCTCAGGTTGCAGCTGATTCCTTGGGCTACAAGAAAGCGGATGCCGGCGAGCTGGAAGCGATGGTGGATGCCGTGCTGGCAGAGAATGAGGATATGGTGCAACTTGTACGGGAAGGCAACGCGAAACTCGTGAACGCTCTGACCGGCAAGGTCATGAAAGCTGCCAATCCCAAGCCTAACCCCAAACTCGTCACCGAGCTCATTCTCGCGCGAATCAAGAATGAACCGGCAACCCGCGTGTCATGATCTTCGACGAGAAGCACTATATTGAGGCGTTCAAATTATGCGGCAATCAGCTACAGGCTTGTTTGGACGAGCTTGAGGGGCGTCGCTACGCATGGCACAAGGTTCGTCCCAGTCGTCCCTCGTTTGCAGACCTCATTTTTGCAGTCGGCAACCGTATTTATGCCGTACTTCTCGCAAAGGTTGAGAATGCGCATGGACAACGTGGCAAGAGGGTACAGGTAAAGCTCACCCTCGGTGAGACCGAACGAAATCTCTTGCTGGAAGAATCCCGCCGTTTCAATCTCGAACCGGTTTACTTCCCTCTTTGGGAGCAGAGCATGGCTCCGCTTTCCATGGGATGGAATCTGCTTTCTCCGGTTTCCGGAGATATGATGGATCCGGCTGAGATCCCCGATCTTCCGGGTCCCGTACCGATGAGTGAATGGGAACTCTGTAACTTTCGCGTCTCCGTCGTCATAAATGACCTCAAAAAACGCAATCGGGAAATTCTTTCTTACCAAGATATACCCCAGGTCCATCCCAATATCTGGTTTCGTGATGAGCAGGGAAATCCCTCATGGATTTCCGTCACTGATCCAGATTCTTCCGCTCCTCTTCCTGATCCCGTTGAGTTCCGTCGCCACCTCCCGGATTCCCCCTCCGATATCCCCGGATACATCGCTCGTGTCGGCATCAAAAAGACTGACCCATCCTCTGATCTTACTCCTTGTCGTGGTGACGCTTTTTTCATCTCGTACAAAGGAATGGACAGGATCTGATCCGGACAGGGCAAACGCATTAGAAATGCGTTTGCCTATTTACGATTTACGATTTGGAAAATTCCGCGTCGTTGGCGCAAACTAGCGGAGCAAATACGCAGCGGAATATTCGGGAACACAGGTGCGGTGATAGAAAGAAAGCGGCGGGAGGTTAAGGCGGCGTCCCGCCGCTTTGCTGCCTATTTACGATTTATTAATAATGTGCGCGTTGCGCAAATTTTTCGAATCAGCAGCGTGTGCGAGTGAGTTCTCTAGATCCGTCACCATGATGAACGCTTGTTGTCATGATTTTTGATAGGCATCAACGATGATATCAATCAGTAAGAGCATTCTCTCTGCTGATGAACTTCTCTCAAATGCGTTTACCCTGCTGATTCGGAGCCGGGGCTTGATATGAGGACCGTGTTGTGGTATAGTGAAACCGATGACTGCAAGGAGCAGGTCAGGGGGGGCGCTTGAGTTGCCCGAGATCGTGTCCGGCATCATGGTGTTAGGCGTGATGCTGTGGGCGGCTTGCTTTGTTCCGAATGCGGCAAATGCTGCGGAGGTGAGTAACTTTACACGGAGCGTTTTGCTGATAGTCGGGGGACTCGTGGGATTCAACACGCTCTGTGTCATCATCCATGTTGTTCAGGATTTGATGGGGCATCGCATACCGGAGGGAATCGTCTGGAGACAGTTGGTGGTTGGCGTGGTGGCGAGTGGGGTGTTTTCCGGAGAGATAGGTGGGTACATACAGCCCATGCCGTGGGTGGGACTCTTGTTGGCTCTGCTCATCGGTATCTTTGCCATCCTTAATGTCATCACGTACATGAAGGAGCGCCACCGAAGCTTGCGCCAAGGTCGGAGAAACAGGTGGTCACCGGCGATTATATTCTTCACGGCAATGGTGGGCTTTGTGCTGTTCAGTTCCTTGGTCTTGCTTACACCGGGAGCTTCCTGCAAACCTCTCAGCTTTGTGGATGCATTGTTCACGTGTGCGAGCGCAACGGCGATTACCGGACTCATGACGATAGATATCTCCGAGGCGCTCACCCCATTGGGAAAGTTGGTTGTATTGGCTGATTTTCAAGTGGGTGCGGTGGGCGTGATGACATTCACCTACCTCATCCTGTTGATGGTGGGCAAGAGGCTCAACACGCGCGAGAGCATGACTATGTCAGCCATCCTGGACCAAGAGGGCGTGCAGATCATCCCGCACCTGCTCAAGGCCGTTTTTTTTGTGACGTTTGGCATAGAGTTTATCGGAGCCGTGCTGCTGCATTGGCAGTGGAGCGGCAATCCGGCGGTGCCGCAGGAGCACCTGTGGTTCTACGCCATTTTTCATTCGGTGTCAGCTTTCAGCAATGCCGGCATCACTCTTTTCCCGAGAAGCATGGCGCAAGATGGAATAGTGACGAGCTACGGGGCGCAGGTGGTGATGCTGTTGCTGGTGTTGGCCGGCACTCTAGGATTCGGTATTTATCTGGAAGGTCTGACCCGGCTGCGCCGGAGGTTGCAAGGAGAGAAGAACACACGGAGGTGGAGTACGCATTCATGGCTGGTCATTCGGGTGACGGGAATTGTGCTTCTGCTGGGATTCGTGGGACTCAACTTGCTGAGCTGGCTGGAACCATCCGCGCACACGCAGCAGGCGGGATTTTCCATTTGGGAGAGTTTGTGGAACACCGTGTGCCGATCCGCCGGTTTTAATTTGACTGATATATCGGATTACGGACCGGTGTACAACCTCTTCATGTGTGTGTTGATGTTTATCGGGGGCAATCCGGCGGGGACCGGCGGCGGGGTGTTTGCGCCGGTGGTGGCGCTGTGTGTGTTGGAGGTGATCCGGGTGCTGCGTGGGCAGCAGGATGTGCAGTTTCACTCGCGGAGGATTGCACGCAGCACCGTGGAGCGTGCTATGGCCACTGTAGTACTCTCCATTTTTTGGATCATTGCAACGACGATGTTGCTGTTGCTGCTGGAACCAAAGATTGCCGGTGGGGAACGGGGAATCATCGATATGCTTTTTTTGGAGGTGAGCGCATATACCACGACGGGATACTCGCTGATCGGGTTAACCGATCTTTCTTCCCTGTCGAAGATCATCATTACACTCAATATGCTCTTCGGACGCATGGGTATGTTCACCTTCATGCTCATCTTCATTACCCCAAAAGCTCCCCAGCCCTTCCGCTACCCGGAAACTCGACTGCCTCTCAACTAAACCTCATATCCATCACATCATGAAATTCGTCATCATCGGAATCGGACAATTCGGACGCGCTCTCGCCCTCTATCTCACTCAGAGCGGGTTTGAGGTCACTATCATTGACGAGAGAGAATCCGTCATCACCGAACTCAAGGACAGCGTTGCCTATGCCATCGTCGGAGATGCTACCGACCCGCGACTGCTCAAGCAGTTGGACCTAGGGGAAGATACGTGCGTCATCATTGCGGTGGGCGAGAGCTTCGAGCGCAGTCTGCTCATCGCTGCGCAGATCAAGGAAATCGGCGGAGTGAAGCACCTTTACGCTCGCTCCGTGAATGAGATGCAGGGCAAGGTACTCAAACTCATCGGCGTCTCGGAACTCTTTCGTGTGGAAGATGTGGCGGCGAAACAACTGGCTACACGTTTCATCAACGAGGGGTTGATGCGGTTGCGCAAGATTGACACGACGCATTCTCTGGCGGAGGTGAACCTGCCGGAGGCGTGGGTAGGCAAGAGTCTCATGGAGGTGGAACTACGCAGCCGTTACCACCTCAACTTGCTCACCGTACGACGTGGCAAACCGACCGAGACGGCAGAAACCGATGACGTCATCTTGCAGCCCGAGCAACCGGTCATTGATACGCCGGAGCCTTCCATGAAATTTCAGCAAGGGGATGTTCTCGTGCTATTTGGGAAGGACAGTGACCTGCAGAACTTCGTGGATTATTTTGCGCTGTAAACAGGTGATAGGGAAAAGAGGATGCAGAGGGAAACTAGCAGCACACCACGGATTACACTACCGGAACGGGATTTCAAGGGGTATATCTTTGATTTGGACGGCACACTTGTGGAGAGTATGCCGTTGCACTACCGAGCTTGGCGAGAAGCGCTGCGGCGGCATGGCGCACCGGTCGAGGTATTCGGATGGCAGGAGTTTCTGGACCATGGGGGCATGGCGGCGAGGGATATTGTGCAGGAGCTCAATGAGCAATACGGTTTGAAGATGGAACCGGATTCTACGGCAGACGAGAAGAGAAACCTCTATGCGTGCTACCTAGAAGAGGATGGACTGAATGTTATCCCGGAAACGGTGCAACTTGTGCGTAACCTGCGTGAACGCGGCATCCCCTACGCTATCGGCACCGGCAGTGCGATACCCGGAGCCAGAGCCACCTTGTGCGCCGCTCGAATTGAGGAACTCTTCAGCATCATCGTCACACCGGAAGACGTCGTGCACGGTAAACCTGCACCGGATATTTTCTTGCTCGCAGCGCAAAGAATGGGTGTGCCGCCGCAAGAGTGCGTTGTTTTTGAGGATGCAGAGCCGGGGTTGCAGGCAGCCCGTGCGGCCGGGATGGAATGCGTGCGCGTGGGCACTCCGATGCCGAGTTTCTTGAATGATGAAGGCTTTTGAGGTATTATGGGAGAAAAATTTGATATCAGAAAATTAAACCCGGCACAACGCGAAGCTGTGCGGACGTTGGACGGTCCCGTGCTCATCCTGGCAGGGGCGGGGACGGGGAAAACGCGGACAGTGACTTGTCGCATCGCGCATATGCTGGAGAAGGGGGTGGATCCTCGGGGCATCCTCGCGCTGACGTTCACAAACAAGGCTGCTCGGGAAATGGCGGAGCGCGTGGCGGGTCTGGTGGATCGCGAGGTGGCGAAGAAGATGACGGTGTGCACCTTTCACTCGCTGTGTGTGCGTATCTTGCGACGTGAGATAGGACGTCTCGGCTACAAGGAAAATTTCTCCATCTTCACCGGGAGCGATCAGAGCGGTCTCATCAAAAAATTGATCATCGAGCAGGGCGCTCGTCATGAAAAACTCGAGCCTGCACAAGTTATCGCAGCCTACTCCGCCGTTCGCAACCGCGGACTCACGTACAAACAGATTGATGACACGCTCATCTCTGCCGTTGCCGGAGCCTACCAGCGCGCCCTCAAGGCTCAAAATGCGCTGGACTTTGATGACCTGCTGATCCTGGCAGAACGTTTGCTTCGTTGCTACCCGGATGTGCACGAGCGTTGGCAAAAACGCTACACGCACATCACGGTGGATGAATTTCAGGACACGAATTCGCTGCAGATGAGCTTGCTTCGTCAGCTCGTCGGCGAGAACCATAATGTGTGCGTGGTGGGGGACGACGATCAATCAATCTATGGCTGGCGTGGGGCACAGATATCCAATATCCTGGAGTTTGAGAGCTACTTTCCGAATCCCAAAGTCATCAAGCTTGAGGAAAATTACCGCTGCACCAGACAGGTGCTCGACTGCGCCAATGCCCTCATTCGCCACAATATCGGCCGCCGCGACAAAACTCTGCGTACGACCAAACAGGGAAGCGACGGAGTGCGCCTCGTATCCGTTTCCGGTCCCGAGAGGGAGGCCGATTTCGTAGCACAGGAGATCGAGGATGCCCATGCACGCGAGCGGCGTCCATGGGAGGCTTTTGCTGTGCTCTTTCGCGCCAATGCACAGAGCCGTTCTCTCGAACTAGCTATGCGCGAGCACCACATCCCCTACCGAATGATAGGCTCTAAAAGCTTCTTCGATCGCCGCGAGGTGAAGGATATCCTCAGCTACCTGCATGCCATGGACAATCCTGCTGCCGATCTACACCTGTTGCGCATCCTCAATACCCCTCCGCGCGGCATCAGCTCGACCACGGCAAGTGTTATCATCGATAAGAGTCGGGAGCTGAGAAAGAGTGTTTGGGATACGCTCTTAGATGAGCGATTGGCGGAAGATTGCAGCGAACGGTCGATGGCCGCTATCCGCTCCTTCACCTCTCTCATGCGAAAATACCTCGCTCAATTTGCCGCCGCGCGGGAGCCTCATGCCGCCGTACTACGTCGATTCCTAGAAGAGATAGGCTATGGGGAATATATCATGCGTACTTGCAAAACGGAGGAGGAGAGACTTCAGCGGGAGGCTGCAGTGGATGAGCTGTTGGTGACGATGAACAGCTTGCAGCCGAGTCCCGGCAAGTTGACGGATCTGCTCGCCGGCATATGCTTGGATGACAGCCGCGAAGAAGAGGACGACCTTGAAGGAAAGAGCGGTGTTTGTCTCATCACTATGCATGCAGCAAAGGGGCTGGAATTCCCCGTAGTCTACATCGTGGGAGTGGAGCAGGGGTTGTTGCCGCACTCGCGATCCGTGGACGAGGGAAATCTGGATGAGGAGCGGAGACTCCTTTATGTGGGAATTACCCGAGCTCAGGAAAAATTGACACTTTCCTACTGTTCGAAACGCGTCCGCTACGGCAAGGAAGAAAATTGCGCTCCCTCGGAATTCATCGAAGAAATACCCGGCAACCTCTATGAATTTGTGGATTATGATGCCCTGATGGCCGAACCCGCTACGGAGGAGGAATGTATGAACTTCTTCGACTCGATGCGCGAATTACTCAATGATTGACACAGAAGAAGATTGCCAGAGAGAAAAAATGGTGTAGAATGATGACCGTATGAAATTCTTCTCCACGTTAATGGTGCTGCTGGGTGTGTCGACTCTGTTCGGCAGCTTTGAGACGGCTTTGTGCGCGGAGGCGCAGATCGTTAACCGCATCGCAGCAACGGTGAACGGGAGACCGGTAACCTCGGCCGAAGTGAGGTCGCGCCTGGTGCCGTACATACGTGAGTTGATGATGTTGTATCCTCGACAAGGACCTCGGTTCACGGCAGAGCTGGTGAAGGCTAAAAAAGCGGTGATCAACGAACTGATTGAGAGAGAATTGGTCTTGAGTGAGTTTGAGACCAAGGGGATGATGCTGCCGGAGACCATGGTGGAGGAAGAACTGAATCGTCGCATTCTCTACCAGTTTAACGGGAAGAGGGAGGAATTGCTCAACACGCTGCGCCAAAGTGGAATGACTTTAAACGATTATCGAGACTCCATCCGCAAAGAAACGACCGTAGCCGCTATGAGAAGCACGCGCTACGACCGTGGCATACCGCCCACTCCGGATGAGATCCGCGCCGAGTACAACGCGACGAAGTCCGACTACAGGGACATCACGCAAGATAAGATTACCTACGAGAAAATCTACATGCCGGTGGCTCTTCTCAAGGAGGGCGAGACAGCGGATCAGTTGTACGCCCTCGCCTTGGAGGTAAAGCAGAAGATTGAAAACAAGGAGATGACTTTTGCGGAAGCGGCACATTCTTATTCCTCGGATCAGCACGCCGAGGACGGCGGACTTTGGCCCCCCATGAAACGTGCTGATCTGGCGGTGGACTTCGCCAACGTGGTCTTCGGTTTACAACCCGGGGAGCTCGTCGGACCTCTGCTGGATCCCAACGGTTTTACCCTCGTCCGCGTTATCAGCAAGGAACTCGCTCCGGCGCCGCCGCTCAGCAAGGTGAAGGAAGCTGTGGACGATGCTGTGCGCCGTAAGCAGAGCGAGAAACGTTACCGCGAATGGGTGACAAGGCTTCGAGAGAAAGCCGTCGTGAGAACCTTCATCTGATGGACAGACTCATGAACGTCATGCGGGCCGTCGGGATGGTTATCTCGGGTAAATTCTGCTCAGGGGAAAACAAAATCAATCTTTTTAGGGGAAAGAGGTAGAAAAAATATTGACAAGTGGCAAAGAATATAGTACAAACTGCCGCACACGATTTTATTATGGCTAAAAAGAGCAGGATCGAGAGTAACAAGAAGAAGAACGCAACTGCCGCGCGTTACGCGGAGCTGCGTGCTAAATTGAAGGCCGAGGGAGACTACGTGGGACTGACGATGTTGCCGCGCAACGCGTCTCCGACACGTGGAGTAAACCGGTGTGAACTCACCGGACGTCGTCACGGCTATCTGCGCCGCTTTCATCTGTCGCGTATCGCATTTCGTGAGCTTGCCAACCAAGGGATGATTCCCGGGGTTACAAAATCAAGCTGGTGAAGCAAGAAAGGTCGAGCCGCTGCGGCTTGACGTGAGACTGCGCGCGGGCTATTCCGGAGGAGGGTGGCTCGCGATTTCATTTATGCCAATCTACGAATACATATCCGAGCACCCGGAGGATCCGAACAGGTCATGCAAGATGTGCCGGAAGGGGTATGAACTGAGACGCGATTTGAAGAGGGAACCTCACACGAAGTGCCTGTACTGTAAGAACCCGGTGAAGAAGAAGGTGAGTCGCGTGGTTGTGCCGAAAGTAACAGCGCCTGTTTCTCTGAGTGATGCAAAAAAAGCCGGATTTACGGTTCTGGAGAAAAGAGGGACGGGAGAGTATGAGAAACTTTGAATGAAGGAGACACTGGACAGCATATGGAATTGGCTCGTACTCACGCCCGAACAGGCAGCCCGAGTGGAGTGGAGTTATCCGTCGGTGGACACGATCTTGCTTTTTCTTATCGGGGTCGTCTTCTTCCTCTTCTTGAACGCCTTTTTTGTGGCGAATGAATTTGCGAGCGCCCGGGTGAGAGAAAGCCAGCTGACGGCGACAAATCACGACACGAAGTCCGAGGCGAAAAGCAGGGAGAACGCCAAGCACATTGTTCGTCATTTGGATTCCTACCTCTCCGCTAATCAAGTCGGTATTACGATTGCTTCCCTTGCCCTCGGCAACCTCGGTGAGCCCTTTATTGAACAGCTCATTGCTCCTCCCCTCAGTTACTACCTGCATCTGCAGCCGGTGGCGGTAAGTTTTATTTCGTACGTCGTTTCCTACAGTTTGTTTACCTTCGCACACGTCGTGCTGGGCGAACTTGTCCCGAAGAGTCTGGCCATACGTCACCCACTGGAGGTAGCTTTAGGCACCGCCAACTGGATGGTGCGCTTCGCTCGAGCTACCTCGTGGATCGTCAAGCTCTTCAATAACACGGCCAATGCGATCGCCCACTACCTCTTCGGCGTGGATACCCATTACTCACCGAACAATTACCACAGCGCTGAAGAAATTGCGCAGATCGTGGAGGAGAGCGGACGGAGCAAGGAAGTGACTGAGACGGAGGCGGAAATTTCGATGAATGCGCTGGAGCTCAATGACCGTTCCGTGCGCGAAATACTCGTGCCAAGAAACGATGTTGAGGTGCTGGATGTGAACGACAGCTTTGACCAAAATCTGGAGAAAGTAAGTTCCAGTCCGCACAGTCGATTTGCTCTCGTGGACGGACATCTTGATGACGTAAAAGGATGGGTGCATGTGAAAGATATGCTCAAGCTGGTTCGCTCAAACAGCACGGACATCCTCAGTGTGCGCCGTCCCCTCAAGGTTGTGCCTGAAACAATGAAGCTGGACACGTTGCTGAATTTCTTCTCCAAGGAACGCACCCACAGCGCACTCGTTGTAGATGAGCACGGAGTGGCGGTCGGACTCGTTTACTTGGATGACGTTTTGGAAGAAATCGTGGGAGATGACATCCAGGACGAGTTTGAAGCAGATGAGACCCGAGATTTTTATTCACTCGGGAATGGTCAGTATATGGCGAATGGCTCGATGACTCTCTTTGACCTAGAAGAAGAATTGCCCCGTTTAGGTGAGCTTGAGAGTGATGCGGGAATTTCCACGATCGGGGGCTATATCACGGATCGTCTCGATCACCTCCCTGAGGTGAATGAACAGATTCGTATCCGTGATTATTTGCTAACGGTAACGGCAACGGATGGGAGGAGGGTGACCCAGACGAGGATTACGTACTCCCCAACAGAGCCTCAGGAGTGATGGTATCCGGCAAGTGGGACGTATGTGAGCTAATGACGATGCCATGAAAGGGTGCCAGTCTATGCTCAGGTGAAGGAAACGCCCCCCCGTCCCGCAACTGTTCGTTCAGGAGAGGAGCGTCCGCAGAAGCTGTGAGATGGGGAGTCCGATGACGTTATCCACGTCGCCCCGTACCGATTCGACGATGAGTTCGCTTTTTTCCTGCATGGCGTATGCCCCGGCCTTGTCGAGGACAGGGACCTCGGCAAGGTAGTGCTCAATATCGTGCTCTGACATGGGTCGGAAAGTAACTTCGCTGAGCGTGGTGAAATCGCGTCGTTCGCCACCGGGCATAAAGACCGCGACTGCGGTGCAGACCGTATGAGTGCGATTCTGGAGTCTGGAGAGCATTCGGCGGGCGTCATCCAGATCAGCGGGTTTGCCGAGGGGTTCTCCGTCCAGAAAGACGAGGGTATCCGCACCGACAACAATGTGTCCAGGGAAGTCAACGGCAACCGCCGAAGCTTTGTTCGCTGCATTCTCCGCGCACAGTTGCTGAGGGGGGAGAGCAACATCATTGACTTCCGGAACATCACGCGAAATGACGCAGAAGGAAATACCCTCACGCAGCAAAAGATCGCGGCGGCGAGGAGATTGAGAAGCAAGAATCAGCATGACTCTTTCTCCGGGCTCATGCGGCCTAGAACCCGACGGCGCACATCGTCGCTGAGTTCATGGATACGCTGGATCGTGGTGCCTTTGAGTTGCTCCGCGCGGGCGCGGCAAGCATCGCGGTCAGCACGAGATGCAAATTCAAGACCGACCAGGGCGCGTCCCACAGATTCGCCGGAGTAGCGATAATTGAAGTAACAGAGATTGGCGTACTCTCCAACAGCTCGCATGAACTCAAGAAAGGCCCCGGGACGCTCCGGAAATTCGATGACGAAGAAAACAGGGTGACTGAGATGCACGCGGTCATAGGAAATCAGGCGGAACGCCACGTCCTCGTCGTGAGTCACATCTTGAGCTTCCAGACCGTATTTTTTGAGACTTGCGTTGATCTCGTCGAACTGTTCCTGTGTGCCAAGTACTCCAAAGACAGGATGCTGGAGCTCCGAGTTGGTCCGACCGTATTGCACATCCATGAGCTGCACCCCCTCCGGGATATATTCGAGGTAACGCAGAATCTGTCCGCGTTTGGTTTCCATGGGGATGCGCAAGAAACGCAGCTTGCGGTTGGACTCACGTACTCCGGAACGGGAAGCAATAACTCCGAGTTGCGAGAAATCCATGTTAGCGCCGGAGATGATGACGAGGATTTTTTCGTCGGGGCGAATACGTCCGTGATCCCAGTCCTGGAGGAAGGCGGCAAGCCCCATAGCTCCGGATGGTTCCGGGGCAATGCGTATGCTGTCCCAGAGGGAGCGAATGGCCTGGCAAACCTCTTCGTTGCTGACCGTTACAAAATCATCGAGCAACTCGCTACAGAGCTGGAAAGTGTTTTCTCCGGCGATACGCACGGCTGTGCCGTCGCAAAATACATCGACATAGGAAAGTTCTGACCTCTTTCCCATTTGCTTGGCGAGCTTCATGGAAGCCTGGTCATTGCCCTCGACACCGATGCAGCGGCATCCCGGCCAGAATTTCTTGAACCAGCAAGCACAGCCGGAGGCAAGTCCTCCCCCTCCTATCTGAAGATAAACACGATCAAACGGACCCTGTCCGCTCATAACGACTTCGTCAGCGAGAGTTCCTTGACCTCCCATGGTAGAAAGGTCATCGTAAGGGTGCACAAATGTAAGTCCTTTTTCTTCGGCAAACCGGTGGGCAGCGGCAGAGGCGGCATCGTATGAGTCGCCGGTCAGGATAATTTCTACGTTGTCACCACCGTGGGCTCGTACGGCATTTTGCTTCACGTGCGGGGTAGAACGAGGCATGAATATGTAGGCCTTGCAACCGAGTTTGGAGGCAGCGAGTGCCACGCCCTGACCGTGGTTGCCGGCGCTGGCGGCCACAACTCCGCCGGCTCGTTGCTCCGGACTCAGCTTAGCCATGCAGTTGTATGCGCCGCGCCACTTGTACGCTTTGATCGGCCCCAAATCTTCCCGTTTGGCAAATACGACGGCGTCAATCCCAGGCAAATTGATCTGCTGCAGAGGTGTTTTCTCCCCCACGGCGTACACCCGCTGGCGCGCCTGCAATATCTCATCAAACAGTTTATCTTGTAACTCGCTCATAGCCTATTTCCGCCCGCATTCTACCACAATCCTTTCACCATGGCAAGACGCACATCAGGGCAAACGCATTAGAAATGCGTTTGCCCGTTTGCTGCGACTTGACATTTGCCTGGGTTTCAGGTATCGTACGGAGAAGAGGGGTTACGACCTCTCTTCAACAAAACTATAATTATGAACAGTCTGAAGAAATACATCGCAGAATTCATCGGCACGTTCGTGTTGGTGCTCTTTGCCTGTGGCACGGCAGCGATGACCCATTGCTCGATGAGCAACATGGGGTCGTATATAGCAACAGCACTGGCGTTCGGTCTGGTTATCGTCGCTATGGCATATTCCATAGGCAATGTATCCGGCTGCCACGTCAACCCGGCAGTATCCATCGGGATGCTGGTGAGCGGACGCATGAGCGTGAAGGACTTCATTGGCTACGTGCTCTTCCAGTGCTTGGGAGCCATTGCCGGAGCAGCGGTACTTATGTGTCTCGCTGAGCCGGGAAGCAGCCTGGGTGCGAATGGTCTCTATCAGGGATGCGTACCTTGTTCGCTTCTGGTAGAATGCATCCTGACCTTCGTGTTTGTGCTGGCGGTTTTGGGTGTGACGAGCAAGCCGAACTACGGGAGCGTAGCCGGTATCGTGATCGGTCTTTCGCTCACACTGGTGCATTTGTTGGGCATACCATTCACCGGAACATCCGTGAACCCGGCTCGCAGCCTCGGACCGGCGCTCATGGTCGGCGGCGATGCTCTGAGCAACGTGTGGGTCTTTATTGCTGCTCCGCTTGTGGGCGGTTTGCTTGCTGCGGGAGTGTACGCGCTGATAGGCGGATGCTGCTGTTGCTGCAAGAAGAAAGAGGGCAGTTCAGTGGAGTAAAAAAGACAAAAATCCTGATCAGGGAATGCCATTTCGAGCCTGCGTAATGCCTCAAAAGAAAAAGTCACCGAAGGCCGATGCCTCAAAATAAACGGTCACCCAAGAGCATAGCATTTT
>CANQYL010000014.1 GCA_947628035.1 uncultured Akkermansia sp. | reverse complement strand
GATCTCGCCGGTTCGCTCGTTAAGCGAGGTATTGGCGTGAAAGACAGCAGTCACCTCCTCCCCGGCATCGGCGGGATTATCGACCTCATCGACTCCCCCGCCTTCACCATCGCGTTTGTCGCAGCCCTTTCAACGTTTTAATGTTCGCTCGCTATTACGCGCTTTGGAGCGAACGATAAAACGGTGTGTTTGATATAAATTATTGATTTTTAATATATTGTTTCTTTTTGATGTCCCTGTTTGCTGTAAGAGTTGCGTGAGGAGGGGTGGATTTGCCTTGCTCCTACGCGTGTTTCGTGTATAATGGCGCGCGCCCCATGACAGCAGAAACACTAAGCAAAAGACTCCTGGACAGATCTCATCCGATGCGAATCCATCTGATTGGTGTGGCGGGGAGCGGGATGAGCGGATTAGCCCGTATGCTGTTGGAGATGGGACACCGGGTGAGCGGATGCGATCGCGTGACGAGCAGAGAGACGGAAAAGTTGCAGGAGGCGGGACTCATTTTCTATAGCCCGCATTCTGCGACACCCGTGCAGGATGCAGAGGTGGTCGTCTATTCCAGCGCCATACGAGAGGACAATGTGGCCCTGCATGCGGCGAGGTTGAACAACTGTCTTTGCGTGCGTCGCGCAGAGTGTTTGGCTGCCATCCTCAACAGCAAGAAAGGTATCGTGGTGGCAGGAACCCATGGGAAGACCACGACCTCATCGCTCACAGCCCATTTGTTGCGGGAAGGGCGGCTGAGACCGTGTCATTACGTCGGGGCGGAGATTCCGGTGCTCGGGGCGAATGCACATTGGAACAGAAGCAGCGAATATCTCGTCTCCGAGGGCGATGAGAGTGATGGGACGCTTGTGAACTATCTGCCGGAGTACAGCATCATTCTCAACATTGAGGCAGAACACCTGGATTTTTATCGCGACATTGAGCACATCAAGAGCGTGTTTCGTCGGTTGTGCGAGCAGACCCGAGGAAAGATCATCTACTGCAACAGTGATCGCCATGCCTCAGAGGTGTGCTCAGCTTTCCCGAACAGCATCTCCTATGGCTGGGAAAATGCGGATTACACGGCATCTGAAGTAGAGGTCCGGAGTGGACGCTCCGTGTACACGATTCACCGTGGCGGGCAGGCGTTGGGTCGCGTGGAGTTGGGCATCCCGGGCAGGCACAACGTGCTCAACTCACTGGCGGCGGTGGCGATGGCCTTGGAGCTGGGATGTGATTTTCCGAGCATTGTTCGGGGATTGGCCTCCTTCGCGGGGGCTCGGCGGCGGTTTGAAACCAAATACCTGTCGCACAACTTTCGCATTGTGGATGATTATGGACACCATCCCACGGAAATAGCGGCTACGTTGGAGACGGCCCGGAGTCTGAAGCCCGGAAGACTGGTGGTCCTCTTTCAACCGCACCGCTACACGCGCACAAAAATGTTGCGCGATGATTTCGGACGTGCGCTGCAGATGGTGGACAAACTTTTCGTCGCCGATGTTTATCCCGCGAGTGAGCCGCCGATTCCCGGCATAAGCGGGCAAACCGTCGTGGATGCCGTGAGAGAACATGGACACAAAGATGTCCATTTTCTGTCCGATTTGGCGATGGCTCATCACGTGATCGGCAATGTGCTGCGACAGGGTGACCTCTTTCTGACGCTTGGGGCGGGCAATGTGCATGAAGTGGGCACTCGGGTGGCGTCGGATTTGAGGCTTATGGCGGAGATGCAGCAGGATTGCGGAAGCGCCTT
This sequence comes from uncultured Akkermansia sp., assembly GCA_947628035.1. Taxonomy (GTDB): domain Bacteria; phylum Verrucomicrobiota; class Verrucomicrobiia; order Verrucomicrobiales; family Akkermansiaceae; genus Akkermansia. The sequence goes on along the minus strand of CANQYL010000014.1, from coordinate 30,262 downwards.
CCCGTTCCGCCTCTATGAGCCGATGGCGCGCCACACGACGATAGGGGTGGGAGGGGACGCTCAGTACTGGTTGGAGCCGGATAACACGGAGACGGCTCGGAGGGTTCTCACCTTTTTTAAGGATCGCAACATACCTGTTTGTTTTGTGGGGAGAGGTTCGAATCTCGTGGTACGGGATGGAGGGATCCGCGGGGCAGTCATTCACCTGAATGGAGGCGAATTCGACAAATTGAGTGTGGAGGGCACACGCATCACAGCAGGCGCCGGAGTGAGACTCAAAAAGTTGGCGTCTTTCGCCGCAGCCAACGGCATCACAGGCTTCGAGTGGATGGAGGGGATACCGGGTTGTGTCGGAGGAAGTTTGCGCATGAATGCCGGCAGCATGGGGAGCGATATGTGGAGCGTTTTCTGCAGCGCCGATGTGATGGACAAGGATGGCGAACTCCTGCACATGGAAAAGAAGAATATGCAGCGTGCTCAGTACAGGGAGATTCCGGATTTTACGAGAAACACCGTTCTACAAGCCACCTTCAGCGGCGCCCGAGGTGACCACCTTCAAATTGAACAGACGATGCAGAAATACCACACGGTGAGAAAAGAAAGCCAACCTGTGCAACCGAGTGCAGGCTGCACTTTCCGGAACCCTGAGGGGTCTGACCCCGCCGGCAAACTCATCGAAGAGCTCGGTCTCAAGGGATACGGCATCGGCGGTGCTCAGGTCTCTGAGGTGCACGCCAACTTTATCGTCAACACAGGCCACGCAAAGGCGACAGACGTGACCGAGTTGATCGACCTGATTCGCACGAAGGCGAAAGAGGAGAGAGGCATTGTGCTCCGGACAGAGGTGCAGGTGATGGGCGACAGGAATGCCGAGTTTTGACAATTTTCATGAAGTAACCGATGATGAACACACTGCGCAAAGATACAACCATTGCCCTCCTCATGGGAGGTCCCGGGTCCGAGAGGGAAGTGTCGCTCGTTTCCGGCAAGGCGGTGCTGGAGGCCCTTCGACAAGAGGGATTCACGAGAGTTGCACCCATTGAGGTGGGGAAGGAAAACCCGGCGATTCCTGATGGAACGGAGCTTTGCTACAACCTGATTCACGGTACGTACGGGGAGGATGGCTCGGTCCAATCTTTTCTGGAAAATCTCGGGCTTCCGTACACCGGGGCAGGCTCCGCCTCCAGCCGCATCTGTTTCGACAAGATTCTGAGCAAGGAAATTTTTTTGAGGGAAGGTGTACGTACACCCCGAAGCGAGGTGATCGAATTGCCCGGGAGACCGACGTTGACTCTGCCCTTGGTGATCAAGCCGCCGTGCGAGGGTTCCTCTGTGGGGGTGGAGATCGTGCGTGACGCGGAGGATCTGGAGGCGGCTCTGAAGGAGTCTGCCCGCTACAGCAAACGTCTGCTGGTGGAGGAATACATCTGTGGCAAGGAGCTCACGGTGTCGATACTCGACGGCGTGGCTCTGCCCGTGATTCATATCTGTCCTCGGAGCGGTTTTTACGATATGCGCAACAAATATCCCTCCATGTACGGCGGAGAGGGCACGGATTACATTTGCCCGGCAGACCTGAGCGAAGAGGAGACGAAGGCTGTGCAGCAGGAGGCGTTGAAAGCCTATCATGCCCTCGGGGTGGAGGTGTACGGTCGGGTGGATTTGTTGCTGCCGGACGGAGGTGAGCCGTATGTGCTGGAGATCAATACCATCCCCGGGATGACGGGCTCTTCCCTCTTCCCGAAGGCAGCTGCTGCAGTCGGTATCAGCTATGGAGAACTCTGCACACGTATTGCAGAGATATCCCTGCGATGCGAGAGATAGCGACATGATTTTCTCGACCGGATCGGAAGCCGATGAAAAATTCACGGAACAGGTACCGCAGCGAGTCCTCCAATGTGCGCAGCCTTGAGAGGAGACTTTCTCTGCGCGAGCGCTTATTCAGTATGCTTGCGATCAGGAGGGGAAAGCAGAGGGTGAAGCGCGGGATCAAGGTGTTTTTGGTTGCTCTTCCCTTGCTATTCCTGGTCTGGTATAGTATCGACTATGCTCTGGATATGGCGTACGGCATGAGTGTGGAGTATATCCATTTTCAGTCCCGCCATGGGATCATCGACAAAGAAAAAACTCTACAACTGTTGGATATTGAAGGCAGAGTGAATATGGCTACTCTCAACACGGAGTCGCTTCGCCGCAAGCTGGAGGCCGTCCCGGGTATCCGTTCTGCCGTCATTCGTGCTGAGTTGCCGGATACCCTGTATATCGAAGTGGAGGAGCGGATCCCCATCGTTTTTGTTGAGTGGGAGGACGGTGTGCGTACGGGAGATCGATCCCGCTTTTTTATGGATCCGGAAGGGGTGCTGTTCAGACCGCATGATGAGCTGCATGGTCAATTCATGGGGGTTGCAACATGGTACCTGAGACCGGAGGACGCTGCGAAGCTGAGTGAAGGAGAGAAGATTGAGGAGCAGTTGTCGCGTCCGATAGCTCGTCTTGTTGCTGCCTCAAACAAGTACAATCCCGATGAGATACCGCGCATTGTCGAAATCTTCCATCCGAAGGATTGGGAATTTCGGTTGGTTCTTGAAACGGGTACAGAGGTGATAATGGAGAAACGTAACATTCACGAACAGATGGATCGACTCGCAATGATTTTTGATCACGCACGAGCGACACACAGAAAATTGCGCTCCGTGAATGTCATTCCGGCTCTGAATCCGGTTGCCGTCTTTGAGGAGGAGAACGAGCAGAAACCGAAGAAATGAGGGTTGTCGCTCAGCTCTGCAGACCGCGAATGGCAGTGACGATGCAGTGAGGGCAGGGGACCCGATGGCGTTGCTTGAGTTCTCTACAGAGATCGGAACCGAGGGAAGACCGGAAGAGTTCCCGAAGAGCGGCTTCGCGTTCCGGCGCCATTGTGATGGCGGCGAACAAGGCGCCGCAAGTGCCGCCGGGAGCACGTCCTCCGCTGCACTCTTTCATCTCCTCCGTGAGATCCTCCCGCCCCATGGCGGAGCATACCGTCTGCGCGCAGAGCAGACGACGCGGAGGACACCGGAAGATGCTTAGAGCTGTGCGCATTTCGGGAGAAAGAGAGGGGTCCTGCGGGGAGATGTCGGGGAGAGTCATGTGTAAATCCATATGGTTTTGAGGTAATTTTCCGGAGAAAAATCCGGTGGCATGGGACAGGATTCCATGCGGGCTGTCGAAGGAGAACCTGTGCGTACCAGCGAGGCAAAGGCATCTTGTGAGAGACGTCGGCTGTTGGTGGTGCAGAGCATGGTTCCGCCGGGAGCGAGACAGGCGGAGGCTCGTTTCACAAGGGCTGTGTAATCCTTTTCCGCGCGCCAGAGGTTTCCCTTGTCATCGCGGGAAAAGGTGGGCGGGTCCATGATGATGAAATGAAAACGGCGTTTCTGTTTGGAAAAGCGAGAGAGCCAGTGCAGGGCATCTCCTCGACAGAAGAAGTGGAGCTCGGGGTCAATGCCGTTGAGCAGCATATTCTCCTTGCAGCGATTGAGGCAGGGTTGCGCGAGATCCAGCGTGGTCGTGGTGGCTCCCGCCAGGGCGGCGCAGACCGAGAAGGCTCCCGTGTAAGCGAACAGGTTGAGCACGGTTTGCCCCGGATGGCAGAGGGTTCGAAGGTGCGTACGGTTGTCTCGCTGGTCGATGAAGAACCCCTGCGAATAGCCCGACTGCATATCAAGGATGAAGCGGACGCGGTTTTCCGTGACGTTGAAGAGGATTGCCTGTTTGGGCTCGCGGAGCGGAGTAGGGGAGTTTTTTTGTTCCTTGTCGAGGAGCTTGACAAAGGAATCAGCCTCATGGCGCAGGAGACAATCGCGTAATTCCGCGGGCAGCTTTGCATTGCGCAGGGAGACAAGATATCTCCCTGCCAAGTAATCGACGCTCACACCTCGCCAAATCTCGTCCTCGGTGATCAAACGGAAGGCATTTGTCTCCGGAGGCAGGATGCGCTGCCTTTGTAGCAACCTGCTCTGGAGCATTTCGTCGATCACAAACGTGCTGCCGATGAAAACTACAAGGAATCCGCAGCAGCTCGGCGTATGGTGTCGGCCATCGTTGTGAGCGCGTTGGCACGGGTAGAGGCAAGATGTTCCTTGAGCCCGCTTGCATCAAGTTTTTTGAGATCTGCTGCCAGAACTTCCGTAGGGGAAAGACCGGAGAGGAGGCGGATAAAGATGGCGATAAGCCCCTTGGTGATGAGAGAATCGCTGTCGGCGTAAATGATGAATTGTCCGTCTTTTACCTCCGTTCCCACCCACACCTGGCTTTGACAGCCCTTGATGAGGTTTTCCGGTTTGCGGTATTTGGACGGGAGCGGGGCGAGACTATGTCCCAACGATATGATGTATTCATAGCGCTCCTGCCAATCAGAGAAGACGGATAGTTCGTCCAAAAGGACTTCAATGCGGTCGTTGTAGCTCATGATTCGACAAGGGTTTGGAGTACGGCTTTCTGGGCGTGCAGACGGTTTTCTGCCTGTGTGAAAATAGCGTCGGAATGCGCTTCCAGTACATCGTTCGTGATCTCGTAGCCACGATAGGCGGGCAGACAGTGGAAGACGCTGTGGCGAGGAGCAGCATGGCTGAGTAGTTCGGCATTGACCTGGTAGGGGAAGAAAGCTTGCTCCTTGCTCCCTTTTTGTTCCTCTTGCCCCATGGATATCCACGTGTCGGTGTTGATGACGGTGGCATCTTTCACCGCATCGTAGGGATCTGTTGTGGCGGTGATCGTCGGGCAGTTAAGGGCTCGTAGGGTGGCATCCGATGGAAGAGCGGAGGCGGGACCGCCCAGGGCAAGGGTAAATCCGAGTCGTTTGGCTGCCCACATCCAGGAACGTCCGACGTTGTTGTCCACGTCGCCCATAAAAGCAATCTTCATGTTTTTCCATGCTCCCACCCCGTAAATTTCTTCGAGAGTCATCAGGTCTGCTAGGATTTGACAGGGGTGTTCCTGATCGGTGAGGGCGTTGATAGTAGGAATGCCGGAGAAGTGAGCAAAGTCCGCCACATCCTGTTGAGCGAAGGTTCGGATGACAGCTCCATGAACCATGCGACCGAGTACGCGTGCCGTGTCTTTGATCGGCTCGCCGCGCCCAAGTTGCATATCCCGAGTGGAGAGGAACATGGGACGCCCACCTAACTCATAGATTCCCGCCTCAAACGAGACTCGCGTGCGGGTCGAGGATTTGGAAAAGATGAGCGCCCACGTTTGCCCCTTGAGCGGGAGGAGGGCGTGCTCCCCTCTCTCCGCTTTGAGACGGTGACCCAATTCAAGGAGTTCACAAATCTCCTCTCTCGTTAGTTCTTCGATTGTTAAAAGCGTTTTCATTGCTCTCTCAGAAGCCGCAAATTATACCATGCCCCCGCATTTTGTAAAGAGCTGAACCGTCAAATCCTCATTCCCATTACATCGTGAGCTTGTTTGAGCGTGACAAGGGCGGAGTAATCTGCTAGATTGGGAGAGGATGAAGAGAAACGAGGACTGCGTGGTTATCTCATCCCCCAATTTCATGGAACGTATCATTCAAATGGTGGTGTGGATGACGGGTGTTGGTCTGTCTTTAGCCCACGGGGCTACGACGGCAAAACAAAATGAGCTATGGTACGATCAACCGGCGCAGGTCAAAGCGATTTCTCTTCCATGGAACGTGGAGGGGTCGGCAGATTGCGATGAGTCAATGGATTCGAGAGATGTGTGGGAGTCCGAGACTCTGCCGTTGGGTAACGGGCGAGTGGGGGCAACGGTGTATGGGGGAGTGCATTTAGACTGCGTCGTGCTCAACGAGGTGAGCTTGTGGAGTGGGGGAAGGAATGCTCTCAACATGGGAGCTGGGTATGAATATGGACCTCTATCAGGAGAGAACCAATTTGGTAGTTACCAGCCCTTTGCTCAACTGTACGTTGACTACGATGTGCAGGGTAAAGTGGTCGGTTACCGGAGGTCGCTCAGTTTGGAAAAAGCAGTGGCCACTTGCAACTACGCGGAGAAAAAAGGGGATGAGGAGGTTCAGTACAGACGGGAGTATTTCGTGAGCAAACCGGATGATGTGTTTGTGTACCATGCAGAAGCCGAGACCGGAGGAGTTCTGAATGCCAGAGTGGCTCTCATGCCCTATCATACGGTGAGATACAAACCGGTCGGTTCCGATGGGCTGTGCATGATCGGTACGCTTCGCAACGGAGAAAAATTTGAAGGCAGAATCATCGTATTTGCAGAGTTGGGCGAGGTGCGGATGAACGGAAAATCGTATTCCCTGCAAGTAAAATACGCAGGCGAGGGGATGAAGCAACTTCCCCAATATGACGCAACGGATACACCCTATGTGAGCATCATCGGCGCGCGTAAGTTCACCATTCTCGTCTCACTGGCCACGGATTACAAGATGGATGACACGGTCGCTTGGAAGGGGGAACCGCCCGATTTGCGCAACCAACGTATCATTGCGGAGGCCGTCAAATATAACTACAAGGAATTGATCCGCCGTCACACCGATGATTTTTCCTCATTATTCAACCGACTGAGGCTTGAAATAAACGGTGGAATCGTACACGAGATACCGACAAATGAGCGCCTGGAGCGCTACCGAAAAGGTGTAGAGGATCCGAATCTGGAACAGCTTGTTTTTCAGTACGGGCGCTATTTGATGATCAGCGGATCGCGTCCCGGTAACCTGCCCATGAATTTGCAGGGTCTTTGGAACAACAAGGTGAGTCCGCCCTGGGCAAGTGACTACCATACAAACATCAATCTTGAGATGTGCTATTGGTCGGCAGAGGAAGCGAACTTGTCGGAGTGTCATGAACCGCTGTTGGAGTATTTAAATGCCATGCGCCGCCCGCTTTCCAAGTTCACTCGACAGTTGTACGGGGAAGATATGCTCGGCTGGGTTACACGTATTTCTCTGAATCCGTGGGGGGGAGTCGGATGGATGATGTGTCCCACTGCTAACGCATGGTTTGCTCTTCATTATTGGGAACATTACCAATTCACAGGTGATACAGATTTTCTCCGTGAAAAGGCGTATCCCTTATTCAAGGAAATTTGCCGATATTGGGAGCACAATTTGAAAGAATTGGGTTCTGGAGGCACAGGACTTGTGTCGGATGGACAACCAATCGATCGTTCCCTGCACCCTGAACTGAATGATCTGGACGTCGGCACTCTGGTGGTTCCCAACGGATGGTCGCACGAATGGGGTCCTGTCGAGGACGGAGTGGCTCATGACCAGCAACTTGTGCGCGAGCTCTTTAAGATAACGACGCAGGCAGCTCAGGCGTTGCATCTGGATTCCGACTACGCCCAGCATCTGCAATCGTTGTCATCCCGTCTTGCCCCTGATCGCATAGGATCCGGGGGCTACCTGCAGGAGTGGATCGTGGATCGACCGGCAATGGTGTCCGGTCACCGACACACGTCGCACCTCTTCGCCCTCTTCCCTGGTTCTACCATCTCCCGAACACGTACGCCCGAGCTAGCGAAAGCTGCTGAAAAAAGTCTCAAATTGCGTGGTCTGAACGATGACAACCGTCGTAGCTGGACATGGCCGTGGAGGGCGGCTCTCTACGCGCGGTTGCATGATGCCGAATCGGCATACGGGATGCTTCAGTCATTGCTGCGCTACAATATGCTGGATAATCTGCTGACGACACATCCCCCCATGCAGCTCGATGGTTCATTGGGCATTCCCCGCGCTGTGTGTGAAATGCTGATTCAAAGTCATGAAGGATATGTGGAACTCCTGCCCGCTCTGCCGATGGCCTGGAAGGACGGCAAGGCTGTCGGGTTGCGTGCACGCGGCAATTTGGTGGTCGATATGGAGTGGAAGGATGGCAAGGTTGTCGCCTACGCCGTACATTCCTCTCTTGACTCACCCTCTGAGGTCCGAGTCGTGGTGAATGGTTCCTCTCGGACAGTAACCCCGCACTCCAGTCCGGAACGGTTTACCCGACAGAATCCTGCACGATAACGGAGCGAGCAAAGACCTTTCTCCGTGCACAAACGTTCTTTTTTGGCGTGACAATTGAGGGTATATTTGCTAGACTGACGCCGACGAAAGGAGACGGTGGCACGCGCGTGCCGGTGCCTCCGAGATTCACCCCAAGAAAGTCATCATTATGCAGTACACAACAGAAGTTGAACATATGTGTTGCGTGAAAAAGGGCTGCAACCACGGCCCGGCGCCTATTCCACAGGAGGGGGCGTGGACCGCATCTAAGAAGATCGAGGATATATCCGGACTGACGCACGGAGTAGGCTGGTGCGCACCGCAGCAGGGAGCGTGTAAGCTGACTCTCAACGTGAAGGAAGGCGTGATTCAGGAAGCGCTGGTGGAGACCATCGGCTGCTCGGGGATGACGCATTCTGCCGCTATGGCTTCGGAAATCCTGCCGGGCAAGACGATATTGGAGGCGTTGAACACGGATTTGGTGTGCGACGCCATCAACACCGCCATGCGTGAACTCTTCCTGCAGATCGTATACGGACGCACTCAGAGTGCGTACTCCGAAGGAGGGTTGCCGGTTGGGGCAGGGTTGGAAGACCTGGGCAAGGGCCTGCGTTCACAGGTGGGCACTCTCTACGGCACCCTTAAGAAAGGGTCCCGCTATCTTGAGCTGGCAGAAGGCTACATCACCAAACTGGCGTTGAACGCAGACGATGAAATCTGCGGGTATCAGTATGTGAAGGTAGGTCCCATGATGGAGGAGATTAAGAAAGGCATGGACGCGAACGAGGCGTACAAGAAATACACCGGTACCTACGGTCAATTTGAAGGTGCCGCTAAATACATTGATCCCCGCCACGAGTAATTAAACTTTAACCTCATTTTCAATTATGCCACTATTTGAATCATACGATCGCCGTATCAATCAGATCCTGCCTGTGCTCAAGAAGTACGGCATTGACTCCTGTGAGGATGCGGAAAAGGTTTGCCTTGAGAAAGGAATTGATGTGCGCGCTATCGTGCGCGGTATCCAAAACATCGCCTTTGATAATGCGGGCTGGGCCTACACCGTCGGCGCTGCCATCGCTATCAAAAAGGGCTGCAAGAAAGCCGCTGATGCCGCCGAAGCCATCGGTGAGGGACTTCAGAGTTTCTGTATCCCCGGCTCAGTGGCGGATGACCGCAAGGTGGGTCTGGGGCACGGGAATTTGGCTGCTATGCTGTTGCGCGAGGAGACGGATTGCTTCTGCTTTTTGGCGGGGCATGAGTCATTTGCGGCTGCAGAGGGGGCGATCGGAATTGCTCGCTCGGCTAACAAGGTGCGTAAGAAGCCTCTGCGCGTGATCCTCAACGGCCTCGGTAAGGATGCTGCGTACATTATTTCCCGCATCAACGGCTTTACGTACTGCCAGACCAAGTTTGACTACTCCACCGGTAAAGTCGAGGTCGTGAAAAAGACGCCGTTTTCCACGGGAGAGCGCTCCAAAGTGAACTGCTACGGAGCGGATGATGTGCGAGAAGGTGTGGCGATCATGTGGCTGGAGGGTGTGGATGTGTCCATCACCGGCAACTCCACGAATCCGACACGCTTCCAACACCCCGTGGCCGGTACTTACAAAAAGGAGTGCGTGCTGAAGGGTAAGAAGTATTTCTCTGTTGCCTCCGGTGGAGGAACGGGGCGTACCCTGCATCCGGATAACATGGCTGCCGGTCCCGCCTCCTACGGTTTTACCGACACCTTGGGTCGTATGCACAGTGATGCGCAGTTTGCCGGCTCATCTTCCGTACCAGCTCACGTGGAGATGATGGGACTCATCGGCATGGGGAACAACCCCATGGTCGGCGCCACCGTTTCCGTGGCTGTCGCTGTGGAAGAAGCCATGGCGAAGTAATCCACGCTTTCATTCTCTATTTCAAGCGGCTCGGTGGGTTTCCATCGAGCTGCTTTTTTATGCATTCATGCACCTTTGCCCGGCTTTACAGAGCTGGTTTGCATCTTGCGGAGGCATGCAGCATGCCCTTCTCAACGGAGATATCGAAGTCTGGATGTCCCTGCACCATAGAGATGCTCGATGGCTGTGAGTCGAGCGAGTCAAAGTTCCGATTTTGATGGAAGGATGAATGAAATCGGCGATTGCCGGTTGGATGAGGGATGACGTACAGAGGCGCCAAGAGGTTCAGATTGACCTTAACCCGGCAAGGTATACGAGAAAACGCCGAGAGTCAATTTTTTTCACCTATTTACTCAGTGCTTCTTGGGCGAGCATGTTGCAGCCTCGCAGATCAAGTTTCCCCGTCGGAAGCACAGGAATGCTTTCCACGGGAATAATTTCTCTCGGGCACCACAGGCGAGGGATACCCTGAGAAATGAGGTGGGTTCGTATTTCATCCAGACTCAGAGTGAGATTGCCGAAATGAACGCAGGAGAGTAGAACGAGTGCTTCTCCTTTCTGGGCATCAGGAACGCCGACGATAGCCACGGCGCGTTGCTCATGAGACATGCCCTCCGGCCGCTGAACAAAAGCCTCGACGGCGGATTCCACAACCTCGTGGGGCACCATTTCACCGCCCACTTTGGAGAACCGGGAGCGACGACCGCCGAGGGTAAGGAAGCCATTGAGATCCACGTGTCCGAGGTCGCCGGTCATGAACCAGCCCTCTTCATCAAAGATACCTTCGTTGTTGGATTTATCTCCAGTGTAGCCATGGAAGACATTGGCACCCTTCAGCCAAATCATGCCTTGCTCAGAGAGAGGAAGTGCGCGCGTTCTGTCATCCGGATCGGTGATCTTAACGGCTAGTCCCGGCAAAATTTGTCCGATACTTCCCTCGCAGATACCCGGCACATAGTACGGTGTGGTCTCAGACGGAGGGGCATCCGGTAAGTTGACGCCGCATACGGGACCGGTCTCGGTCAGACCGTACCCTTCAAGCACCTGCACATTGCATTTCTTTTTGAATTCTTCAGCGAGGATTGGCTGCATCTTCTCGCCTCCGACGATGAAGTAGAGCACACTGCGGTAAGTATCAGGTTTGGCTTTTCGCAGCATGGCTCGTCCGAAGGTCGGTGTGGTGAGTACAAGGCTGCAGCGGTACTTTTCAATGAGATCGTTGAGCGTCTTGGCCTCCAGCGGGGAGGGGTAGGTGACCATCGTAAATCCGTAGAGCGGCGGTAGAAGGGTAGAGACCGTGAGACCGAAGCTGTGGAAGATCGGCAGACTACAGAGGAAGGTGGCGCCTGAGGGCAGCCATACTTTGCTGAGTAGTTGGAGAATGTTGGCTATCACCGTGCGGTGCGTGAACGCGACGCCCTTGGGTTCCCCTGAAGAGCCGGAGGTGAAGAGGAGAGCAAGTTCATCCTCACCATGACGCTCATCAAGACTGAACGCCTTGGCAATGACGGCGACAGGAGCCATTTTGGCAAAGGCTACCCACCCGGCAATCTTTGCGGTGCCGATGCCGCGCAGGATGTTGTCCAAGTGCAGTAATTTCTCCTCCTCAGGCCAAGGAAATTGCGGCAACTTGTTCATGAAGGCGCGGGCGGTGATAAAGTGTCGGATTCCGCTCTGTCGGACGATGCTGTGGAAGGCTGTTTCTGAAGATGTGTAATTGATATTGACTGGGGAAATGCCGGCAAGAAAGCATGCGTAGTTGGCAATCATGCCTCCTTTTCCCGGAGGCAGGATGATGCCCAGTCGGGGCTCCTTGACAAGATGCTTGAGTTCCTTCGCGAGAGCAAGAACAACACCCAGCAGTTTGGTGTAAGTGAGTTCTGAATCATCCAATCCGTCAATGAGCAGAGATCCGGGGTTGTGCTTGAGTCCCTCCACAAGCATACGTGCCAGTGATTTATCCAACAGAGGATGGCGTTCGTATTCCACGGAGGAAGCTTTCATCCAAGCTTCCAGAATACGTTCACCGCTTTGAGGTCCGGGTGCCAGCTTTTTGAGGATATGCACCACGGCCCAGTCGTACTTTGTGTCAGTCGTGTAAGCCTGAATGATGTCTTTGCGGTAGTATCCGGAAAATACGGGCACCGGCGATATGTGGAGGGCGCTCAACTGCATCAAAAAGGGTTTCGGCACATCAGTCAGACAGCCCAATATCTGAGAAGGTCTTCCGGGAAGGTACACAAAATGCTTACCGGCTTGGAAGTGCACCATCAATTTTTCACGCAGATCGCGGCTACGACTCGTGCGGAAGCGAAAATGCACCACTCGTTCCGGTTTGATACCGTCGAGAATCGTCGGGGAGGGCTCAAGTTCTTCTTCTACCAAGTATACGACTTTCTCCTCACCTCCTAAAGCTTTTTCCAGTTCCTTTACCACCCGCCCATCAACTCGGTTTGGCAAAAAAAGGGAGGCCTGAACCGGGATGTTTTCCTTTCCGTACAATCGCACGTCTGACATGCCTACAACATACCACAGGTATGATTGCATAGCAAGTTTTTTTGGTAGATGTCAATTTGAAATGAGTGGATGGGATCCCTCCTGAAAAAAGAGCGCGGTACAACCGCGCTCATGTCCCGTTGCTTGAATGGAGAAATTGGAACCGAAAAGCGTCCGCCAGGGAGTTTTCTGTTTACTCGGCCTCAAGAACAATGACCTGGAAAGGCTCGAGGTCAATCTTAAGGGGCTTGCCCACGCTCACGGAGTCAGCCGGCAGCTTATCTCCCTTCGGGGAGGAAAGCTTGAAGGAAGTCGGAGCTCCGACCGGAAGCTCAAAGACGGCTGCCGGGTCAAAGAAGAAGCTCTGCGGCTTGGAGGAGGGGTTGCGCAGGGCGAGGATCCCCTTCTTCGGCGACCAGGAGGCAAAGCCGTACACCTCAAGCGCGGCGGGGTCTCCGCCCACCCAGTGAGAATCCACCATCGTGTCGGCATTTTCCCGGGTCCACTTGGCCGCGGCGGCGATCACATCCCATTCCTCGGGCTTGAGCATGGAGGGGGTGACGTAGAGCTCCTGCATCTGCGTGCCGAGGGCGAAGCCGCTCCAAATTTCCTTGGCGAGGTCATCGCCGGAGGTGGTGGTGAGGTGGTGCGCACTCTTGTTGTAGAGGACACCGTGGGTCATGAGGGAGTTGATGGGGCAGAGAGGAGAAACCGCGACGTTGTTGGCGTAGATCTGGGAGTCACGGAAGGTGATCCACTGATTACGGTCCGACCCCTCGCCGCAGAAATCGTGGTCCCAGTTGCCGCGCCAGATGGAGTCGGCGATGCCGAACCAGAACGGGGACGGCCAGGTGCCTGTGGTGAGGTTGATGTAGATATCCGGACGCTCGTTGCGCAGCTCCTCGATGAGGGCGATGATGGCTTCAAAGTCCGATCCGAATTGGGAACCCTCCGCCGGCGTCGCCTCGCTGGAGGTGCCGTCAAACTTGAAGTGATTGACCCCGTTTTCGCGAATCATGTGCAGGCACAGGTCGCGGAAGTACTCGTAGTACTTCGGACCGGAGAGAGCAAAGCCGCCCTCATTGGTCTCGTATTTTCCCTTTGCGGCGGCAAGGCGCTTCTCTCTCGGTCCGCCGTAACCGCCCCAGGCGGAAAGCCACACGCCGGGACCGGCGTGGAAGCTCTCCGCCAGCTCGCGCACCTTGCGGAACTCGTTGGGCAGACCCTTGTGGAACTGCCAGAGTGTCTCCGTGTCGTCCCAGCCATCGTCCATCATGAAGGAATCGATGACGGCGCCGCGTTTGGTGACGAGCTCATCGCCGAAGAGTTTGACGGTATCGAGAATGGCCTTTTCGTCGTAGGGAGTGAAGTAGCCGATGTCGTACCACGTGTTGTAATTGAGGAAGGGGGCATAGGCGCGAGCGCGCTCGTTGTTCAGGTACCTCAGTTGGAACGTACGTCTCAATTGTCCCGGCTCACTGAAGCCGAGCACGGCGGAGAACTGACTCGCCGTGCGCCGCGGTAAATCCGTCTTGCGCTCCAGCGAACAGGTGAATCCTTTCTCCGTCACCTCGCTCAAACTCATCGGATGCTCCACGCCCGCAAAAAGCCTGTTCCCTGACGCGACAATGGGTGCACCTTTGACTTTCCCCTCTACGCGGGCTTCCTTCGCCGTGACGTTCAGAAGCGTGAGCTTTCGGACCGGCATGGCAAATTGCTGGGGCGTGATATCCAACCCCACGCGAACGTAAGGCGTATCCTCACGCAACTCCAGCCACCACGTCATCTTGTTGCCATCTGTCGGCACGGCAAAGGGAACGCTCAACCGCGTGCCTTTCACCCGCTCCACGAGCCGGCGCGCCTCCGGTTTGGCAGGCAGTTCATCCACCACGAGATCGCCGCAGAGCAAATCCGACGCCGTCAGGGCATGCTTCGTCTCCGCCACTTCTTTCTTGGAGCACGCCTCATCCGTCTGCTCATCCAGCACCTCGAGGCGGAAAATGTCCTTCCCGAGATTGTAGGTGCGCCCGTTTACTTTATCAAGGATCGTCACATTGACGAGCTTGCGACCAACTTTTTCAATCTCAACGGCAATATATTTGTTCTCTATCATGACTTGATTCTCATTGGAAACTGTTATGACACCGCAGAGGGCGCCCGTTTGGGCTCCCGTTTCCTGCGCGGAGGTCAACCCACCGACCGCCATACCTAGCGCTGCCAAAGCTGTTATGATCTGATGAAAACTCATGCGTTTATTCTACCACATTCACTCTCCGGGGCAAGTTCTATTGTCTCAAAAGTTGCCGGTTTTTACGGGATGATGGGAAGCGGAGCCGTATTTTTCCAGTCGCCGCGCGTGAAATCCGGGAAGACCTGCGGGGCGCCTCCCTCGTTCACCGATTTCTCGGACAGAGGTCCGACAGCCGACCAGAACGCGCCCTCGTACACATTTTGATCCATCGGTTCGCCGTTGTGCAGGCACTCAATGACGCGGTAAAGCATGATGTAATTCATGCCTCCACGGTCGTCTTTTTGTCGGGCTTCTTCGCCCAGGCGCTTGTAGAGTGGGTGGTCGTACTTGGCATAGAGGTCGGCTTCAGCCTTTTCTCCTTCATACCACTCGTGGTAGCCGCCTTCAGAGCTAATCTCCGCGCCCCCGGGCTGCTTTTTCTTAAGGGATTCGGGAACACCGGGGCTGATATGCTCACCCGCGACGCGCAAGGGATAATCCGCGAGGGTTCCCTCGGTGCCCTGGATGAGGTTCTTACGGTCGTAGGGACGGGGACTCGTCTCATCCCACTGCACGAGAATGGTGCGACCGAGCTTCGTCTTGATGATGGAGTTGCTCATGTCACCGCACTTGAAGTCCAGCTTGTTCCACTTGTGGTCGGGAGCAAAGTGCTTTTTGGCATAGGCGGCGCGCCCCTTGGCGGGACTGCTGAAGGAGACGATGCGGTCAAAGGAGTCCTCTCCACGGGCGAGACTCATGTATTGCGCAACAGGACCGAGTCCGTGCGTCGGGTACAAATTGCCGTTACGCGCGGCGTAATGATTCGTACGCCACGAGCCGCAGCCGCGGTTCTCGCTCTTCATCTGCATACGCAGCTCGTGAATGTAGGCGGCCTCGCCGTGCAGCAGCTCGCCGATCAGCCCCTTGCGGACCATGTTCAGGAACATCAGCTCATTGCGTCCATAGTTGCAGTTTTCCAGCATCATGCAGTGCTTATGCGTGCGCTCCGAGGTGTCCACCACGCGCCATATATCTTCCAGAGTGATCGCCATCGGTACCTCCACAAATGCGTGCGCCCCGGCCTCCATAGAATCAATAGCCATCTGAGCGTGCGTCTCCCACGGGGTGTTGATGATGACGGCATCCGGTTTCATCTCTGCGAGCATTTTCTTGTACGCCAAGGGATCCTTGTTGTATTCGGCGGGGCGCTTGCCCGTGCGCTTCTCGATGCGATCCGCCACTTTCTTCGTGGCGTCTTCAAATAGATCGCACACCGCTACCACCTCGCAATGAGGGATGCTCAGGAAATGGAGCGCCTGGTATTCTCCGCGCTCGCCCAGACCGATGACTGCCACACGCACGTGTTCAATTTTCGGAGCACGGAATCCACCCATGTAGATGCTGCCCTCAGGACGCGGGGTAACGGCAGACGTGTCCACCGGCGCAATGTTCTTCGCATGTGTGGCCTCCGCTCCGGCAGGACCCGGATCCTGTGCACACAACAAGCCACTGAAAATCATGGTGAAACTCGTCACCATCCCCATCACTCTTTTCAACTGATTTCGTATGTTCATAGGTAGAGTAATTTTTCGTGTACCGTTAGCAATACGTAGCCGAGTTAAAGTTTCTTTCAATCTTTCTTTCTCAAAGCGTGGTTTGCATATAGCAAACGCATGAAAAATGCCTTTGCTCTGGACGATGGCAGCAAATCCGGCAAGACGGCTTTGCCTACCTCCGGACGTTTTTCTCGTAGCTCCCCTCATTGTTAAAATTTCGTTCCGCTATTACTTTGCATCCCCATGCGTAGAATGCTAGCATTCAAATCATAAGTACTAAACGATTTATCGTAAACGTATTTATGGTATGATAGGCAGGGGTGTTGTGTTTTCCCAATCGCCGCGGGTAAAGTCCGGGAAGATTTGAGGGGCTCCTCCTTCGTTCACCGATTTCTCGGACAGAGGTCCGACAGCCGACCAGAACGCGCCCTCGTACACATTTTGATCCATCGGTTCGCCGTTGTGCAGGCACTCAATGACGCGGTAAAGCATGATGTAATTCATGCCTCCACGGTCGTCTTTTTGTCGGGCTTCTTCGCCCAGGCGCTTGTAGAGTGGGTGGTCGTACTTGGCATAGAGGTCGGCTTCAGCCTTTTCTCCTTCATACCACTCGTGGTAGCCGCCTTCAGAGCTAATCTCCGCGCCCCCGGGCTGCTTTTTCTTAAGGGATTCGGGAACACCGGGGCTGATATGCTCACCCGCGACGCGCAAGGGATAATCCGCGAGGGTTCCCTCGGTGCCCTGGATGAGGTTCTTACGGTCGTAGGGACGGGGACTCGTCTCATCCCACTGCACGAGAATGGTGCGACCGAGCTTCGTCTTGATGATGGAGTTGCTCATGTCACCGCACTTGAAGTCCAGCTTGTTCCATTTGTGGTCGGGAGCAAAGTGCTTCTTGGCGTAGGCGGCGCGCCCCTTGGCGGGACTGCTGAAGGAGACGATGCGGTCGAAGGTGTCTTCTCCACGGGCGAGACTCATGTACTGCGCGACGGGACCGAGTCCGTGCGTCGGGTACAAATTGCCGTTACGCGCGGCGTAATGCTTAGCACGCCACGAGTCGCCGCCGCGATTCTCACTGAACATCTGACTGCGCAGTTCATGGATGTAGGCGGCTTCGCCATGCAGCAACTCACCGATCAGCCCCTTGCGAACCATGTTCAGGAACATCAGCTCGTTGCGTCCGTAGTTGCAGTTCTCCAGCATCATGCAGTGCTTTTGTGTGCGCTCCGAGGTGTCCACCACACGCCATATATCTTCCAGAGAGATCGCCAGCGGCACCTCCACCAACGCGTGCGCCCCGGCCTCCATGGCGTCAATAGCCATCCGGGCGTGCGTCTCCCACGGGGTGTTGATGATGACGGCATCCGGTTTCATCTCTGCGAGCATTTTCTTGTAAGCCAGGGGATCCTTGTTGTATTCGGCAGGACGTTTGCCTGTGCGTTGTTCGATTTGGCCCGCTACCGCCTTGGTGGCGTCGTCATAAGGATCACAAATCGCCACCACCTCGCAATGAGGGATGCTCAGAAAATGGAGTGTCTGGAGAGCCCCTCGCTCGCCCAGACCGATGACAGCCACGCGCACGCACTTAATTTTCGGGGCACGGAATCCACCCATGTAAATGCTGCCATCGGGACGTGGGGTAACGGAGGACGTGTCCGCGGGCGCAATGTTTTTCGCATGCGTAGCCTCTGCTCCGGCAGGATCCTGTCCACACGATGAATCCCCGGCATTCATGGTACAATTTTTCGTCACTCCCATCGCTTTTTTACTGGTGTCGCTTGTCCACAGTCAGAGTGCTTTTCGTACACTATAAATAGTACGTTGCTCAGTCTATTTCCTTTCAACTTTTCTTTTCGAGAGCGCGGTTTGCACCACGCGTGTCCCAAGAAAAACCCTCCTCCCCGCGCGCCAACGCGCTAGTATCCCAATCGTAAATGATTTGTCGGTCATGAATGGGTGCAGAGGGGGCAGGCTTCTACGAAGTGAGACGGAGTGATTTCAACTATGGAAGGACGTTGCAGGAGCGTGTCACCGGTGCGCCCCAGGCGTTGGCAAAATCGGCAGCCCGGGACAAAGTGACGCGGGCTGGCAACGGTACCCGGCACGGTGTAGAGAGGGGTCTTGTGGGGGAGGTCGGGTGTGATCATGGAGCGCAAAAGGGCGTGTGTGTAGGCATGGCAAGGATGGGAGAAGAGTTCTCTCACCGGGGCTCCCTCTACCAAACGTCCTGCGTACATGACCCAAACGTAATCGCAATTCTCCGCAATGACCCCCATATCGTGCGTGATGAGAAGACAGGCGGCTCCGAGATCGGAGCGCATCTCGCGAAGCAACGAGAGAATTTGCTGTTGCACCGTGACATCTAAGGCGGTGGTGGGCTCATCGGCTATGATGAGGTTGGGACGACAAGCCACCGCCATGGCAATGAGAACCCTCTGACGCATACCGCCCGAGAGGGAGTGCGGGTATTCATGGACACGTCTCTCCGGGGCGGAGATCTGCACGGCATCCAACAGACGTACGGCTTCCTGCAGAGCCTCGGTTTCGCTCATTCCCTTGTGCAGACGGAGGACCTCCGCAATCTGGTCTCCTATGCGCTGGACGGGGTTGAGAGCCTGCATGGGTTCCTGGAAGATGGTGCCGATGCGGTTGCCGCGGATAGCGCGGAGTTGTTTGAGAGGCAGATGAAGGAGATCTTTTCCTTGGAAGGAAACGGAACCTGAGAGAATTTGCCCGGTCGGCTGAGGAAGGAGTCGCAGCAGGCTCATCGCGGTAGCGCTCTTGCCGCAGCCGCTTTCGCCCACGATGCCGACGCAACACCCGTGCTCAATATCGAAATTCACGTCCTCCACAACGGGGAAAACGTCGTGCTCCGTACGGAAGGCGACGGTCAGGTCACGTACACTGAGAAGAAAAGGATTCATGGGTGAGAGGAAGGCAGGGGGATGTTCAATTCGACCTCCGGAAATCGCATTCCCTCGGCGCGCGCTCGTTCAGTCTCACGCTTCTTTTGGGGGGCAATCCAGTACAGATGACTATCCAGCGGGTCATAGTAGAGAGGGGGGCAAAAGTGCGTGGTTGCAGAGTTGGGCCAGCAGAGCCAACGCCACTGCGCGAAGCGCCAGAACCCCGATGACCAGCCGGGAACCCAACAAGCGGTGTCGGCGATAGCTTTCTGTACGGCATGTTGAGCGTCGATAGCCTCCTGCATGGAGGACGCGGAGCGGGCGGCGAGGATGGCGCGATCCAGTTGCGGGTCGGCTATGGCGGTGATGTTGGAGGTGCCGGGGATAGGGTTGCCCTCTGCGTCCACAGCATATTGGGACAGGAAGTAGGGCGAGGCATCCGGCACGGGAGGTGTAAATCCCCAGGAAAAGATGCAGGCGGTGTATTGCTTGTTTTTTACTTTGAGGTAGAAGACGGTGTCATCCATTTGCTCAAAATCAAGCTGTAGCCCGCAGCGGGCAGCATCCTCGCGCAGGATGTTCATCGCCGCGGCATAGGTCGGGTCGATGCGGGAACTCACTGTTACCCGCAGACGAGAACCGTCCGGTTTCTGCAAGATGCCGTCGGCTCCTTCCACCGTGTAGCCGGCACGAGTGAAGTAGTCGCGCGCCAAGGAGGGGTCGTACGGCAGGGCGCGGATGTGTGGATTGGTAAAGGCGCCGAAGCCGGAGAAATAGGATGATCCGCGTCGAAAATCTCCGCGGAAAAGGGTGTCGATGACGGCTTGTACGTTGAGGGCGTGGTGGAATCCGAGGCGGGCGCAGATGTCGTTAAAGGGTGGAGCGGAGCAGTTGAGATGGAAACCGAAGCTGTTGCGCGGCCATTCGTTGGCAAAGCGCACGCGTTGGATGTAACCGGCATGCACAGGAGGAATCTCCAGCCCTTCATACCAATAATCGGAGTCTCGTGCCGAGATAACATCCAACTCGCCGATGCGGAAGAGTTCGCGCATTTTCGCCCCTTCTGCGATGAATGAGTAAACGATGTGATCCACGTTGCAGGAATAGCGCGTGTATCGTCGGTCGGCAGCCCACCAGTTTTTCACACGTGAAAGGGTGATCCGACTCCCCATGGTTACCCCGTCGGCATCTACAGCGTAGCCTCCTGTCGTGGGAACCGCCCGCCACAAATACCTCTGCGGAAAGTCCGGTCCGAACTCTGCGAAGAACCGTGTGCAGGTCGAGGGGAGAGACCCGGCGTAAAAAGCAGAGTAGGGACGCGGCGCCGGGAGGGTCAGACCCACTACGTGATCTCCGTACACCGCTATCCGAGCGAAGGAGCTCAGATAGTAGTCCGTATAAAAAGGCTCCGCGCTGTAGGGAGAGGTGCGCAGGTAGAGAGAGCTCACGAAGTCACGCGCCGTCAGGGGATCGCCATTGGAGAAGCGTGCCTTCGGGTCGATGTGAAAGTAGATGGTCTTTCCACCGGGAGAGACAGCCCAACGGTCTGCCGTTCCGGGTATCAGGGCGCCCGTTTGTGGGTGGATGCGCACGAGGGGGAGCTCGATGTCATTGTAAATGTACCGTCGGGTGGCATTGTTGCTGTTGGGACCGAAGACCCGCAGTGTATTGGGAAAGGTGCGTTGCAGACCGATGCGCAAGGAGCCTCCTTTGATGGCGGCAGGATCGCCGAGTTCCGGCTGATTGTCTCCTTTCTGCCAATGCAGGTCAGGAGGCAGTTCCTTTTCGGTGAGGAAGACGAGGTAGTCTCCCATGGAGAGGCGGGAACGGTACTTTTCTCTCTCGGCGAGTGCATAGAGGAGACGAGAGGTGGGTTGTGCCTCCGGTGCACTAGGTGTGGCGGAGGCTGCCTGACGGGCTTCTTCTTCGTCAATGACAGACTGCTGCTTCTGCAGTTCCTGCTCGAGGTAGGAACGCACACGCGCGTTCCAGCGGGTGGGGAAACCGCGGAATCCCGGAGGCATGTGCCAGGCTCGGACATAGGCAGGTACGTGGTCATCGTCGGAGAAGCCTGGGGGCAGGGATGAGTCCGGAGGGGGAGTCCAATCGATCCCTCGAGCTTCCGGGTCCTCCCCGCAGCTGCACAGAAGCAACACCACCACCATCAATCCGGTCGGGAGAGAGAGGGTTCGTCGAAAGCTGTGAAGAAGGGAGGAAAACATGAGGGATGACTATTCGTAGTGGGAATGGCGGTGCGGGTCGGTAACGTCACGCACCCCCTCACCGATGAAAGTGATGAGCAGGAGGAGGACGACAAGTGCACCCACAGCGGCGGAGGCCACCCATGGGGAGGAAAGTTTTGCCAACCCATCGTTGAGCAAGCGCCCCCACGCGGCGTAGGAATCCGGAAGTCCGAAGCCGAGGTAATCCAGCGAGGTGAGGGAGAGCACAACCGTAGCCACGCTGAAGGGGATGAGGGTGATGATGATGGGTGAGAGATTCGGCAGGACGTGACGCAGCATAATATGCAGGGAGCCGGCGCCCATGGAGCGAGCTGCCGCTACGTAGTCACGCGCTTTCTCTCGCATGGTCGCCGTGCGAATCAGGTAGGTCATCGGCATCCATCCCAGTATAATCATCAGCGCAAGAGTTACGAACATTCCTCTCAGACTTACCGGAACAAAATCCGTCAGAATCATCACCAGGAATAGGAACGGAAGCTGAGAGAGGATCTCGATGAAGCGTTGTGTCACGATGTCGAACGTGCCGCCCCAGTAGCCCATGAGCATACCGATGGACAGTCCGATGGCGTAGATGAAAGGCAGGTAGAAGATGGCTGCCTGAATGTTCACCTGAAGTCCTCCGAAAAGGTAGGCGGCTATGTCATCTCCTGCGCTGTCTGTGCCGAGGAGGTGTCCTCCGGTGAACGGCGGAGCAGGGTGGTAGTGGACGAGGAAGTGATCCGTGGTGCTTTGCTGCAGAAAGTTGGGGGTAGATCCCTCGCCGGAGTATGATTCAGAAAGGAGTTGACCACTCTGCCAGAGCGCGGAGTACACCTCACGGCGTTCTCTGTTCCAGCCCTGCACATGACCGTCGGGCTTGCCGCGCCGGTAACGGATACGCAGGTGCACTTCCCCGTTGCGGAAGAGACGGCAGGCTTGCCCATCAAAGAGGGAGGTGCCGTCCGGCGTATAGAGCAGACCCTCTTTCACCACCAATTTTTCCATTGGGTAGGGCGCCGGATCACCGGTAGGATTCCACGGGATGAGAGGCATGAGAACAAACTGCGGACCTCCCGGCTTGCCGAGGGCGGCATGCAGGGCCCGGTAGTCGGTTTCTGCAAGGGCGGCGTTGCCGGAGAGACCGAAGGTCGCACCCGGGATGATGTTGCGTTGAAAAGCGGGGAAGAACCATTCACCCTGTTCAGTTTGTACAGCGAGGGCGCGTTTTCCCACGATGAGTTGGTCGGCTGCGGCAAAGAGAACGAGTCCCCCCAACAAAAGGAGAGAAAGAGAGGCTCGTTTGTGAGCTCGGAATAATGTTATGCTGCGTCGAGCTTGAGGGGATAGTTTGAAGCGGGATGAGGGACGCAGCAGGAGATAGAAACCTGTCGCAATGAGAAGGACGACAATCATCCAGCCGAACCAGTGTACCCGTCCGTCAGCCGCCAGAGCGGGGCAGAGCTCCGGCGGAGCAGAGAGGAAACTGAGCTGTCGGGAGACAGAAAAAGACCAGGAGAGGGTAGGAAGAAGCCAGCCGCGCAGTTCGGCAACGGAGCTCAGGAGCGCCGCTGCGATGAGAATCAGGGCTAGCGAGTTCTTTTTCATTTAACGAAATTTGATGCGGGGATCAAGCCAGGCGACGAGAATATCTGAAAGCAGATTGCCCAGGATAATGATGACGGAGCTGAGGAGGAGGGTGCCCATGATAAGTGTGTAATCTTTGTCCATGAGCGCTTGGAAACTCAGCATGCCGAAGCCTCGGATGTCAAAAACGCGCTCAATGAGGATGGAACCTCCCACGACGGAACAGATGACGCCCCCGAGACCTGAGGCCACGGGGATGATCGCATTTCGCAGGGCGTGGAGCCACGTGGAGCGCCGGAAGCTGAGCCCCTTGGCTGCCGCTGTGCGCATATAGTCGGTCGCCAAGTTTTCCATCAGGTTGTTCTTGACCATCATTGTGGTCGTGGCGAGGGCTCCGATGATGTAGCAGGTGAGGGGAAGGACGGTGTGCGCCGCCAGGTCGGAGATTTTTTCATTGAGGCTCATGCTCTCATAATTCACGCTCGTGAGGCCGTACAGAGGGAAATATTCCAGTCTGGCCCCGAGATAGATGAGCAGCACGGCACCCAGAGCAAAGCCGGGTACCGCATAACCGATGAAGACGAGGATGCTGGTGACGCTATCGGTCCAGCTGCCGTGATGCATGGTCTTGAAAACGCCGAGAGGAATACTGATCAAGTAGGTGATGATGGCGGCCAGGATGCCGAAGTAGAGGGAGACAGGGAGCCGGCTGAGAATCATGGAAAGGACGGGCTCGTTGTACTTGTAGGAGCTACCGAGATTGCCCTGCAGGAGACCGTTCCATTCCTCCCGGAATATGACGGCACGCCATGGTCTGCTGCCGGCGCGTCGGGCGAGGTCGGATGCTTCATGGTGCGGTGGAAAAGGTCGCGTCGAAGTACGGGGATGCTGTTTGCTCGGTTCTTTTGGCGGCTCAATGATGAGCTTCCAACCTTCTTCGCTAAACCAGGCAGGTGCATGGAAGCGGGGCGTGAGTCCCTCCCGTTGGATATCCAGAGTGCGGGGGGATCCGTCCGGTGCGGAAAGAGTGATGGTTGCGCGTCCTTCGGAGCTAAATTCGGCGCGGTTGATGTTTGTGCGGGAGCGAAGGATGCCGAGCCATTGGAGGTAGGCTTTAAAGATGGGTTCGTTGAGATTGAAGAGATCCTCCAGTTTTTCGCGCTCGGCATCACTGACCTGTGATGTGTTGATGCCACTCGTTTTTTCCCCGGAGAGCGAGGCGATGACCTGTTCTTGGAGGATCCTGTCCACGGGACCTCCCGGCACTATGCGGGTCAGACAAAACACGATCAACGTAACTCCGATCAGCGTGATCGGAGCCAGAATCAGTCGCTTGACGATGTACCGGCGCACAAGTGCATTCTACCAAAAGTGTTGCAGGAGACAAGAGGATTTTTGGGTCAGAAACCGAGTAGTTTGCCGAGCCCCTCCAGGAAGGTGTAAAAGGTCTTCTCCACAAGCGTAGCCGGCACGACTTGGGCGTTGCGGAGGCGGACGCAGCCCTCACCTCGGAGCTGGAGGTCGAAGAGGTCGGTTCGACCGAGGATGTAGGGAACCAGGGTCTCCGTGCGGCGGGCGGAAAGGAGGACGCCTGATGAGGAAGTGATCAGACTGTGCTTTTTCCGGATGAGAGGAAGCGCGGGCGACACAGTCAACTGAGTGATGCCTCCCTGGGAGCGAACGACAACTGTACCGGAACCCGTGAGGGTGTAGTAGCGGATTTGCCCAAGACACCAAGCAGGAAGGGAGAAGAGTTTCCAGCAGGCGGAGATTTGAATGCCGGAGCCGAATGCCACGAGATAGGTCGGACTGATGAGTACTCTTTCTCCTTCGCGTAGAAGAAGTTTGCTGAAGTATTCATCGGGGTCGTCGGAGGAGATGCTCAGCGTGTGCTCAACCGCGCTTTCAGGAGCGGAACGGAAGCGGGTCATCAGGGTGAGGCCGCAGAGGATGCTCATCAAGGGATGGCGGAGACTGAATATCCAATGGGTGTCCTTGGTGAGTTGTGGAGAGTCCGAGTACCCGGCGCAGAAGGCCTCATCACGAACGCTGATGGACTCGTCCGGACGGAGCGCGATGTGCAGCATTTTGCAGCCGAACTCTCCGTCATTCTCGCTGTGTGTCGATTGGGGGAGAGTCGTGTTGCTGTCGGACAGGTGGAGCGAACCGAGTCCTTCCACCCAGGGTGCTAGGCCGTAAAAGAGGAGAAGTTTGCCCGCAAGAGTCGCTGACAGGAGGCCAAGCGTTGCCAGCAGAGCTTCCGACCACACGGCTCCGAGGGCGGCCAACAGGATGAACAAGGAAGCTTTGAGAAAGTTGTGAAAGTCGTTGTCTTTACCGAGTGGGGTTCCCTCGACACTCACGTAATTTTCTTGAAGTTGGTCGTAGCGGATTTGAAGCTCTTCTTCATCGCGCTGAAGGGAGCGGTACTCGTCAAAGAGTTTTGTTGCTCGTTCCTTCAGTGTTGAATAGTCGGAGAACGTGATCACATCCTTAAGCAGCATAAATCCGGACATCTGAGTGACCTTAATCTTCTTGCGCGTGTATTCCAGTTTGGCACGGGTCTTTTCAATCAGAATGAGCGTGTGCATACGCTCGTTCCGGAGATCACTCACCTTTCCCGCGCTCTGCCAGATTGCCAAACCTCCCCATAGAACGAGAAAGATCAGCACATACCTGCGCAGAAATGAAAACATGGCTTCTCGTGGAGTTGGGCGCAAAAGAATATCCGCGTCAGTTAGTTCCCTCAGGCGTCAGATGGATCGTGATGGATTCTCCTTTTTTGAGGGAGAGGGAAGGAATGAGGATGAAATCATCTGTGATGATGGCATTTTTCAGGCTGCAGCTGATGGTTTCAGCTTCCCGGAGCCGCTTGGGAAAAAGGGCGGCGGCGGGTCCGGAAAAATCGATCCTCGCCGTGATGGAGAGGTCACGAGCGGATTCGTTCCAAGTCATTTGAAGCGGGGCAGGTATGCGCGTGCTGTCCACTGCAGCTACCCATGCGGGGTCGCCGAAGAATGCGAGGATGTCGCGTTCCTGGACAAGCCCGACTGCTTCACGAGCTTTGGCCGTGGGTATATGAGCGCCTGCTTGCAGGATGTCGCGTTGGAGAGTCGGACTGATCTCCGAATCGTTGAACTGCACATTGAGCAATTTCGGATCCAATTCCAACGTGCGAGCGATAAGCATCTGGTTGCCCAGATAAAAGGCCTCAGCTAAAGTTGTTTCATCCGTGTGTTTCAGAAAGAACTGCAATGTGTTTTGGGCTGCCTCGTGGTGCCAGGAGGGCACGGTGTAGCCGGAAAATTGGTTGCATCCGTAAGCAGAGAGAGCCGTGATGACCATGCTTTGAGTGGTACTGTGGACATCTCCTCTTTCCCCGGGACCCATATCCACCCACACTCGCACGGTCTCATCAGGTTCAATGATGGGGAAATGCATCGCTTCTGCAAGACTTTGCAGTGCGCCCGTTTTGCCTTCTAGGGCGGGCTGGCGTGCGCTGGCAAAAGCGATGAGGTGTTGGCAGCCCACTTGGTGGAAACGATTATCAGCGGAGAAGATGAGACCCTTGCACGAAGGCATTTCGAGACTGAAGGGTGAACCGTGTCCTCCGGCAACGATAAGCTGAGGTGCCTGCGTGGAGAGCTGGTAGGAGAAACGGGGTTGCAAGCCGTTTTGGATGACATCAAGACCCTCCGGAGTGTCAGCGGTGAAGGTGGAGGTGGAGGACGAGTCATAGCCATGGCGTTCCGTGATGGCGAAGTCTTTCTTCTCTGTCATGCAGAAACTGCGTTCCATCCGGGAGCAGTCGGGCTCGACCATGGTGGAGAGGAGACTTGTGATGATGAGCGGTTTTTCATGCTGAGCGATGCGCAGAGCGTCTTCCGCGTTGCTTCCGGATATGATCCCCCACAGGCAGTCTCCGTACGGATCGTCGTCGATTTTTCGAGTGGCTCGGTGCAAGATGTCAACCGTGGCTCGGTTAACCTCCTCGGGACGCAGAACGATGGCGGCATAGCGTGCGCCACTCCTGCGCAGGGTTTCCGCACAACTCTCTACATCCAATTTTTCCACGGTTTCGAGCGTGGCTCCGGCGTATTTCTTCAGCAGCGCGTCCGCCACCGCTTTCCATTCTGCCCGCTCTGCCGTAGCTTTCGTCATCAGGACGACGTATTCCCCCTCTGCAGGAGAGCTGAAGGCAGGAGTCTCTTCTGTTTCCCGGGTGTTTAGACCGGCTTGAGCCTGGTTTTCGTCCTTATCAATTTCCGTATCCTGAGGCACGACGAAGTAAAAGTTGGTTTGCTCAGGTTTGCCAAAGACTTCGCAACCGAGAGCTCGTATCTCGTCTGCCGTGATGCCTTGGACATCCTTGCTAAAATCACGCATGAGAGATAGGCGTTGAGGGTTACTCTGCAGGTCGATGAGATTTTCTTCCCAGTAGTCCGGAGAGACGAGCGATTTCTGCATGGCTGCTACAATGGGGCGCTTCGCCCGCTCAAAATCATCGTCGGAAATATCGCCTCGTCCTACGGCAGTGCAGATACTTTCCATGGCTGCGCTCACCTTTGTGCGGTTACCTTTTACCCCGAAGCTTACCGTGGTGAGCAGGGCAGCATTATCGAAGTCCGGATTGAGTTGCAGTTTCGCACTGGGTGAGTAGCTTTCTCCCATGTTTGCGCGCAGACCGTTGAAGAGTTTGTCGCGCACGATGGAGGAGAGGATATGGAGCCGACGGTTACGACGGAGATCTCTCCCGTTGCCCGCATAGTGCACATGCGCTACGATGGTTTTGTCAAGATCAGTCGGGTAGCGCATGATCTCGCGTTGCCCCCATGGTTGGAACTCCACACGACGTCTCGTGTCCGGTACGGGTATCGGTTCTGTCCGACGTTGGGGCATGGCGCCAAAGGTGCGTTCAAGGATCGGGATGATCTCATCGACATCAAAGTCTCCCACGAGACTTACTTCGGTGAAGTTCTTCTCCAGAAGAGGGGAGAGAACCTCCCTGACCGATTGGGCGGAAAGAGCTTCTATTTCCTCGCGCTGAGGTACAACGAAGAGTGTATTTTTCCCAAACAGAGCCCGGCGAGATTGCATGGCATAAACACCGTTTGGTGTGGCCTCAAGATCGCGATACTCATTGTTAAGACTGTGACGCAAAAGAAGTTCGCCATCCTCTCTGTAGCCGGGGTAGAGGATGGAGGCAGCGAGCAACTTGCACTGCAACTCAAGATCCTCTGTGGAACTCAATCCGGTGAAAACAATATGCGTGGGAGTAAGATCGAAGTCTAGCGAGACTCGTTTGGAGGCGAAGAGACTCTCCAGCTCATCGTAGCTGTGTTCCTGAAGACCGCCCCTCTGCATGACAGCTCGTACCATTTGTGTGAGTCCGGGCGTGTCGGGTAGGGCAAGCCTTCCTCCGTTGACTGCCGCCGTCACGCGTATGCTTCCCTTTCGAAAGTCGATAGGTTTAAGGTTTATTTTGATGCCATTGGAAAGGGTGAGAGTGGTGATGCCGAGATCTTGGATATCCTCTCGGTGCAACACGACGCCGGGCACACCGATGGTGTCGTATGCAAAGGGTTTCGTTGTCTCAGATGCTCTCTCTTCCACTGGTTGTGCGAGCGCTTGTTCAAAGATTTCTCGGAGTGCTTTTTCCGAGCTGTCGTTCGGAAGGTTGCCCATGAGGGTAAGCCTCGCCTGATGCAGGTCAAATGCTTTCTCCAAAGCTCGCCGACAGAGCTCCGGATTCTGCATAATGCGTTGAACCGCCACCTCCATGGCGCGGATGTCTTCCCCGGGATCGGTCATCAACGTCCCGTCACTGAGAGCACGTACGATGAGATCCGCCATGGCTGAAGCCGGCATCGTCTCCCATGTGTCGCGCGCTTGTCGCAAGTTGGCCATGAGGGCCCCTGTTGCTTCCTGCAGCTCTGTGGGGTCAAAGCCAAACTGCATGGCTTGGCGCAGCTGCTCGACAGCGAGTGACAGAGACTGTCGCCACTTGGCAGGATCGGTGGTTATACTGAGGGTGGAAAGATCGGTCACTTGGTAGAGATCCTCCCACTCGGTTCGGGCGACTTTGAATGGACATTCTGGAGTGTGTGTGAGACGCTTGAGGCGTCGGTTAAGCATTTCGCAAGCCAACTGTAACGGCAAATCCGTCGCCCGCTGTTTCAAGGAATCAGGTTTCTTCTCGAAAGGACGCACGATGGAAATGATGATGTTGCAATCAGCGAGTTCTTCGTTAGGAATCAATTTTTCGGGTTGGGAGGAGGGGGAGAGGGAACCGAGTTCCGGCATGGGTGCTACGGTCGTAGCTTGCATCTCAGAGAAATGTTTGTTGATCCACGTTTCGGCCTGTTTCGGTTCAAAGTCGCCGGTGAGAACGAGTACCATGTTTCCCGGTACGTAAAAGTCCTTGTATTGCTTGCGCACAAGGTCGGCTGACCCGTGACGCAGTACTTCTTCTTTGCCGATAGGCATGTATTTGGCCAACCTTGTGCCTTCACTCAACTGCTCCAACAGACTGACGGTGGCGCGCATGGAAGCGGAGTCGCGTGACTTGAGTTCGCTGATGACGATACCTCGCTCCTTGTCAATGGCTTCGTCATCCAACGTGGCTCCATCCGCAAAATCGCGCATGATGGTGAGAGCTGTGTCGACCGTTTTTTCCTGGAGGTTGGGCAGATCCAGCATATACACGGTTTCCCGGAAGCTCGTGTACGCGTTGGCATCGCCTCCGAAGCCGAGTCCCAGCTTCTGCATCACCGGAATGAGTTCTCCTCGTTTGTAGTTGCGACTCCCGTTGAAAACCATATGCTCAAGCAAATGGGAAAACCCTGTGTTCAGCTCGTTCTCACTGAGGGAACCGACGTGGACGTAAAGACGCACTGAGCCACGCCCGACTGGCTCGGACGTCGGTCGAATGATGTAACGCAACCCACTCTTGAGTTTTCCTTGCGTGATGTGGGCATCTTCCCTCAATTCCTGCTCTCTCTGCTGCACTGTCGGCACGTGTGCTTTCTCCTCGGAACCATACACGTAAACCCCCAGACTCATCGCAAGTAGCAGCCCGCTTCTCATGAGTTCTATGCCGATTCTCTTCACGTTGCTCATAATATATCATACCATACGTGCATGTACCCCTATATCTTTCATGGCTCTCGCGTCAGCTTGGTACCAGTTCTTTTAAGTTTTCTTAAATAAATTTTGAAGAACCGTGTGAATTGCAAGAACAAATGCAACATATGACAGAAAGAGTTGAGGTCATGCGAAGAGAGGGGTAAAATAGTGGCGGAAGGAATGAGCCATATGCCAGGCGGATTTGCCCTCGAAGATGGCGCGAGGGTAGCGATTCATCCAGAGGGCGATGGCGTTGAGAGTTGTTTGAGAGACGCGGGAGAA